>NZ_FOED01000036.1:0-8408 GCF_900110545.1 Pseudomonas sp. Snoq117.2 | reverse complement strand
GGGATTGGCGCGCTCAGCGTCAGGCGTGCGAACTGGCGCATGGGCGTGATTTCGTAGAGCGCTTCTTCCATGGCCGGGTCGCTCAGGGAGAACCAGTTCTGCAACAGATGGATGCGCAGCATGGTTTCCAGAGGATAGGGTTTTCTACCGCCGCCGGCCTTGGGGTAGAACGGTTCGATCAGCTCCAGCAGGCCTGCCCAGGGCACCACCTGATCCATTTCGGCGAGGAAGCGCTCTCGGCGGGTTTGCTTGCGCTTGCCGGCGTACTCAAAGTCGGAAAAGCTCATCTGGCTCATGGGCGGCTCGGATCAGGTGTTGCGGGGATTCTCGCATAACTGAAGGCTTGTTCGGAGATTCCCTAGGCAAAAAAAAGGCGCCCAATGGGCGCCAAATATCCACCTTTTACCAAAGGAGCACTTAAGCCACTCAAGGTGAATTCGTAATGCTCGTTTTACTAATAGGACCAGCTAAGGAATAACTGGTCCAGTTAGCGAATTACAGAATCGAAAGCGGGTACTCGATGATTACACGAGTTTCATCCAGATCCGATTCGAATGCAGTAGCACGCGTGGTTGCCTGGCGCAACCGGAAGGACAAGTCTTTTGCCGGACCGGTTTGGACAACGTATTTGACTTCGACGTCACGCTCCCAACGCTTCTGATTGTCGAGCGGGTTGCCGTTGTCGTCGGTGCGCATGTAGAACTGGTTAGCGTTCGAGTAATCCGCGCCCGAGCCTCTGGCGTAGCGGGTCATGAACGTCAGGCCTGGAATGCCGTAGCTGGTGAAGTTCAGGTCATAGCGCAGCATCCAGGAACGCTCTTTCGGCGAGTTGAAGTCGCTGTACTGGATGGAGTTGTCGACGAAAATCGAGTCCGACTGACGCAGATAGTCGAAATCGTCGTCGCCGTTGTTGCGCTGGTGCGACAGGGCCAGGGTGTGAGCACCGTAACGCACGCCGACCTTGGCACTCCAGATGTTGTTGTCGAATTCACCCAGGCGCTTCTTACCTTCATCTACGGCTTTGTAGTAGTTGAAGCCACCGATCAGAGCCAGATCGTCGCTCAGCGGGTAAACAACGCTGGTACCGGCGTAGTACTGATTCCAGACGTCTTTCAGCTGGCTGGCGTAGACGCTCACAGTCCAGTTGTCGTTGATCGAGTAGTCACCACCACCGTAACCGATCCATGGCGAGTTGACCGGGCCGCCGTAGAAGGTCACGAAGTTGTCGTTCAGGTCACTGGAGACTGGCTGGCTCATGGCGTGCAGTCGACCACCCTGAAGGGTGAGGCCTTGGATGCTGGTGTTCTCAACGGTCACGCCGCGGAAGCTTTCTGGCAGCAGGCGAGAGTCACCGGATGCAACGACCGGAGTCGATGGGAAAACATCACCCACTTTCACGATGGTATCGAACAAGCGGACTTTGGCTGCGCCGCCGACCTTGGTGTATTCGTCGCGAGCTTCGCCCTTGTTATCAACGGGTAGCACATCGAAGGAGCTACGGCCGCCGTTGCGGCCATCACCGGTGTCGAGCTTGAGGCCGATCATGGCGAAGGCATCAACGCCAAAGCCAACAGTACCCTGGGTAAACCCAGAGTTGAATTTGCTGATGATCGCGTGCGCCCAGGCTTCGGAGTAGCCGTTGGTATTGCCCTTGCCACTGTTGTAAGTGGGGGCCGAGCTGTCGCGATTATCACGGTTGAAGTAGAAGTTACGGTTCAGCACTGTAAGGCTGCTGCCTTCAATGAAGCCTTCTGGCTTGTCTTCAGCCTGTGCCGAAACAGCATAGCTTCCAGACAGCGCAGAAACTGCCGCCAAATACAGTGGTACTTTGATTTTCATCCGATGCTCCTTTGATTCACGGCAGTTTTTATTATGTTTACCTGCGCGGGTGTCGTTAATTGTTCTGACCCGGCGGCGCGCCTAGCGTAGCGCGAGCTCATATTTGCAGGCCGAAGATAACGGGAGGGTGATAGAACAATTACAATTTCGTCATCTGTCCGTTATTTGGCACCTTCGCGCCGCGTGTTTGCCATCTCCGTTGCTTGTAACGAAATCCTAGTACCGGGTTAGATTTCCCAGTATTTACGGGCATTACAGCGCTTTCTTACGAAATTGTAATTTTCTAGCCACCCCTCTGATAGCTACCGCTCTTTAGAGTGCCATCACCTAATCAAGTGGGGCTTGGCAGCTGTTTCGGCGTTCTCGCCAAGCTTTATCGAAGTTTGTGCACGAGGACCATCAAAGTGCCCCGGTATAACCGCAATGTCTTATCCAAGACCTCTGTCTCGCCCTGGAAGATCGCTGCACTCTGTGCAGTCATTTCTGGACTGATGGCACCTGCAGCTCTTGCCCAAAGCATCAGCTTGCCCCAGGCGCTTTCGACGGCCATGGATGCCAACCCTGACCTGGCCGCGGCCCGGCAAGAGATTGGGATCGCTGATGGTGCTCGCAAGCAGGCCGGGCTTATCCCCAACCCCACTATTTCGTTCGACGTAGAAGACACCCGTCGTAACACCAGCACGACGACCGTGTCGCTTAGCCAGACCCTGGAACTGGGTGGCAAGCGGGGAGCTCGTGTTGACGTCGCCACTTACGGGCAGACCGCCGCACAGCTGGAGTTGGACCGTCGCGTGAACGGTCTGCGTGCAGACGTCGTGCAGGCCTTTTACGCCGCATTGCGGGCCCAGACAGGCCTTGACCTGGCCAAGCAATCTCTCGAACTGACTGAGCGCGGTCTCCGCATCGTCGATGGCCGTGTTCGCGCAGGTAAATCGTCTCCGGTAGAAGCCACCCGTGCCCAGGTGCAACTGGCCGAGGCCAAGCTGCAAGTTCGACGCGCCGAAACAGAGAAAGCAACCGCTTACCAACAGCTCGCTCAAATTACGGGCAGCTCAGTCACCGTGTTTGATCGACTCGAATCGCCAACCCTATCTCCGGGCTTGCCGCCTCGTACTGAAGATCTACTGGCAAAGCTCGACCAGACCGCAGAAATGCGCCAGGCCGTGGTACAGATCGACAAGAGCGATGCCTCGCTCCGCTCAGAGAAAGCTCAGCGTATCCCGAACCTTACTGTCAGCGTAGGTAGCCAGTACGACCGCTCTGTACGAGAGCGAGTCAACACTGTTGGCCTGTCTATGCCTTTGCCGCTGTTTGATCGCAACCAGGGCAACATCCTTTCCGCTTCTCGACGTGCAGATCAGGCCCGAGACCAGCGCAATGCCGTGGAGCTGCGCCTGCGCACCGAAACCCAAACCGCGTTGAACCAGTGGTCCACCGCCATGCAGGAGGTCGAGTCCTACGACAAGACCATTCTGCCGTCAGCCCAACAAGCCGTAGAGACAGCAACCCGCGGCTTCGAGATGGGCAAATTCGGCTTCATCGAAGTGCTGGATGCCCAGCGCACCTTGATCGTCGCTCGTGGCCAATACCTCGAATCGTTGGCAGCGGCGACCAATGCGCGTGCGCAGGTGGAAAGGGTTTATGGCGAAGTCGGCTCAACTGCCGGCGCTCGCTGAACGGGCCAAACATTTTCTTCGGCACACAGCCTTGAACAAGCCGGTGCCTACGATTAGCAGGAGTAGCAATGGATAACAAACGCAAGATCGCCCTCGCGGTAGCCGCTGTGGCAGCCCTCGGATTTGGCAGCCTTGCCTGGAACAACAGTTCCGGACAGCAGGCCGCCAGTACCGCCGAGCATGGCGCTAACGATGGTCATGGCGACGAAAAGAAAGCCGCATCTGCCGCCAAAGAGGAAGGTGATGAGGGCCATGGTGAAGAAGGTCACAGCGAAGAGGGTGGTGAAGAAGAGGGCAAGCTGAGGCTCAGCGCTGAACAGATCAAGGCAGCCGGCGTTGCTCTCGAAGCTGCAGCACCCCGTGACTTGGGTACAGTCGTGAGCTTCCCGGGCGAAATTCGCTTCGATGAAGACCGGACCGCCCACGTAGTTCCTCGTGTTCCTGGCGTTGTTGAGACTGTCCAAGCCGATCTGGGTGAGACGGTCAAAAAGGGTCAGGTCCTCGCTGTAATCGCCAGCCAGCAGATCTCTGACCTGCGCAGCGAACAACAGGCCGCACAGCGTCGCGTCGAACTGGCGCGTGTGACCTTCGAGCGTGAGAAGCAGCTGTGGCAGGACAAGATTTCCGCAGAGCAAGACTACCTCCAAGCACGCCAAGCGCTGCAAGAAGCGGAGATCTCCTTGGCCAACGCCAAGCAGAAGGTCGGTGCGATCGGTGCTTCGGTTAACTCCGTTGGCGGTAATCGTTACGAACTCCGAGCCCCTTTCGACGCCGTGGTGGTGGAGAAACACCTGACCGTTGGCGAAGTCGTCAGCGAGGCGACCAACGCCTTCATCCTTTCCGACCTGAATCAGGTCTGGGCAACCTTCGCCGTCCCGCCTACAGATCTGGGCAAAGTCACGACTGGTCGTGCGGTGAAAGTCTCTTCGCCTGACATGAACGTCGAGGTCGAAGGGAAGGTGGGTTATGTCGGGAGCCTGCTGGGCGAGCAAAACCGTGCAGCTACTGTCCGCGTCACCTTGACCAACCCCAACGGTGCCTGGCGTCCAGGCCTGTTCGTGAACATTGCGGTCACTTCCCAAACCGATCGAGTTGCCGTAGCGGTCCCTGAGCACGCAGTGCAGACCGTTGAAGACAAACCCTCGGTATTCGTACGCACCCCAGATGGGTTTGACACCCGCCCGGTAAAACTGGGTCGTCGCGATAATGGGTACGTGGAAGTCATCGACGGTATTGAAGCCGGCGCCCAGGTAGCAACCAGTGGCAGCTTCACACTCAAGTCCGAGCTCGGCAAAGCTTCTGCCGAACACGGTCACTGATGCGAACTGACAGGATGATTTCTCATGTTTGAACGTATCATCAGATTCGCCATCGAGCAGCGCATCGTAGTAATGATCGCTGTTCTGATCATGGCGGGTATCGGTATCTACAGCTATCAAAAGCTGCCCATTGATGCGGTACCCGATATCACCAACGTCCAGGTGCAGATCAACACTGCAGCGCCTGGCTATTCGCCGTTGGAAACCGAACAACGGATCACGTTTCCAGTTGAAACAGCAATGGCCGGTCTCCCGGGCCTTCAGCAGACCCGTTCCCTGTCTCGCTCTGGCCTGTCTCAGGTCACCGTGATCTTCAAGGATGGCACTGACATCTTCTTTGCCCGTCAGCTGATCAACGAGCGACTGCAGGTTGCGAAGGAACAGCTGCCAGATGGCGTGGAAGCTGTCATGGGGCCTGTTTCCACCGGTCTCGGTGAGATCTTCCTGTGGACCGTTGAAGCCGAAGATGGCGCGGTCAAAGAGGACGGTACGCCGTACACCCCGACCGACCTGCGCGTGATCCAGGACTGGATCATCAAGCCTCAGCTGCGCAACGTCCCGGGTGTGGCCGAGATCAATACCATCGGCGGCTATGCCAAGCAGTTCCTGGTTGCGCCGGATCCAAAGCGCCTGGCTACCTACAAGCTGACCCTCAATGACCTGGTTGCAGCGTTGGAAAGTAACAACGCCAACGTCGGCGCCGGCTACATCGAACGTAATGGTGAGCAGTTGCTCATCCGTGCGCCCGGCCAGGTAGGCAACATCGACGACATAGCCAACATCGTGATCACCAGTGTGGATGGTGCACCGATTCGTATCAGCAGCGTTGCTGACGTCAGCATCGGTAAAGAGCTCCGTACAGGTGCTGCTACTGAGAACGGCCGCGAAGTCGTGCTCGGTACCGTGTTCATGCTGATTGGTGAAAACAGCCGCACCGTATCTCAAGCTGTCGCCGCCAAACTGGCGGACATCAACCGCACCCTGCCAAAGGGCGTGGTGGCCGTGACCGTTTACGACCGTACCAACCTGGTTGAAAAAGCCATCGCGACGGTGAAGAAGAACCTGGTGGAAGGTGCGATTCTGGTAATCGCCATTCTGTTCCTGTTCCTCGGCAACATCCGTGCGGCACTGATCACCGCGATGGTGATTCCGCTGTCCATGCTGTTCACCTTCACAGGCATGTTCAACAACAAGGTCAGTGCCAACTTAATGAGTTTGGGGGCACTCGACTTCGGCATCATCGTCGACGGTGCCGTGGTTATTGTAGAAAACGCGATCCGTCGACTGGCTCATGCGCAGCATAAGCATGGCCGCATGCTCACCAAAACTGAACGCTTCCACGAGGTCTTTGCCGCGGCGCGAGAAGCTCGCCGGCCGCTGATCTTCGGTCAGCTGATCATCATGGTGGTTTACCTGCCGATCTTCGCCCTCACCGGCGTCGAAGGCAAAATGTTCCACCCGATGGCCTTCACCGTTGTGATGGCGCTGTTGGGTGCAATGATCCTGTCTGTTACCTTTGTTCCTGCAGCTATTGCCATGTTCGTCACTGGCAAGGTGAAGGAAGAAGAAGGTGTGGTCATGCGCACAGCTCGACTGCGCTATGAGCCGGTTCTTCAATGGGTGCTGGGACATCGGAACATCGCTTTCTCGGCCGCAGTAGCCTTGGTCGTACTGAGCGGCGTGCTGGCAAGTCGTATGGGTAGCGAGTTCATCCCAAGTCTCAGTGAGGGTGACTTTGCGATGCAGGCCATGCGTGTGCCTGGAACGAGCCTCACTCAGTCCGTCGAGATGCAGCAGCGTCTGGAGAAAGCGGTAATAGCGCAGGTGCCTGAAGTCGAGCGTATGTTCGCACGTTCGGGTACCGCGGAAATTGCATCTGACCCGATGCCACCGAACGCCTCCGACGCCTACATCATGCTCAAGCCTCAGGATCAGTGGCCTAACCCCAAGAAGCCTCGCGATGAGCTGATTGCTGAGGTGCAGAAGGCTGCAGCGGGTGTTCCAGGAAGCAACTACGAGTTGTCGCAGCCAATCCAACTGCGTTTCAACGAGCTGATTTCGGGCGTGCGTAGTGACGTCGCTGTGAAGGTCTTCGGCGATGACATGGACGTACTCAACAATACCGCCAACAAGATCGCGGCAGCGCTCAAAGCGGTACCGGGCTCGTCGGAAGTGAAAGTTGAGCAGACATCCGGCCTGCCGGTGCTGACAATCAACATCGACCGCGAGAAAGCAGCACGCTACGGCCTGAACATCGCGGATGTTCAGAACTCGATCGCTATCGCCGTGGGTGGTCGCCAGGCCGGCACGCTGTATGAGGGCGACCGTCGGTTCGACATGGTAGTGCGCCTGCCTGAGACCGTTCGCACCGACGTAGCGGGGATGTCCAGTTTGCTGATTCCGGTGCCTGCCAATGCGGCTCAGGGTGCCAACCAGATCGGTTTCATCCCGCTGTCGCAGGTCGCTAATCTGGACCTGCAACTGGGCCCGAACCAAATCAGCCGCGAGAACGGCAAGCGTCTAGTAATCGTCAGCGCCAACGTTCGAGGCCGTGACCTGGGATCCTTCGTTGAGGAGGCGACCGCTTCGCTGGATCAGAAGGTGCAAATCCCTGCGGGCTACTGGACGACTTGGGGTGGCCAGTTCGAGCAGCTGCAGTCGGCTGCCAAACGGCTGCAGATCGTTGTTCCAGTCGCCTTGCTGCTGGTCATGACCTTGTTGTTCCTGATGTTCAACAACCTGAAGGACGGCATGCTGGTCTTCACCGGTATTCCATTCGCACTCACCGGTGGTGTCGTGGCGTTGTGGCTGCGGGACATCCCTCTGTCGATCTCGGCAGGTGTCGGCTTCATTGCACTGTCCGGAGTTGCAGTACTGAACGGCCTGGTGATGATTGCCTTCATCCGCGGGCTAAGGGAGGAAGGGCGAACGCTCAGGCAGGCAGTCGATGAAGGTGCATTAACCCGTCTGCGACCTGTTCTGATGACTGCCTTGGTGGCGTCCCTGGGCTTCATCCCGATGGCCCTGGCCACCGGTACCGGTGCAGAAGTTCAGCGGCCTCTGGCGACGGTGGTGATTGGCGGGATCTTGTCTTCCACCGCGCTGACGTTGCTGGTACTGCCAGCCCTGTATCACTGGGCGCACCGCAAGGATGAAGATGGTGAGGAGGCTGAGGCGGTTAGCTGATAGCCGCCGCTAAAGAGAAGCCCACAACACGCGTTGTGGGCTTTTTTGTGTGCGCCAGGCATGGCGCGTTGCGCGTAAGCGCAACCCGCTTGGCTGTGGTGGCCAGGCGGGTGACTTGGAGGTGAAAGTCCTCTACACACCCGGCAAGGGGAAGTGTTAGCCAGAGGCAAGGGTGTCGCAGGTGACTGCGAATCTGAAGGAAGCCCGAGGCAAAATGCTGGCCTGACGAACAGGAAGCGGATAGAGGCGGCACAGCGGGGTGAGGTGGCACAAATCGCCAAAGCCCGATACTTGCACGGAACGCTGTGACGTAGATCCGACAGGCATAAGCAGGAAGGTCGCGCGAATTACCCTGGGAGATCTGCACGTTTGCCACTGTGCTACCGAA
>NZ_FOED01000029.1:0-14994 GCF_900110545.1 Pseudomonas sp. Snoq117.2 | reverse complement strand
CGGGGATTGGCGCGCTCAGCGTCAGGAGTGCGAACTGGCGCATGGGCGTGATTTCGTAGAGCGCTTCTTCCATGGCCGGGTCGCTCAGGGAGAACCAGTTCTGCAACAGATGGATGCGCAGCATGGTTTCCAGAGGATAGGGTTTTCTACCGCCGCCGGCCTTGGGGTAGAACGGTTCGATCAGCTCCAGCAGGCCTGCCCAGGGCACCACCTGATCCATTTCGGCGAGGAAGCGCTCTCGGCGGGTCTGCTTGCGCTTGCCGGCGTACTCAAAGTCGGAAAAGCTCATCTGGCTCATGGGCGGCTCGGATCAGGTGTTGCGGGGATTCTCGCATAACTGAAGGCTTGTTCGGAGATTCCTTAACGGCTGTTAATGCACTCGCCCTTCACAAGGTAGCGAACCATGTGCAGCTCGCCTTTCGAGTCTTCGTAGGTCATCATACTTCTTACATTACCGCAGTATCGCACGCTGGGTGACACATACACCAACTTACCAACATCAAGTTCCATGCCGTAATCATAGTCTTCAAGTTGAGGCATAGGCTTTTTTACGCGCTGAGCATAATCCGCAGTAGCCTCTCTAGCAGAACGCTCGATGCTTTGGTTTATTTCCATGCCGCTTTGTGCATTGGCTGCTAGTGATGTGAAGAGCATAAACACGGCGATCGCTGATACAGTAGTGTTCATAAGAAGTCCCTTAATAAAAAAGCGCCCGTAGGGGGCGCTAAAATTCACCTACCAAAGGAGCGCATGGTTTACAGGTGAATGCATTGACGAGAACAACTGCCCGCTGCTCTTGCCAAGCCGCTTTGAAATGAGACAATTTCCAAAGCAGCGATGCCTCTTCCGCTGGCCTTAAACTAGCAAAAGAGGCTAACACCAAGATGATCGCGCAATTACAATTTGGACATGTAATGGATTGTAAGGTAATTATTCGAGAGACTACTGAGCCGCCACGTGAACTAAATCGCAGAAAGACGTAGCAGTTTGTGGCTGTGCATGGGGACTGCCTGCGTGGCGCACTCGATCCAAGGCCAGTCCAGTCTCTGCAAGCTAACGACCGAAATACTGCCTGTCCTGGCCGATTCCACCTGTCAGGCGAAGCTGTCGCACACCGCCGCAGGCCCCAGAATCCGCTAAGCTCAGAGGTGGAGCCTGCATGACTGTCAGAAATCTTGCGGCTACATTACAAATTTGTAGGATTTCGCCGCGGTCAGCTTCTTCGCGTTAAGATTCAAGCGTCCTCAGGTGACCCGGCGTATGGACAGAGGTAGTGACTACCACATGCCATACTCCCTGCCTAACTTTCGAACAGCCTGCAACCATAATCTTGGCGGATTAGGCCAACTCCTTCCTCACACCTTGAGATAAGTTATGCGCGTTCTAGTTGTGGAAGACGAAATTAAAACTGCCGAATATCTTCAGCAGGGCCTATCCGAAAGCGGGTATGTCGTAGATATCGTGCACAACGGTGTAGATGCCCTGCACTTGTTCAACACTAATGTCTATTCGTTGGTCCTTCTGGACGTGAACCTCCCGGGTATCGACGGCTGGGACCTGCTGGAAACCATCCGTAAGACCAGCCGGGTTCGCATCATCATGTTGACCGCCCGCGGACGCATCAATGACAAGCTCAAGGGCTTGGACGGCGGCGCGGATGACTACCTTGTGAAGCCATTCGAATTTCCTGAACTGCTTGCTCGCATCCGTTCGCTGCAGCGCCGTGGTGATGAGCTGATCGAGAAGAGCTCGCTGAAAATTGCCGACCTAGAACTCGACTCCGTCCGCCATCGCGTCTTCCGCGGTGGCACACGCATCGATCTCACCACCAAGGAATTTGCGCTCCTGCACCTGCTCATGAGCCGATCGGGCGAAGCGCTGACCCGCTCTCAGATCATCTCGTTGGTCTGGGATATGAATTTCGATTGCGACACCAATGTCATCGATGTCGCCATCCGGCGCTTGCGCTCGAAGATCGATGACCCGTTTGAAACCAAGCTCATTCACACGCTTCGTGGCGTTGGGTACGTTTTTGAGGAACGCGCATGAGGCCCTTCAGCCTGGCTGCAAAGCTGGGGTTAAAAGTTGGTTTGATGAGCGCAGCGCTGCTGCTTCTGTTCGCCACCTTCGGCTATCTGATGGTTGGCAAGGCTCTGGAAAGAAATGCCAGAGCGGATCTGGAAGTAAAGATGGCGGGGATGGCTCACAACCTGTCCACCATCTCGGACATCTCCGGCGTTAACGCAGATGCGCATCAGCTTGTCGATTTGGTCATGGGCCACAACAACCTGTATGTGAGCATATTCGATACCTCACAGAATCAGACTCCCTTGCTCTCGATTGGCTCGAAACAGGTCAACCTGGAGGTGCACAAGTTTCAGCCGGCGGCCCAGCCCAAAGAGCACGAATGGCGTGATACGCAGGACCGTCCTCTGCTGAGTGCTTCTAGGATCATGCGATTGGGCGATGGAACAGAGGTCAGCGTCTATATGACCATGGACCAGTCATCCAGTGAGGCGCTGCTCGATGCGTTGCTGACCTGGGCCTTGATGATGTCCCCCGTCATCCTCGCGTTGATCCTGGCCATTGGCTGGTGGACAGTGCGCAGAGGCCTGCTGCCGCTGACCAAATTCCTCAAGATCGCGTCGAAGATCTCAACCGAGAGCCTCGACCATCGCCTTCCAACTGATGGGATGCCAGCAGAACTCAAAATGCTTGCCGACGGCATTAACATCATGCTGGCTCGCCTGGATGATGGGGTTCAGCAGCTATCGCAGTTCTCTGACGACCTTGCTCACGAACTACGGGCACCGCTCTCCAACCTGATGGGTAAGGCCCAGGTTGCCTTGACCAGAGAACGATCGCTTTCCGAGTACCGGGAGGTTCTGGAGTCGTGCACAGAAGAGTTGGACCGCATGAGCCGCATGGTTTCCGACATGCTGTTCTTGGCCCAGGTCAGTCATCCGGCATCCATGGTGGAGTTCGAACCCGTGTCTCTGGTCGACGAGGTTCAGCGTGTGTGCGACCTCTTCAGCATTTCCGCAGAGGAAGGCGAGATCCAGCTGCAGATCTCTGGCAGTAATGATGTGGTACGCGGGAACCGTCTGATGGTTCAACGGGCCGTCTCGAACCTCGTGTCGAACGCTATCCGCTACTGCCCTCGCGGCCGCACGGTTTACGTGAAGGTGCAGCATAGTGCGAGCGGTACGACGTTGAGTGTTGGAAACCCCGGCCGCGGGATCGCCAAGGAACACCATGCGCACTTGTTTGAGCGGTTCTACCGTGTGGACAAGAGCCGAGCACGGAGTGAAGGCGGTACCGGTCTTGGCTTGGCCATCGTGCAGTCGATCATGAGCCTGCACCAGGGGTCGGCGAGCGTGGAGGTGACCGAAGAAAACTTCACCTGGTTCCACCTTCACTTTCCTGCAGCCCAGTTGATGCAGCCGACAATGAACGCTGCTTAAACCGCGCAGACATGAATAGGCCCGTCAATCGACGGGCCTTTTTGTTTGCCTCAATGCATCAGTGCCGGAGGACCACAGGGTCCATGGGCGACCGCAGAATCACCGACTTGATGATCTTCTGCTCGTCAGGATTGGCATTCTTCCACAGGTGGGAGAAGTACTGAGCATTCACTTTCTCTTGAGCACTTACGCTGCCGGCGGCATCGATCAGGCGCATGGTCGAGTAGACACAGATCAGCGCCAGAATGAAGAACGCTGTGGCGACCACCATCACATAACGCTTGGCCAGCACCGGGGCCCGCTTGAGCTCCTGGATAGAGGCGTCCGCAGCCTTTGTCGCGGCTGTAAGCTCCGAGATCAGTGGCTGGATGGCGGTGTCGACTCCACGGCATGCCGCAGAATACGCTGATGCAGCGGCGCGCAAGGCAACCTCCTCCGCGTTCGACCAAGCCTTCTCCGCCTTTCGCACCTCCTCCTGAATCTGCCGGCCGACAGCGTCCACCTGCTCCACCAGTTCGTTCGACCTCTCCAGAACAGCGCTGGAGGTGCGCGTCTGCGAGGTCAGCTCATCGAGCTGGACAGTGAGTTTTTCAGTGCAGCGGCGAAAGTCACCGATAGCAACTGCCCAGGGCTCTATGTCATTCATGCCTATCTCCTGTGGCGGCCAACAACGCCGCGCTGAAATAACGCGCTAGATATCAAAATTGCAATTTAAGAGAAAATTCTTAGTCGCCCTCGACAGTGCCGAGATAGACATGATCCTTCCAGATTTGAAGATTTAACGCACCCTACCTGCTGCCAAAATGACGGAATTGTAATTATTGACTCACCTTGTCGTTAGCTTCGCGTTCCTAAACTACAAACCAACAAAGGCCGCTAATCAGGCAGGCCTAGTATGAACCGAGGTTCACAATGAAATTTGTCAAATCTATCGCTATTGGCAGCCTGCTGCTGGGTCTCATGGGTACCGCTTACGCTGAGGGCGGCTTCGAGCGAGCGAAACAGTTCAACGAGAACTTCCGAACCGAACAGGCTCGCCTATGGAGCGATGACTCTTCGGACCAGAACAAACAACAAGTCGCTCAAGAGCAAAAGAAAGAAAGCAAGGATGGTAAGGAACAAGCCGACAATTAATCGGCGGTTAAATAGGACTTCAAATGACGAAAGTAATCGACAAAAAAGCCAGGGTAAAACCTGGCTTTTTTGTGCATGGAATTTAGCCTTCGTTCTTGCGAGGCGTTCCTGCATTGCTTTCTCCAGCCAGACCCTCGGCACCTTGTACGGTACGTTTCCAGTGGCACAGCAGGAGCTGGCTGGCGTTCGCTTCGGTGATCGCTGTACAGGCTAGATCAGCGGGCAGACCATCCTTGCTGTCTCGCAAGCGCCTGGACAGATAGAACGAGCCATCCTGCGGCCACTTGGCAGGATCCTTGATGTTCTCGGACTTTCCGCTGCTGTAAAACTCCGACGAGTATGAGCGGCGGCCAGGATAGATCAGGGGAGCGGAATGAGCAGACTGTACATTGAGCCAGGCTTGAACCACATCTCGCTGATTCTGAGGTCGCTCCTCAAGTACCCCGGCGTAGATGATGCCCGCACCGATGATTGGCAACACCAAAGCGCTCGCAGCGGCAGCCCAGGTGGTCTTCGGGCCAACTTCGCTAACCCGTGCGGACAGCAGCAATGCCCAAGCTGGTAGCGCAGGTAGCAGGTAGGTCCACAGAATGTTGCCAGCGAATGTGAAGAAGACCGGTGTCGCCATAGCCCAAAGCCAGAGGTAGGCCTCGAAGCGCTGCATTGAGTCACGCTTGCGGATCAGCAATGGTAAGAAAAAGGCCCATGGCAGTAGCGACAATCCGAGCTGGATCCAGATGGTTCCATAGGGCTTGGCATGAGCACTGCCATATAGGTCGCCCGCCCAGTTACTGACGACGTAGCGGCTCCAGTGCTCACCAACGAAGAAGTACTCCATGAAGCCGGGCGTTTTCATCTCGGCCGCGATATACCAAGGCACGGATATACCGAACATGAGCACAAGGCCGCTGATCCAGGGAAGTCTCAGTACCCGTCCCCATTCCTTGTAGATAACGAACCAGACGAATGCCGGCGCACCCATAAGCACCAGGGTCAGAGGTCCTTTGGCAAGCAAGCCCAGCCCGAGACCTGCGAACATCAGGTAGGCATCCGCCTTGCTGGCGCACTTCATCCAACGCCAGAAACCGTAATTGGCCAGCAGAATCGAGAACGACAAAACAGGGTCGGTCAGCACGACACCGCTGGAGACCAGGCCAAGGGTGGTGCTGGAAAAGATAATGGCGGCCCAAATGCCGGCGTTACGGGAAATCTGCTGCGTGCCGAGTTTGATGATGATGAAACAGCTTGCCAGGTGCAGTAGCCACGCCGGGAAACGCGCGGCGAACTCGTTAACGCCAAAGACCGTCATGCTCGCGGCCTGGGTCCAGAAAGACAACGGTGGCTTGCCCCAGAACGGTACCCCATAGTCGAACATGGGTGTGATCCAGTCATTCAACTCGACCATCTTGCGAGCCATTTCAGCGTAGCGAGCCTCCGATGTGTCCATCAGTGGATAGATGCCCAGCCCCGCCAAACGCAATAGCAAAATCGAACCCAGGATCCACCACAGCGTCCGCTCGTTTTTCAGGCTCAGCATTTCTTACCCTCGATCGAAGCCATCGAAGGGTGGAGTGACACGGGATCCGCCTTGCTGCTGTGCTTCAGGAAATAGAGGGGCCGGCGCTTCACTTCCGCGAGTGTCACGCCCAGGTACTCCCCCACCATGGCAACACCGACGCACATGAATGAAGCCATTCCGACGATCAGGTGATGGATGTCGAAACTGCCTGCCACGAGCGACGCAAGCATGTAGCAGATGCTGGAGACGAAAAGACCGAAACTGATGAGGCTGAAAATGCGCAGCGGTTTGCGAGAGAAGCTGACGATGCTTTCGATGGCCAGATTGAACAGGCCAGCTGCATTCCACTTGGTGCTGCCGGCATGGCGAACGGTGCGATTGTAGGGCAGCTCGATGGTACGGAAGCCTACCCAGCCGATCATGCCTTTGAGAATCCTGGAGCGTTCGTCCAGCGCCCGCAGTGCTGCCAGCGGCGCAGGCCCAATCAATCGGAAATCACTGACATCGGCCGGCATGTCCACCTTCTCCACCAGGCGCTGCATGACCCAGTAGTAAGCCCGGGCACTCATGCGCTTAAACCACGAATCACCGACTCTCAGGTTGCGCTGCATGTTCACCACGTCGTAACCGCGTTGCCAGTGGTCCACCATGGCCGAGATGAGCTCTGGTGGGTCCTGCAGGTCGACATCGATAAAGATCAGCGCACTACCACGGGCATGATCTATCCCGGCGCTGAGTGCAGCCTCTTTGCCGAAGTTGCGACTCAGGGACAGACAACGTACAGATGACCCATCCTGATAGTGGCGAAGAATGTCGGCCGTTCGGTCGTTACTGCCATCGTCGATATAGAGGATTTCGCAGGAGACGGGTAAGCGCCTCACGACGCGGGTGATGCGCTGGTGGAACTCGGGGATGGTTTCCTCTTCCTGGAAGCAAGGGACCACGATGGTTAACAAGGGATCAGGGCGCTCGGGAAAGCGATGTAATGTCTGCATGATTGAATGTCCAAAAACGATGTGCAATGAATCCAAGTGCAGTGAGGACTAGGGTCACTACAACTTGGGAGATGAGCGGTGACAGATTCGACTTGATGAGGAACCACATACCCACGCCATTGCCGAAGTTTGTGGCTAACGCGACCAGTGCAAACCTGACAGGCTGAAATTTACGAGAGCCATCTGCCACAAAACAGAGCGCCCTATTTCCAATAAAGCTTACGATTGCGCCAACCATGCCGCCACAGATACTGGCCAGCAACGGAGTAGCTAATTCTGTCGTAACCAGCACTAGGAACACCGCATAATGGATTCCCGTTGCTATGAAGCCGATCCCCAGATAACGAATCAGTAAGGTAATAAGAGGTGGGGTTTGATTTTCCATGCCCAAAGCCTATGGAGGCAAAGGTGAAAAAAAGTGAATCAAATGTAAATGCGTAATTGGCTAAACTGAGATCTGCCAAGCAATAAAGTTGGCGCTAGGCTAGCACGCTACAATATCAACAGGATTGCTCGAAAATTACGCTTTCGAAATAAAAGCCTTCCCGATAACGCATGCATGACCTGCGGATTACAATGCTGACAAGATGAGGAAATGCTGGGTGGCATTGAGATAGATTCCCCGAATTAAGGGGGACCCAATGGTTACACAAAATGAAACATTTACAAGCAGCGTTGTTCCTTACAGTCCTGACATATTGGATGATCTGCCAATTGATGATCAGCTGGCCGTAGAGTTTTTCGCAACAGCACGTTGTGCCAGTTTCAAACAGGCTGCCCGAGGCCTCAATGTGCCAGTGGTAGGCCTTCGGAAACGCTTGGAGAAACTGGAAGAGCACATTGGTGCTCCCGTGTTTGTCTACAAACACAACAAGCTTGCTCTGACCCGCACAGGCGAGAGGGTCAGCCATTACCTGTGCCAGCTTTTCGGCCCAGACGGCCTTGGCAAGTCCGGTGAGAAGGAGGTTCCTAGGCTTACCATCGCGATTACAGAGCCAGTACTAAGCGACATCGTGAACCGCTATCTAGTCGCCTACGTGCGTGATCATGCCGAAATGCAGCTGGAAATCCACTCAGAATGCACTACGCAGATGCTTTCAGAGTGTGAAGTCGATGTCGGTATTGCTTTCGTGAGCCCAGATGATGAGGGCGCCTTTGATCGCCATCCTACGTATAGGTTTGAACGGCTGGGCCGGATTGGGCACGCGCTGTTCATCTCCAGTCGCTACTCAAGAAGCGTCACCCTACCAGTGCAGAGCCTGGATTTGCACAACTTCATGCTCGTTGTCCCTTGGGATGAAGAGATCTTGGCGGGCTCACGAAAGTGGGCATCGATAATGGCTGAGCATCAGGGCGGTACCACTCGGGTAAAGAGCTATAGCTTATCCCGTGGCCTTGTCGTAGGGGGCGCGTGTATCGGTGTGCTGCCCGACTACAGTCGAAAGATGGAGAGGAACATTCTGCCGGTGCCGGGCTTTTTGGACGATCTGGAGGAGAAAGATGTCTTTCTTGTTATCAAAACGAAGCTTGTCCGTAATCCGCACGTTCTGGGAATCCGAAGATTGATCAAGAAGAGCTTTTTTGATAAGAAGGACTGGCTTGTTCGGTAACAGTTTTGTTAGGTTTAAAAATTTCCCCTTAACACTATAGAAACACAACTGTCATATTCGCTTGCAATCTAGTCAGAGTGCTTAGAACAAAGGCATCTTGTTACAGCAGGTGACAACCGTGGCCTGCTCCCATCTGCAAGATAAATTTAGGCCGACGCAGGGCGAAATACAACGTCGGTAGCTAAGCACTTAACATACGAGAGGCAAGCAATGATCCGTTCTTCGAACATGCGGGAAAAGCTGTTGGCTGCCGCAATAGTAGGCACATTTTCCTCGCAAGCATTCTCCGGAACAGTAACCACTGACGGGGCTGATCTCGTTCTGAAGACCAAGGGCGGTCTTGAAGTATCGACTACTGACAAGGAATTCAGTTTCAAACTGGGCGGTCGAGTCCAGGCTGATTACGGCCGATTCGATGGCGTTTTCACCAAGAATGGCGATACCGCGGATGCGGCTTACTTCCGTCGAGCCTACATTGAGTTCGGCGGCACCCTGTACCGAGACTGGAAGTACCAGGTCAACTACGACCTCTCCCGCAACACGGGCAACGACTCCGACGGCTACTTCGACGAAGCCAGCCTGACCTACACCGGTTTCAAGCCGGTCCAACTGCGCTTCGGCCGTTTCTACACCGACTTCGGTCTTGAGAAAGCCACCAGTTCGAAGTGGACCACCGCCATGGAGCGGAACCTCTCGTACGACCTGGCGGACTGGATCAACGACAACGCTGGCATGGGTATCCAGGCCACCAGCACCATCGCTGACATGGCTTACGTGTCCGGTAGCGTTTTCAGCGAAACCAACAACAATTCTGATGGTGACAGCACCAAGCGCTACAACGTGCGTGGTGTCTTCGCTCCATTGAACACGGATGGGAATGTCCTGCACGTCGGCGCCCAATACGCCTATCGCGACCTCAAGGACAGCGCAGTTGATACTCGGATTCGCTCACGCCTCGGTGTCCGTGGCGTCGATACCAATGGTGGCGGTGATGCCGGCACGAACGGCAACCGCATGCTCTTTGGCGGTGCGGCAGCACAGGACGGACTGTGGAAGGACGATTCGGTTTGGGGGCTTGAGGGCGCCTGGGCCACCGGCCCATTCTCGGTTCAGGCCGAGTACCTTCGCCGCAAGCTGAAAGCTGACCAGGCCAACAATGACCTGAAGGCCTCTGGTTATTACGCCCAGATGGCGTACACGCTGACCGGCGAGCCGCGCATCTACAAGCTTGACGGTGCCAAATTCGACACTATCAAACCACAGAACAAGGAACTGGGTGCCTGGGAAGTCTTCTATCGCTTTGACGACATCAAGGTCGAAGATGGCAACCTGGTCACCGCTGCGGACCAGTCGAACGAGCGCAAGGCCAAAAGCCACACGTTGGGTGTGAACTGGTACGTCAACGAGGCCGTGAAAGTCAGTGCCAACTACATCAACGTGCGCACCGACAACAACGAGAATACCGTGGGCGACGACGGCGGCAATGCCATCGTGACCCGCCTGCAATACGTCTTCTGATCCCTCTCATCAGTCTGACGTGAGAAAGCCGGAAGCGCTCAATGTGCTTCCGGCTTTCGTGTTTCTGACGTGATCAAGCATGGAGCGCCCTCCTCCTACCTCCATTCGCTTACGATGACCTCTCTTGCCAAAGCTCGGCGAATCTGGTGAGATTGCCGCGTCGGGATTTGCATGGTGGCCGTGCAAGCAAATCAAACCTGACTCCTACTCATGATTGAACCTGATTCGACGTCCAGCTTCGCGTCTAACGGCCCTACAAGCGCAGCTACCCCAACGTCGCTCATTAGGGGATAGTCATGTCTGCCAAAAAGCTGCTTCAACCTCTCGCTGCTCAGCTGCACGCCTCATTCTCGGCTTCCGGCCGCCCGTACCCTCACCAGCACATTCACCAGCTGCTCCACGCTGCCATTGGTTCCGTCGCCCCGGAAGTTGCCTCCAAAGACAAACTGCCAATCCAGGTGCGCCGTGATAGCGACAGGCAGTACAACCTCTACGAGACGATCGAGCGAGCGAAAAAGTGCTTGGGATTGACCGATCTTCAAGCAGTCGGCGCGGCTGAAGAAGTCATCGAGGTGCTACGAGCTTCAGGGATCGGCGTGAACCAGGTTCGCCTGCTCCTCGACCCCTCCTTTACTTCGACGACTCGTAAAAAGGCCTTCAAGGCCCTCTGCAAGAATCTGGATCTGAACGAGCTCGGCGATCGGTTCGTCCCGAAAACGGCGACGCTGGCCATAGCGGCGGGAATGGCACCGCCTCCGAAAAACACGTGGAAAGATCGCTTCGCCCTGGCTGCAGCTTTCCCTCTACGGGGACAGAGCCAACTCGTTGAAATGGTGACCCGAAGCGAGTGCTACTTATGGGTATTTCCGCCGACTGACCATCATGCTACGGCTCCCGCGACTCACGACCGTTTCTTCGGTGAGCAGACCTATCCGAGTGCTGAGATGGGCATGGGTTTCAGCATCATCGATTCCGGCTGGGCCCGTCCCAAGTACTCGATGCTCTCCAAGCAGCCGGAGGAGACCTTCATCCAGTATTCGCTTTCGGCGCCAATGTGGTCCTGGAGCGCACAAACTAATACCTGGCGGCTGGGAAATATCCTTCGCACCCAGATCCTTGACGGGGCTCCTTGGCGTAACGAGCCCTTGAGCGATGTGCTGCCAGGTGGTCTGAAGTCTCTGCCGCGGATTTATGGGTGCACCACCTGCCAAACGCTGTTCGTCGAGAAACACAGCGGCTATCCGGATGTACCCACTCAGTGCCAATGCGGTGAGGCGAGCAGTACGGGTGACCAAAACGAGTCACCTGCTCTCAATAGCTGATTTTCCTTACGGTGGCGGGCTATGCCCCCCGTTAGGGATTGGCTATGGGAGCGGGATTCGCTCACCCCAAAACTGAAGGCGCCGCCATCTAACCGAGCGATATGAGCTGAATGCTCGCGGAGTAGATATGCAGAACAGTACCAACAAACAAGACACCCTGGCGGCGATCAATGCACTTGTGGAGATTGCGTATGATCAGGGATTTGCGAACGGACACGGGGTCGGCAATCAAGTCGGTTTCGTAGCCGGTGTCATGAGCCTCAAAGCTGCGTTGGCCTGCGGCTTACGGCACGGCTCACCTGAATGTGGAAAGGCCCTTGAAAGCCTCAAGCGCATCGGGATCGACGAGTGAGAAAAAGTATGGGTCGTGCGCTGATCGCGCACGACCCATACTTCTACTTCAGGTCATTTCCCTGCTTAGCTTCATGATTGAAGCTCAGGGATCAGGTGCTTCTGCGGTAGGCCAACAACCGCAAGGCGTTGAAGACGACCAACAATGTGGAGCCCTCATGGATTGCAACAGCAGCACCAATGCTCAAGCCCATGATGGTCGACGGAACCAGGATGGCCACAATCCCCAAGCTGACGAACAGGTTCTGGCGGATGATCGATCGCGTGTGACGGCTCAAACCCACCGCAAATGGGAGTTGCCTGATGTCGTCAGCCATAAGCGCGATATCAGCTGTTTCCAAGGCGACGTCAGATCCGGCAGCCCCCATTGCGATGCCAACGCTCGAATTGGCCATGGCAGGGGCGTCATTCACGCCGTCACCCACCATGGCCACCTTGGCGCTAAGGCGCAGGTTCTTGATGGCCTTGACCTTGTCTTCCGGCATCAGGTCTCCCCACGCCTCATCTAAGCCAACTTGTTTGGCTACCGCCTCTGCAACGCGGTTGTGGTCTCCAGAAATCATGACCATGCGGTCGATGCCCATCTCTCTGAGTTTCTGGAGTGCCTCTTTGGCCCCCTCTCGGGGTGTGTCCAATAGCCCGATAGCGCCCAGATCCTTGTCAGCACGACGTATCACCATGGTTGTGCGGCCCGACTGACGTAGACGCTCTGCAGCCTCCAGGGCAGCCTTGCTCAGTGCGGGAATACCATTGGTACCGAACATCTCGACCTTGCCAATCCAGACGAACTGCCCATCAAGCTCAGCACGCACGCCGCGGCCAATCATGTTGCTCATGTTCTTGGCTTGGATTCGGCGCCGTGTGCCAATCATCTCTTCACCGTCACGCACAATTGCCGCAGCCAGCGGATGGTCGCTCATCGACTCCACAGCGATGGCGACGTTTAGTAGATCCTCGATCTGCGTGCCGCCCACGGGTATTACATCGGTAATGCGTGGGCGCCCTTCGGTCAGGGTACCGGTCTTGTCGAATGCCATGGCATTCAAGGCGCCAAGCTCTTCAAGTGGCGCACCGCCCTTGATCAGCACGCCACCTCGGGCTGCCCTGGCGATGCCAGAGAGAATGGCGCTTGGTGTAGCGATCGCGAGCGCGCAGGGGCTGGCTGCAACCAGAACGGCCATCGCCCGGTAGAACGAGTCACGGAAAGGCTCGTCAAGAAAAATGCCGGCAAACAGCAGCCCTACTACCAGCAGCAAAACTACCGGGACGAATACCCGCTGGAAGCGGTCCGTGAACTGCTGGGTCGGTGACTTCCTGACTTCGGCTTCACTGACCATCTTGATGACCCGCGCCAAGGTACTTTCAGTGGAGCGCCGTGTTACCTCAACCTCGATGAGAGTTTCGCCATTGATGGTGCCGGCGAAGACTTTCGAAGCTGCATCAACTGCATCTGGCTTACTACGTGCGAGCTCGACATCAGCGACAGGTTGCTTGTCCACGGGGACGCTTTCACCGGTCACTGGCGCCTGGTTGATACTTGAGGAGCCCACGACTACAAAACCATCGGCCGGCAGGCGGTCATTTGGGCGCACGATGACAACGTCACCGGGAACCAGCAGTTCCACCGGCATTTCCGTCGTGCCATTTGCTCTGCGTACGATCGCCGTGGCCGGTGCGAGCTTGGACAGTGCCTCAATCGCTTTCTTGGCCCGCCCCATCGCGTAGCTTTCAAGGGAATGCCCCAGACTGAACAGGAACAGCAGCAGAGCCCCCTCAGCCCAGGCGCCGATGCTCGCGGCACCGGCTGCGGCGAGAAGCATCAGCGAATCGATCTCGAAGCGCTTCTGGCGGATGTTGCTGATCGCTTCCTTGATAGTGAACCATCCACCGAACACGTAGGCAGATACGTACAGAACCAGTGACAGCCTATCGATCAGCCCGAGCTTTCCTGCGAGAGCTCCGGCACCGAGCAGCACACCACAGATCAGCGCGAAGACCAGCTCGGTATTCATGCCGAAGATACCGCCATGCTCGTGGCTATGGCCTTTGTGCCCTGCTTGGTCGTCTGGGCGTTCAAGCAAACTTTTCATAACTCGTCCCTTCTGGGGTCAAGGCTTCCAATTGCCCTCTGCAGTTGGGAGCCGTCGCGGTTGGTTAGCTAAGACCTATTGCACGGTTTGCCCCGGCCCAGGCGTTAATATTTCAAAGCTATGGAGCATCGGGCGTAATAAAAAATGCCAGGCGCTGCCTGGCATTTATGAATTCTCTAATTGTTCTGTTCAAATCGTTTACTACTTGTTGTTGATGCATTGCGAATACATCGAGTAACGAACAGTCTTGAGCGTGCCCTGGGAGTCCTCGAAAGTCATCAACCGTGGGTAGACCTGGCAGGTACGGGGGTCCTGCGACTGACGTACAAACTTAGCAACGTCTATCTTCATGCCATATTTGTAATCCTGAATCTCCGGCATAGGCTTGCCATTCTTCTCGGCATACTTGGCCACCGCAGCTTGGTGCTCTTTGGTGTATTGCAACTGCTGGCTTTCAGAGAAAGTGTTAGCCTGCGAAGCCATCGAGAACACAACAAGTGCAGCGGCAATAATTAGCTTTTTCATAAGAACCTCTCAAATTCAAATCTTCTCGGGCGTAACTTTAGCAATGCACAGGCATCACCGGCATGACGAGAAACTTACAATTTTGAAAGGTAAGCGCATCTACCTCATATAAAATCGAGTAGGAGGCGGGTTCACACCCGCCGTCCTCTCACACCACCGTGCGTACGGTTCCGTACACGGCGGTTCAGGTCATGCGGCTAAGCC
The DNA here is from genome assembly GCF_900110545.1 of Pseudomonas sp. Snoq117.2. Taxonomy (NCBI): domain Bacteria; kingdom Pseudomonadati; phylum Pseudomonadota; class Gammaproteobacteria; order Pseudomonadales; family Pseudomonadaceae; genus Pseudomonas; species Pseudomonas sp. Snoq117.2. The sequence goes on along the minus strand of NZ_FOED01000029.1, from coordinate 262 downwards.
GGTTGATCGTATCCAGTATCGAGACAAGCCCGAGTCGATCCCAGAGCTTCTTCGGCAGCGCCTGATTCATATGTGGCGCTCCAGAGTTCCACCATGGGCCGCGACCGTTGAAGGCCGATTTGCAGGCACGCTCTTCGCCCAGCCCCAAGCGCATCAGGTTGCGGGCCCTCGTAGAGGGCCGCTTCCATTGGCGCCAGATGACGCAGCGAAGTTTGTGTCTGACCCAGCCGTCCAGCTCCACAACAGGCCCTTTGCTCTGACT
>NZ_FOED01000033.1:0-9504 GCF_900110545.1 Pseudomonas sp. Snoq117.2 | reverse complement strand
CTGCCGCGTCTCTTAAAAAATCACGTTCCTTGGTCACCCGGGCCAACTCACGCTTGAGGCGGGCTAGCTCCTCATCTCGCGGACTACCGGTTCCGGGAAAGGCCTTTTCTGTGCCTGGTTGTGCTTCTCGAACCCAGCGTGTGAGCAGGTTCGGAGCTACACCAATCTCCAGGGCCACTTGTCGACAGCTCGCCCCTGAACGACGAACCAACTCGATGGCTTCCCGCTTGAATTCAGGACTGTATTTCTTGCGCTTCATGAACACTCCTTCAGCTCGGTATGAGCTTACTCGAAAGTGTCCGTGCTAACGGGGTAGAACCCCTCGTCATGAGCGTCGGGTTTGTGGGCATGATGGATGTGCAAGCCACCGGCGATATGGTCGAGCGGATGCAACAGCAGGCGGAGGCTATGGCGCAGTTGATGGCTCAGGTGGTGATGTATGTGGCGCCAGCCGGGATTGCCCTGGCCTACGGTCTGGTCGCTTATGACACGGTGCGGTCGGGAACTGGCCGTAGGTTGGCGGCGCGTTGACCTAAACGCTCTTCAAAAAAAACGCAGCCCCGGCTGTGCCTGTCTTTCATGCCTAACGCAGACATTTTAAATGCCAATCGCCGCTGGCGTTGAAAAGCGTCTATTCAAGGCATTAGAACCTGCTCGCTTTGTTTACCTGTATGAACAGACAACGTGGAAGTGGCCTACCATTTTGCTTAGGGTATGGCCATTCGACATTGCCCGCAAGGCGGCCTGCATGAAGCGTGAACAGTTCCTGGCACAACCCGAAGTGGAATCTTTCGTTGCATGGCTGGCAGCCAACTTGCCGGCGCTCACGTTCAAGCTGCGCTTCAAGTCCAGCAAGTTTGTACCTGGCGGTTTGACGGTTGAAGTCCAGGGGATTGAGCGGATACTTGAGCTCTATCGCTGGAAGGCAAGCTGGCACGACTCCAACCAGAGTGTGGTTGAGTCTGAAACCTGGGCTGAAACCCAACGCTCTTTGGGGCAACTGCGTGAGTGGCTGACGAGTGCGGTCAACGCAGGTGATGATCAACAAGCGCTTCAGGCGTGTTTGCAGATTCTTCGTTGGGGTGGCGTGCGGGGCGCCATTCCGTTCTTGCACCGGTTGGCGGCCAAAGGCGAGTTGTCGGGCTACCTGAAAAAGATGGCCGGACTTATGACGCTCGACGGTGACAATGACCTGGATGACCTCGACGCTAGCAATGTCGAGCGTTTCGATTCTGGCCTGACCAAGATTCACGCCTTGCTCGATTTGTCCGGTTCTCCAATCTATGACAGCCGTGTGGGCGCTGCGATTGCCATGTTGTATTCGCTGTTTCGCCAGCATTGGGCAGAGCGTGGTAAACCCTTGCTGATGTTCCCTTCCGGCGGCGCGCGAGGCAGCCAGATCCGCAACCCGGGAGCGTTCCTGAACAGCGTGGCGGCGCCACAGTTTTCGACGATCGACTATGCCGAGTGGGCGCGTTGGCAAGTGCGCTTGGGCTGGATTATCCGAGCGCTGCTCGAGCGTACCAACTGGTTTGCTGGGCAAGGGATTCTCCCCGCGCGTTGCCATGCCTTCGAGGCCAGCCTGTTCATGCTTGGCTATGATCTTCGCTGCTTTGGCCTGGCGCTGGCGTCTGATTCCACAGCGGGTGAGCCAGAAGTCGAGACGCAGGACCGTGAGCGTGGTGGCAATAGTTGGGTGCCCACGGGTCATCCTTTCAGCCAGGTTCTCAAGGATTATCTGGCCTTCCGCTACAGCGGTGCACTCGATAACAAAGATTCGTTTGTTGAATGGCTGGTGGCCCAGCCGCGTGACGAGAAGCCGCTCACGCGTACCACTGCACAGGGCTACTGTTTTCCGTTTTCCATTGAAGAGTTCGACTTGTTCGGCCGACCGCTTGCACAGCTTGAGCGCATCGTCGCCGGTGGTGAGGACGGATTGCGTGCGGCCCTTGCTACCGAGGCCCTCGAGCCGTTCACAGTCGGTGAAGAGCGCGTCAGTGTCTGCCTGGTGGATGTGTTGATCACGGGCAACGCGTATGCGCGAGCGACGACCGACAAGGGTCGTGTCGACTACATCGTGAGTACCGGCTATGCCGGTACCGAGAACTCTGCAAGGACACTCATGGCCCTGGGGCGCAACGTGGGCAAGCACTTCGGCCTGCTTGATGCGCAGCACTTGCCAACGAGCCTGTTCGAGCAGTTTTACCAGGATTGCTCGCTCGACGCCTGAGCCACACACGCAACATTTGCGCAGCATCATGTGCCCCTTGGCCTTTCACAGGATGGAATACAACCATGCAAACCCGGAACGGCGTTCAGTTGTATTCCGCCTCAGACATCTGCGGTTTTCTGGAGTGCCAGCACCTAACGGCACTGGACCTCCAGCATCTTGTTGCCCCGATGGAAAAAGCGCCGGCAAGCGATCAGAACCGCCTGATCCACGGCAAGGGGCTCGCTCATGAAGCGGCGTTTCTTGAACGACTCAAACGCGAAAATGCTCACGTAGTCGACGTTGCCGAGGGAAATTCGAGTTTCCCGCGGCGGGTGGAACTGACCATTGAGGCCATGAAGGCTGGTGCGGACATCATCTTCCAGGCTTCGCTTCAGGAAGGTGCTTTCATTGGGCACGCCGACTTCCTGCGTAAGGTGCCGCAGGCTTCGGCGTTGGGCGATCACAGCTATGAGGTAATCGACACCAAGCTGGCCAAGTCTGCAAAGGCCAAGTTCCTTGTGCAGGTTGCGCTTTACTCGCGAATGCTGATTTCGATCCAGGGCGTACAGCCGCAGTTCATGTATGTCGTACTGGGTGATGCTGCGCGTACGGAGCAGGCATTTCGGGTCGCTGACTATGCCGATTATCTGGAGCAAGTGCTGCAGCGTTTCACGGCGTTCGTGAACAGTGACGGACAACCTGTGACGTACCCGGAGCCATGCGGACATTGCGGGTTTTGTGTGTGGCGCGATCGCTGTGACGAACAACGGCTGCAAGACGATCACCTCTCGGCAGTCGCCGGCATCAGCCGCTCGCAAATCAAGAAATTGCAGGCTGGTGGAGTGACCACATTGCAGCAGTTGGCGAACAGTACCGATGACTTGCGCATCCCCAAGTTGCAAGTGGAGTCGCTGGGCAAGTTGCGCCATCAGGCGCGTTTGCAGTTCCAGGGGCGCTCCAGTGATGGCCCGTTGTTCGAGTTTCTGCCGGTCGTGGGGAAAAGGCGTGGTTTTAGCCGAATGCCCACGGCGGTTGAGGGGGATCTGTTTTTCGACATGGAGGGCAATCCGCTGGAGGAGGGCGGCTTGGAATATCTCTTCGGTCTGTATATCGACGAAGGTGGCCAACAATCCTTCAAACCCTTCTGGGCACATAGCCGAGAGGAAGAAAAGATCGCGTTCGAGCAGTTCATCGACTGGGTCATCGCCCATCTCAAGCGTTACCCCAGCGCACATGTCTACCACTATGCCAGCTATGAAGAGACGGCCCTCAAGCGCCTGATGAGCCAGCACGGTACACGCGAGGCACAAGTGGACTGGTTGCTGCGCAACGGCAAGCTGATCGACCTCTACAAGGTCGTGCGCGAAGCGATCCGGGTGTCTGAGCCCAGCTACTCGATCAAGAACATCGAGCATTTTTACATGGGGCCGCGCGACGGCGACGTTACCAATGCCGGTGCGAGCATCGTGTTTTATGAGCGTTGGAAAGAGACTGCCGAGTCGGCGTTGCTCGAGCAGATCGAGCGGTACAACGAAGACGACGTGCTATCCACCTATCTTCTGCGCAACTGGCTTTTGAGCATTAAACCTTCGGATGCGAGCACTCTCTCCGAGCCTGAAGCAGAAAGCGAGAAAGCTGTAGCGGAACAAAAGGAGATCGAGGTTCGTCTGGAAAGCTATTGCGATCGTTTGCTCGCTGGCTTGTCCGCCGCCGAATGTGCTCTGAGCGAAGCGGATCAAGTCAGGCTGCTCACCTTCCAACTGCTCGATTTCCACCGTCGGGCAGACAAGCCGACATGGTGGCAGTTGTTCAGTCGTCAGGACATGACCACTGAGGAGCTGCTGGAGGATATCGAGAGCCTGGCCGGTTTGCGGCGTACAAAAACGTCGCCCGAACCGAGCAAGAAATCATTTCTGTTTGAGTACAGTTTCGAACCTCAAGAAAGCAAGATGCGCACGGGTTCCCAAGGCGTCATCACCGAGTCTCTGGCCAATGTGCAGTTGGTTGACCTGGACAGTAACGCGTGTCTGGCGATGTTCAAAGCCACCGCGAACAAAGCGCCACCGGATGACTTCGACATGATTCCCGGCAGGCCGATTCCATCGACTTCGCTGCGCGAGGCACTGTTTCGCTATGCCGACAGCGTCTTGGCCGGTGAGCAGCGCTTCCAGGCGGTGGCGATCGACGCGTTCCACGGGTGAAAGACGTCCAGCCGGGTGCGCCACTGCTGGATCCACGCCTGACGACGACGGATGCCATCAAGCAGGTGGTACGCAACCTCGAGAACAGCGTGCTGTTTATTCAGGGGCCACCGGGTGCCGGCAAGACCTACACGGGCTCGCACGTCATTGTTGACCTGCTCAAAGCAGGCAAGCGCATCGGTGTGACCTCCAATTCGCACCATGCCATCGACAACCTGTTGGCTGCTGTTGAGTCTCGGGCACAAGCAGAGGGCGTTGCATTCAAAGGGTTGAAAAAGTCATCGGAGGGAGATGGCACTGAGTTCACTGGTCGCTGCATTCGCTCCATCGAAGACAAAAAGGATTTCCTTCACGCCTGGGGGCCGGGAATTGACCTGACTGCGGGTACCGCCTGGCTATTTGCCGACGAGACCTTCACCGAGGCGTTGGATTACCTCTTCATCGACGAGGCCGGTCAAGTGAGCGTGGCGAACCTGGTCACCATGGGCATTGCGGCACGCAACATCGTCTTGATGGGCGACCAGATGCAATTGTCGCAACCAGTGCAAGGCGTGCACCCTGGCCGTTCCGGTGACTCTATCCTCGATTATCTGCTGGATGGCACGCCCACCATTGCGCCTGACCGTGGGGTGTTTCTGGCGCAAACCTGGCGGATGCATCCGCACGTTTGCTCATTCATTTCTCATGCGGTGTACGAAGGCCAGCTGTCGTCGGCACCAGGAGCCGAGCGGCAGGTGTTGCGACTGGATGGCCAGCGCCCGGAGGTACCGGGCAGCGGACTGATGTTTTGCCCTGTGGAGCACGACGGCAACGGCCAGAGTTCCGATGAAGAAGCTGCGTACGTCAAAGCGCTGTACACGTACTTTCTGCAGCAGCGCTATGTGGATAACACTGGCGAGGAGCACGCGGTGTCTCTCGAAAACATCCTGGTCGTGGCGCCCTACAATTTGCAGGTACAGCTATTGAAGCAAGTGCTGCCGGCGGGTGCGCGCGTCGGCACTGTAGATAAGTTTCAGGGGCAAGAGGCAGAGATTGTCATCGTCTCGATGGCGACGTCGAATGAAGACTACCTGCCCAGGGACATCGGCTTCCTGTACTCGAAAAACCGTTTGAATGTGGCGGTCAGTCGGGCGAAGTCGCTGGCTTGTATCGTCGCCAGTCCTGATCTGACGGCCATTCGTTGCCAGACGCCGCAAGACATGAACCTGGTCAATGGCTTGTGCATGGCGGTCAGGTACGGAGCGGTCGAAGAAACCCGTCAATCCCAAGAGGTTGTGCTATGAAGAATCTGTTCGCAATTATCGGTGTCATCGTCGTTGCCAAGAAGGGCTACGAGTTTGTCCGTGAGTACATGGAGATGAAACAGGAGCTGGACCGACGTGACGCTGATTCGGCCTGACAAACGCCGATAACGTCGACAACTCCGTCCTTTTTTTGCTTCCAACGGGTGTCTGCTTGGGCCAAGTTGGCGCGGCCGCTCAGCTAAGGTCCCATTTCAATGCGAGGTTCGTGATGTGTAACGATCAAGAGGATGGTCACTCGGGTGACCCGGCACCTGCGCAAGTTGAAACCGAGGGTGAGGTCGAATACAGCGAGGAGTTCGCCGCCATGATCCTGGAGCAGGAGGCGAAGGGCTGCTTTCAGGAAATTGATGTCGATGACATGCTCGCTCTGCTCGACCGCATGATCATCGAGGCCCAAGGTATGGGGCGGAAACTACAGTGACTGGGGACAGCCCTGACTGTTGATACAGATGTCGCCAGCCGGTATGGCTGAAATCCTCGACGGCTGGATCTCTTCTTGCTGCCCGCGGGTGAGTCGTCCTCCGAATAGGGTTGAGCAGATACACCCGCGGCTGAACGAGCATTAGCTGGCCATCGACTCGGGACGTCATGCCCCTCGTCTCAGGAATTTGAGCGTCAGTCATTCATCAGCCACGGCCTCAGTTCCTTGAGGTTGCTCACCACAATTTGCTGGGCCTCAGGGCTCGTTGCCAGATTGCGCGGGTCGATCCGATAACGCATCAACACATACTTCACCAAGGCCCTGCGGCTGGGCACCACCAATTGTCCTTGCGTCATCCCGAAGTCGGTTTCGATGATTGCCTTCTGTGCCTCGTTTAATCGCCCATCGGGCTCGAAGATAACCGGAATCTCGACATTCCAGTCTTCATCCAGCTCCCGTGTGTTCGGCGATTCGTCGAGCAAGTCCGGCTGCCCGCGCAGGCGGCTGAGCACGAAGTCGCGGTACTGGCCATTCTTTTCGCAGTAGGCCCGCACATGCCAGCGCATGCCGGTGTACACCAGCGTGTGAGGAGCGATGAGGCGAACCTCTACGTTCGGGGTATTGAACGACACGTACTCGGTTTCCAGGCGCAGGCCTTCGCGGCAGGCCTTGAGCAAGGGGCGCAGAATCTCCGGTCGAATGGGGCGATCCGGCACTTCCAACACCTTGGTGTGCGCATAAGCCAGTGCCAGTCCATCAATGTGCGGGGCACGCTCATTGTTCTGATAGAGCAGGTGCAAATAGGCGCTGGCACTGTCGTCGATGAACAGGGGTTTGAACTGCTTGCTCGGCACATACCCTTTGAGCTGCTTGTCATATGTCAAGTTTTTGGGCGCATGCTCGGTGATGTAGGTATTGATGTCCTTGGATGCCTGCTGGCGGCTGATGCCAAAGCTCTGCATCAAGTGCCCCGTGGTCAGCCTGCCTTCCCACCAGACAACGGTCTCGATCAAACGATAGCGAAGTGCCAGGTCCCAGCGTACCTGTTCAACGGAGTGCTTGCGTTTCATACCCTCTCCATGTGCGCGAATACTTTACCTGTATAAGTCTACATTCTAGACCTGTCGTTGATCACTACATATCGTGTGTCTGTCTTCTAAATAAATTGAAGTCACGAAAGGATGTGGACATGACTATGTCTGAAGCGGTTTCGACCGGGGGCGTTGGTGTTGATCGGGGTGATCCTGACGGTGTACCTGATGCAGTACCTGAGGTTGCGAGAAATCTGGCATGTGGCGCTTGGCTGCCGCCAGGACGCACGTTGGGCGCGGATCTGGGAGATGGAAAACCGGGAGCTACGTTCGGCACTGCGTGCTGAGAAAGCGCACATCGAGCAGTTGCAAAGCAAGCTGGTGATTTTGCAGAACTTGATCTCTGCAGAGCGATAAGGGAAGCGCATGAACAGACTTGAACGGATCAAAGGCTGCCTGCTGGGTGGTGCTGTCGGAGACGCGCTTGGCGCCCCCGTGGAGTTTCTTGAGTGGCCTGCCATCGAGGCCAAGTTTGGTCCGCAGGGCATCATTGATTTTGCCCCGGCTTACGGCAACACCGGCGCCATCAGCGACGAAACGCAGATGATGCTGTTCACCGCAGAAGGTTTGCTGCGCGCTTTTGTGCTTGGCAGTTTACGGCAGACGTGCCATGTCCCGAGCATTGTTCACCAAGCGTTGCTGCGCTGGCTGATGACCCAGGATTACCCCTCTGCGATACCGATCGTCACAGATGGCTGGCTGATCAAGCAAGTCGAACTCTGGTCTCGTCGCTCCCCAGGCACAACTTGCCTGAATGCACTAAAGGCCAGCGCGCGGTTGGGAGCGGTTGCCGAAAACAACAGCAAGGGCTGCGGCGCCTTGGTACGTGTTGCACCCTGTGCATTCTTTGCCAATGCATTTGACTACGCGGCGCAGTCTGGGCGCCTGACGCACGGGCATCCGACGGGCTACCTGGCGGCAGGGCTATTCGCCGACATTCTTCAGCGTGTTGTCGAAAGGCAAGACAGCCTGGAACACGCGGTAACTCAAAGCTTGGCCAAATATGGGCAAGTACCTGGTATGGAAGAAACGCGCAGCCTCATCGAGCGCGTGCTGTTTTTGTACTACGAGGGCTATACACCCACCCCGCAACGCATTGGCGACCTTGGCGGTGGGTGGGTTGCTGAGCAGGCGCTGGCGATTGGACTGTGGTGTGCGCTGACAGCACGATCACTCGAAGAAGGGGTGATCACGGCGGTGAATCACAGTGGCGATAGCAGCAGCACAGGGCTTGTCGCCGGGCACTTGTTGGGTGCCCAGTATGGTGCTGCTGCCATTCCTGCCCGCTGGTTCGAACGCCTGGAACTGCGCCAGGTGATCGTGCAGGTAGCCGAGGATCTTGAGCGTGTTCCACGTGATTACTGCGGGGTTGGTGGCGCGTTCGACGAGCAGATCGAATTGGCTTATCCGGGCAGTTGAATGCACGGACGGCAATACATCAGCGAAGAGACCAAGGAGATTTAGAATGCCCATCAAACCCAGGCCCTTCACCTTTGAATGTGAAGGATGCGGTTGGACAAAGACAGTGGCATCGCAAAGTGATGCGCTGATGGCCGGCGAGTGGTTTGACCAGTGCCCGAGGTGCGGGAGCAAGGCACTGAAGATGCGCACCGCAGGGTGGCTTGAAGGGGCGTTGGCGGAGTTGCTGGCGCGGCGACGATTTTGAGCGCACAGGCCAGGGCTCAGCGCCCTGGCCAGACACGTCCTGCCAGCAGGCATGCCTGGGTTAGTAACACGCTGTGTGCCGGCGTTTACCGGCGTATTCGAGTGCGAAGGAAGTCATCAGACTCGACAGAGGTTCTGATGCGAACGAGTTCGCAAACCTCCAGGGCTTTTCGAGCGGCCAGCTTGAGTGTTCGACGAAGGCCTTCGCATTCATCAACGAGTTTTTCCAGCCCGGAAGAATCGAACATTTGCTCCATGGTCATTGCACCTGCCTCGCCTTTGACGGCCGGCACCTACAAGGTCGATTGGCGGGCAGTGTCATCAGATACCCACCCCATCACCGGTAGCATGACGTTCAAGGTCAAGTAAACATGGAAGATCCATCCAGCATCGGACTTCGCTTCGCGTTGTATGCCGATTTGATGATGCTGTTCGGGCTGGCGCTCTTCGGCCTCTATAGTTTGCGTGGCCCTGAGCGCCGCTCGGGCATGGTATTGCCCTTCCTGCCTCTGCTGGCTACAAGCGCGGCGACGGGCCTCTTGCTCTCGGTCGTGTCCATGGTGCAAATGGCCAAGGCTATGAGCGGGGTGGCGGAATGGGGCGAGGCCAT
>NZ_FOED01000018.1:0-64297 GCF_900110545.1 Pseudomonas sp. Snoq117.2 | reverse complement strand
CGATATGCCGCCCATTACAGACAGCCATTCGCTTTTTGCACCCTCCCATTCCCCACACCCAACAGCTTTCCTTGCGGATTGCCTGCCTTCCGATGTTGCTGGTTAGGCGGGTGGTCGGGATTGCCACGTTCCCCGATGTGCATCGATTCCCCGGTTAGGTTCCGTCTCTCCCCCGACAGTCGTAGTGGTACCGCGTCGTTAGCTTTGACAACGAGCGCCAGACTGCTTTGCCGATTTTGGCCAGGGCCTATTAACTGCCGTAGGCCCAGTTATGCTTACGAGGGGTCTAACAACGGTTCACATGCGTTAACCATACGGGTTGGGTCACTAGCCCTAAGCTTCCGTGCAGTTCGGAAGCTTCACGAAGCTGTTGCCAGTCAAGCGCGTCCCTTGCGGGATAGGACATTGTCCACCGGGCTTCACACCTCAGGGTTGGCCCCCGACGCATGCCGATGTAGTGAACTGGCAGGTACATGCCAGGCTCGGTACCCCCTGTATTAGCAAGGTTGAGCAATGCACAAGCGGAGCGGTTGCTCCGTGCTTGGACGAGATACCCTAGCGTCTCACGACGTTGGCATGGGCCAAATGAGACCAAGGCATCCCAGAGATGGATTGACCCCTTGCGGGGTCAAATCACCCGCAGGGAGTCTTGTTACATTTAGATACAATTTCGTTGGCGGAAATTGCTCTCTGTTACGTCTGATTGATCAATTTATAGCCAAAAATGGCCAAATTTGAGACGTACTTACCCTGGCAAGCAGGGATCGCATTGTCCCCACAAGTGGGTCGAATCAGGCGCGGCAGAGCCGGCTCTCGTGCTTTATTTAGGCTTCAAACCCCTGTAGAACAAGGGTTTCGGCGCCAAGACTAAGCTGGTCGACCAAGCACAACACGAGCATACGTGTCGCACCAAAGCGGGCATAATAACGTCTTTCCCCGTTCAGCCCGACCTTCCGCCGTGAATCCTCCGTCTCCCTCCGCCCTCGTCCCGCGGCCTTCGGCCTGTCCGGGGCTGCTGCGCATCGTGCCCGCGCGCGATGGCGGCCTGTGCCGGGTGAAGTTGCCGGGCGGGCGACTCATGGCAGGCCAGGCGCGAGCGATCGCCGCCGCCAGCGAGCGCTGGGCGAACGGGGTACTGGAGCTGACCAATAGGGCCAACCTGCAATTGCGCGGCGTGCGCCCGGACGGCGCCGACGCCCTGGTGGCTGCCTTGCAGGCCGCCGGTCTGGGCCCGAGCGATCCGGCCGCCGACGACGTGCGCAATCTGCTGCTCAGCCCGGCGGCGGGGCGTGACCCGCAGCAGTTGCAGGATGTTCGTCCCCTGGCCGCCGAATTGCTCGCCCTGCTGGAGGGCGACCGCCGACTGCATGGGCTGTCGGCCAAGTTCGCCCTGCAACTGGACGGCGGCGAAGCCCTGGCGCGGCTCGATCATCCCCACGATGTCTGGCTGTCGGCTCGCGCCGAGGGCTACGTGCTCGGTCTCGCCGGTATCCCGCTGGATGCGCCGGTTGGACTGATCGTCCCGGGCCAGGAGGTGGCGACCGTGACGCGGTTGCTGCATCGCTTTCTCGATCTCGCCGGTCCCGAGCAGAGCCGCATGCGCCAGCTGCTGGCTCAGTGCCCGGCCGCAGAGTTGCTGGCGGGGTTGGACCTGCTGCCGGTTCCGCGCAGCCCACGCGCGGCGGCCGCAACCGAGCTGCGCCTGGGCAGCCATCCCCAGCTTCAGCCGGGTCACTGCTGGATCGGCGCCCAGCCCGCCCTAGGCCGCCTGCCGGCAACGAGCCTGGCCGCCGTCGCCGACCTGGCCGAGCACCTCGGCAACGGCGACCTGCACCTGACCCCCTGGCAGGGCCTGCTGCTGCCCGATGTGCCGGTCGACCAGGCCCAGGCGCTGCTCACGGCCTTGACCACCCTGGACCTGACCACCGACCCTGCCGCACCCCTGGCCCGGCTGATCGCCTGTACCGGCAGCCAGGGCTGCGCCAAGGGCCAAGCCGACACCAAGGGCGATGCCCTGCGCCTGGCCGAGCGGCTGCCGGCGGACCTGGAGGTGCATCTCTCCGGTTGCCCGCGCAGTTGCGCCCTGGCCGGCCAGGCGCCCCACACCCTCTTGGCGGTGGCCCCCGGTCGCTATGACCTCTTCGTGCGCGACGCCACCCAGCCCGGTCCGGGCCGGCGGCGCGCCACCCACCTTTCTCTCGACGAGGCGGCCGCCTGGCTGGCCCGGAGTCCTAGTGATGCTTGAATACGAACGCGACGGCCAGGCGATCTATCGCCAATCCTTCGCCACCATCCGCGCCGAGGCCGATCTCTCGGCCATCCCCGCCGACCTGGAAAAGCTCGCCGTGCGGGTGATCCACGCCTGCGGCATGGTCGACGTGGTCCAGGACCTGGCCTTTTCCCCGGGTGCCGGCGCGGCCGGTCGCGCGGCCTTGGCGGCCGGCGCGCCCATCCTCTGCGATGCCCGCATGGTCGCCGAGGGCGTTACCCGCACTCGCTTGCCGGCCAACAATCAGGTGATCTGCACCCTGCACGACGAGGGTATCCGCGAGCTGGCCGTGGCCCAGGGCAACACCCGCTCGGCGGTGGCCCTGGAGCGCTGGCGGCCGCACCTGGCCGGCAGCGTGGTGGTGATCGGCAACGCCCCCACGGCGCTGTTCTATCTGCTGGAGATGCTCGATGCCGGGGCGCCCAGGCCAGCGCTGATCCTCGGCATGCCGGTGGGCTTCGTTGGTGCCATGGAGTCCAAGGACGCCCTGGCCGCCGACAGTCGCGGCGTGCCCTACGTCATCGTCCGCGGCCGCCGTGGCGGCAGCGCCATGGCCGCGGCAGCGGTCAATGCCCTGGCCACGGAGGTGGAGTGATGGCCGGCCGCCTGCTCGGCCTGGGCGTCGGCCCCGGCGATCCGGAACTCATCACCCTGAAGGCCCTGCGCCTCCTGCAGGGCGCGCCGGTGGTGGCCTATTTCGTCGCCAAGGCCAAGGCCAACGCGGGCCAGGGCGGCAATGCCTATGGCGTCATCGAGGGCTATCTGCTGGACGGCCAGCAGCGCCTGCCACTGGTCTATCCGGTGACCACCGAGAAGCTGGCGCCGCCGCTGTCCTACGAGACGGTGATCGCCGACTTCTACGACACCGCCGCCGCCCAGGTGGCCGACCATCTGGACGCCGGCCGTGACGTGGCGGTGATCTGCGAGGGCGATCCCTTCTTCTACGGCTCCTACATGTACCTGCACGACCGCTTGGCCGAGCGCTACGAAGCCCAGGTGGTGCCGGGGGTCTGTTCCATGCTCGGCGGTGTGGCCATGCTCGGTCTGCCGCTGGTCTATCGCAACCAGACCCTCACGGTGCTCTCCGGGGTGCTCTCCGCCGAGGAACTCAAGGCGCGCCTCACCAGCGCCGACGCCGCCGTGGTGATGAAGCTCGGGCGCAATTTCGAGAAGGTGCGCCAGGTCTTGCGCGAGCTCGGCCTGGACGAGCGTGCCCGCTATATCGAGCGCGCCACCATGGACAACCAGCGCATCGTCGCGCTGGACGAGGTCGAGCCCATGGCCTCGCCGTATTTCTCGCTGGTGGTGGTGCCGGGGGTGAAATGGAAGGGTTGAGCCCGGCCATCGTCATCCTCGGCCCCGGCGCCCTGGCCACTGCCCGCCGCCTGCAGGACGGCCTGCCGGGCAGTCTGGTGCATGGCCTGGCCGGGCGGGTCGAGGGCGATGTCAGCTACAACGCCTTCGGCGACCACCTGCGTGACCTCTATCGCCAGCAGCGGCCCTTGGTTGTGCTCTGCGCCGCCGGCATCGTCATCCGCACCCTGGCGTCCTTGCTGGATGACAAGACCGCCGAGCCGCCGGTCCTGGCGGTGGCCGAAGACGGCAGCGCCGTGGTGCCGCTGTTGGGTGGTCTGGCCGGTGCCAACCGTCTGGCTCGCCAGCTGGGTACTTTGCTGGACGTGGCCCCGGCCATCACCACCAGTGGCGAACTGAGATTCGGCACCTGCCTGCTCGATCCACCGGCCGGCTATGCCCTGGCCGACGTCGACGTGGCCAAGCATCGGGTGGCCGATCTGCTGGCCGGCGCCCCGGTACGCATCGAGGGCGAGGCGCCCTGGCTGGATGAGGTGCCCCTGGCCCGCGACCCTGAGGCGCGGCAGCGCATCCTGGTCTCGCCCATGACCAGCGCCGACGACCATACCCTGCTCATCCATCCCCGCGCCGTGCTGGTGGCGGTACGCGCCGATGCCACCGCTGCCGCCGTCACCGAACTGCTTGCCAGCACCGGCTATGCGCCAGGTGCCGTGGCAGTGCTGCTGGCGCGGGCGGAAGACATGGCCGCGCCCGGCCTGGCCGAGCTGAGCCAGGCGCTGGCCCTACCCTTGAGATTCGTCGACGCCCGCACCCCGGAGTTCGCCCGGGCGGCCGTGGTACGGGCCCAGGCCCAGGGCCTTGCCCTGCACCTGCATGACCGGCCGCTGGACGCCGATGACCTCGGCCAGCGCCGTGGCCGCCTCAGCGTGGTGGGCTTAGGCCCTGGTGCGGCCGAACTCATGGCACCGGTGGTACGCCGCGCCCTGGACCAGGCCCAGGACGTGCTCGGCTACGCGACCTACGTGCAGATGGCCGGCCCCCTGCGCCCGGACCAACTGGCCCATGCCAGCGACAACCGCGAAGAATTGCAGCGTGCCCGCCATGCCTTCGAGCTGGCCGCCAGCGGCCGTCAGGTGGTCATGGTGTCGTCCGGCGATCCGGGTGTCTTCGCCATGGCCGCCGCGGTGCTGGAGGTGCTGGAAGGCGCCGATGATCCGCGCTGGGCGGCGGTGGAGCTGGAGATCCTGCCGGGCATCACCGCGGCCATGGCCAGCGCCGCCCTGGCCGGGGCGCCCCTGGGCCACGACTTCTGCCTGATCTCCCTGTCCGACAACCTCAAGCCCTGGGCGGTGATCGAGCAGCGCCTGCGCCAGGCCGCCGCGGCGGACCTGGCCATGGCCTTCTACAACCCCATCTCCAAGGCCCGGCCGCATCAGCTGGAGCGGGCGCTGGACGTCCTGCGCAGCTGCCGTCCGGCAAATACCCCGGTGATCCTCGGCCGCGACGTCGGTCGTCCCGGTGGCGGTCTCGAATACACCAGCCTCGGCGCCCTGCGCAGCGACATGGTGGATTCGCGCACCCTGGTGATCCTCGGCTCCAGCCATACCCGGCGCTTTCCGCGGGCCGATGGCGGCGAGTGGGTCTATACGCCGCGCTGGTATGATCCGGGATTGTTATAAAGTAACATTTAATGCTTGAATCCTGGTCGCCGCTGGCCCACCCTCGGCGACCTTCCTGTTCCCTGGCGGGAAGCCGGTGAGAGTCCGGCGCGGTCGCGCCACTGTGAGCTTCGTAAGAAGCGAGCCAGACCTCGCCAGGGGACACCCATCATCCACAAGGGACGCGTCATCCCAAGGAGAGTCCATGCTTCGCCGTCTTTCACCGCTGCTCGCCGCCGGCCTGCTATCTGTTTCCGCCCTTAGCGCCCAGGCCGCCACGACCTATCCGCTGACCATCCACAACTGCGGTCGCGACCTGGTCTTCGAGCGCGCGCCCCAGCGCCTGGTCAGCCTGGGTCAGGCCAGTACCGAGTTGCTCTTGCGCCTGGGCGTGGGCGCGCGCCTGGTGGGCACCGGGGTCTGGTTCGGCGGCTTGCCGAAGGACCTGCAGGAGGAGGGCAAGGGCGTTCCGCGCCTGGCCGACAACGCGCCCAGCTTCGAGGCCGTGGTCGGCACCCGGCCGGACCTGGTGGCGGCTCAGTACACCTATCACGTCGGCCCCGGTGGCGAGGTGGCGGACTTCCCGCGCTTCGCCAAGCTGGGCATCGCCGCCTATGTGGCGCCCAGCGATTGCGAAGGCAAGGCGGTGACCGCCGATTCCAATAGCGACGGCAGCCGCAGCGCCCCCTTCGACATGCAGCTGGTGACCCGTGAAGCCCGGGAGCTGGCCGCCATCCTCGATGTGCAGCCGGCCGGCGAGCGTCTGGTCGCCGACCTGGACCGCCGCATCGCTACCGCGGGCGAGCAAGCCAAAGCCGCCGGGGTGCAGGGCCGCTCGGTGCTGTTCTGGTTTTCCAGTCCGCGGCTGGAAGGGGATCCCTGGGTCGCCGGCAACCTCGGGGCGCCGGCCTGGATCGCTCGCGCCCTGGGCCTGCGCAACGTGGTCGACAGCGCCGAGGAATGGCCGGCGGTGAGCTGGGAGCGCATCGCCAGTCTGGACCCTGACTATATCGTGGTGGCGCGTATGGACCGTCGTCTCTATCCCGCCGATGACGTCGACAAGAAGCTGGCCTTCCTGCGCAGCGATCCCCTGACCCGCGAATTGCGCGCGGTGCGCGAGAACCACCTACTGGTGGTGGACGCCCCGACCCTCAATCCCTCGCTGCGGGTGGTGGACAGCGTCGAGACCCTGGCCGCCGATCTGGCCAAGCCGCAACCATGAGCCTGCCCCTGGCGGCCGAGGGGGCCCGGCCCTGGCGCTGGCTGCTGGGCCTGACCGCCGTGCTGGCGCTGGCGGCGAGCGTGGTGCTGGCGGCCTCCTTCGGCGAGATGCCCATCGCCCCGCTGACCAGTCTGCAGGCCATCGCCAACGGCCTGGGCCTGGGGCCCTATCCGGTGGAGCGCATCGTCCAGGGCATCGTCTGGGAATACCGCTTCAGTCGCGCCCTGGTGGCGGCCTGCTGCGGCGCCGGCCTGGCGGTCTCGGGTGCCATCCTCCAGGCGCTGCTGCGCAACGCCCTGGCTGAACCCTATGTGCTGGGGCTGTCGGCAGGAGCCTCCACCGGTGCGGTGCTGGTGATGCTGCTGGGTGTTGGCGGCGGGGTGCTCGGGGTCTCGCTCGGCGCCTTTCTCGGCGCCGTGCTGGCCTTCGCCGTGGTGCTGCCCTTTCTGGGCAGTGGCGGCAGCACCCGCATCATCCTCGCCGGGGTGGCCGCGTCCCAGCTGTTCAATGCCCTGACCGCCTATATCGTCGCCACCGCGGCCAATGCCGAGCAGGCGCGCAGCGTGATGTTCTGGCTGCTCGGCAGCCTGGCCGGGGTGCGCTGGCCGGACGTCTGGCTGGCCGCCGGGGTGGTGCTCGCCGGGCTGCTGGTGTGCCTGGCCTGCGCCCGGGCGCTGGATGCCTTCGCCTTTGGCGAAGACGCCGCCGCCAGCCTCGGCGTGGCGGTGGGGCCGCTGCGCCTGCTGCTGCTAGCGGTCACCGGCCTGATCACCGCCTGCCTGGTCAGCCTGGTGGGCGCGGTGGGCTTCGTCGGCCTGGTGATTCCCCATGTGGCACGCTTCCTGGTCGGGCCCGGGCATGGCCGGCTGCTGCCCACCTGCGCGCTGATCGGCGCCCTCTTCATGGTGCTGGCCGACATCGTCGCCCGCACCCTGGTGGCCAAGCAGACCCTGCCCATCGGCGTGGTCACCGCCCTGGTCGGCGCGCCAGCCTTCGCCTTCATCCTCTATCGCGCGCGGGAGGTCCGATGAGCCTCGCCGCGCGGGACGTGGCCTGGAGCGCCGGCGGCCAGCCGATCCTCCGCGGGGTGACGCTGGCGGTGCCGCCCGGCGGGGTACTGGGGCTGCTCGGCCCCAATGGCTCGGGCAAGTCCAGTCTGCTGCGGCTATTGGCCGGGCTGCGCCGCCCGGAGCAGGGCCGGGTCAGCCTCGACGAGACGCCCCTGCAGGACCTGCGTCGTCGCGACCTGGCGCGCCGGGTGGCCCTGGTGGAGCAGCAGGCCGGTACCGAGGCCGATCTATCGGTGGCCGAGGTGGTGCGCCTGGGCCGCACACCCCATCGGGGCCTGCTCGACGCCTGGAGCGCGCGCGATGCCGAAGTCTGCCAGCGCGCCCTGGCTCAGGTGGGACTGGTCGACAAGGCCGCCCGCCGTTGGCACAGCCTCTCGGGTGGCGAACGCCAGCGCGCCCAGATCGCCCGCGCCCTGGCCCAGGAGCCCAGCGAACTCCTGCTGGACGAACCCACCAATCACCTGGATATCCAGCACCAGCTGGAAATCCTCGACCTGGTCCGCCGCCTGCCGGCCACCTGCGTGCTGGCCATCCACGATCTCAACCTCGCCGCGCTGTTCTGCGATCGCCTGGCGGTGCTGCGCGACGGTCGCCTGGTCGCCGAAGGCGCCCCGGCCGCGGTGCTGACGGCCGAGCTGATCCAGCAGGTCTGGGGCGTGAAGGCGCAGGTGACGCTGGACAGCCCCGACGATCGGCCGACGATCCGCTATCGGCTGGGCTGACGACGCCGCACCGGGCCGGCCCGTTCTTCGATCGCCTGCCTGAGCTGCGGGCGACCACCCAGCCAGAAGACCGCTTCGGTGGCGATGAACAGCGGACCGATGGCCAGACCGGCCAGGTCGTCGAAAAAGGCCGGCTTGCGTCCTTCATAGTGATGGCCCACGAACTGGATGGCCCAGCCGACCAGGAACAGGCCCAGCCCCCAGCCCAGCCAGATGCCCGTGGTCCGGGCTGCCAGCGTGGCACCCAGCCAGAGGGCAAGACCAAGCAGCACGCTCATCAGCAGTCCCAGCGGCCGATCCAGGCGCAGGTAGAAGACCGCCACCGCCCCGGCCACCGGTACCGCGGGCGACAGCGGCCAGCCGGCCAGGCTGAAAACCGGTCGCGACAGCAGGATGGCCACCGCCAGCACGATCAGCAGGATGCCGGGAAAGTGGCTGGCGATGTTGCGCGGATCGCGGTGGTAGCTCGCGTAATGGCTGAGATGATCTTCCAGGGTCTTCATCGGCAGGCATCCAGGCGGCTGGGCGGGAAGCCTCAGCATGCACCGGGAAGACCCTGCGCGTCAGCGGGCACCAGGAGAAATGCGATTGCGATAATCGCCCCCTCGCTCGATAATCGATCAAAAGCCTGCCGAGGACCGGTCCGATGGACGATAACCGCACCGCTCACGCCACGGGCCTGCCGCCACTGGCCGCGCCGCCCATCATCGCCTCGCCAGCCAAGCGCATCGAAGCCTTCACCGGCGACCCCAACTTCATGACCTCCCTGGCCCGCGGCCTGGCGGTCATCCATGCCTTCCAGGAGCGCAAGCGCCAGCTGACCATCGCCCAGATCAGCCATCGCACCGAGATCCCGCGCGCCGCGGTGCGCCGCTGCCTGCATACCCTGATGAAGCTGGGCTACGTCACCACCGACGGCCGCACCTACTCGCTGCTGCCCAAGGTGCTGACCCTGGGGCACGCCTATCTGTCGTCGACGCCGCTGGCGGTCACCGCCCAGCCGGTGCTCGATCGCTTGAGCGAGCAACTGCACGAAGCCTGCTCCATGGCCACCCTGGAAGGCGACGAGATCCTCTACATCGCCCGCTCGGCGACGCCGCAGCGGCTGATCTCTGTGGACCTCAGCGTCGGCAGCCGGCTGCCGGCCTATTGCACCTCCATGGGCCGCATCCTGCTCGCCGCCCTGGACGATGCCGCCCTGCACGACTACCTGGAACACGCCGATCTGCAGGCCAAGACCAGCCGCACCCTCTATCAGCCGCCAGCGCTCATCGAGTGCCTGGGCCAGGTGCGCCAGCAGGGCTACGTCATCGTCGACCAGGAGCTGGAGGTGGGGCTGAGATCCCTGGCGGTGCCCCTGAGAGACGCCGCCGGCCAGGTGCTGGCGGCACTCAACGTCGGCACCCACGCCAGTCGGGTCAGTCGCCAGGAGCTGGAGACGCGCTTCCTGCCGGTGCTGCTGGCGGCCAGCCAGGAATTGAGCACCCGGCTGTTCCACTAGCGAATCCGGTCGATTATCGGCCATATCGCCGATAATCGAATTGTCAGCTGTTCGGGGTTGGGCTTAACGTCGGCGCAGTGGCGCACTACGTCGATAACAACAACACGAGCAGACCACCATGACACAAACCCTCGCGGGCGCCGTGCCCCTGGCCGATTCTTCGGCCACGGCGACAGCCGGCACCCTGGACGTCCAGCATTTCATCAATCGCCAGGCGCTGTCCGCCTACCAGTGGCGCATCGTCGCCCTGTGCTTTCTCATCGTCTTTCTCGACGGCCTCGACACCGCGGCCATGGGCTTCATCGCCCCGGCGCTGTCGGTGGAGTGGGGCATCCCGCGGGCCAGCCTGGGGCCGGTGATGAGCGCCGCCCTGGGCGGCATGGTCTTCGGCGCCCTGGGCTCCGGGCCCCTGGCCGATCGCTTCGGCCGCAAGGGCGTGCTGGTGGTCGCCACCTTCATCTTTGGCGGCTTCAGCCTGCTGTCGGCCTTCAGCGCCAACCTCGAACAGCTGGTGATCCTGAGATTCCTCACCGGGCTGGGCCTGGGCGCCGCCATGCCCAACGCCACCACGCTGCTCTCGGAATACACCCCCGAGCGCCTCAAGTCGCTACTGGTGACCAGCATGTTCTGCGGCTTCAACCTGGGCATGGCCGGCGGTGGCTTCGTCTCGGCCTGGATGATCCCGGCCTATGGCTGGCACAGCCTGCTGGTGCTGGGCGGGGTACTGCCGCTGGCACTGGCCGTGGTGCTGCTGCTCTGGCTGCCGGAATCGGCGCGCTATCTGGTGGTGCACGGCAAGAGCGCCGAGCGCATCCGCCGGGTATTGGCGCCCATCGGTCGCGAGGCCGCCGAGGCCCGGCACTTCGTGGTGCCCGAGCAGAAGTCGGTCAAGACCGGCAACGTCTTCGCGGTGATCTTCAACCGCAACTACAGCGCCGGCACCCTGTTGCTGTGGCTGACCTATTTCATGGGCCTGGTGATCGTCTACCTGCTCACCAGCTGGCTGCCGACGCTGATGCGCGACGCCGGCGCCAGCCTGGAGCAGGCCGCCCTGATCGGCGCGCTGTTCCAGTTCGGCGGGGTGCTCAGCGCGGTCTTCGTCGGCTGGGCCATGGACAGATTCAATCCGCACAAGGTGATCGGCCTGTTCTATGCCCTGGCCGGGATCTTCGCCTACTGCGTCGGCCAGAGCCTGGGCCAGGTCGCCCTGGTGGCCACCCTGGTGCTGGTGGCCGGCATGTGCATCAACGGCGCCCAGTCGGCCATGCCCTCGCTGGCGGCGCGCTACTACCCGACCCATGGCCGCGCCACCGGGGTGTCCTGGATGCTCGGCATCGGCCGCTTCGGCGCCATCACTGGCGCCTGGATGGGCGCGACCCTGCTGGGCCTGGGCTGGACCTTCACCCAGGTGCTCACCGCGCTGCTCCTGCCCGCCGGTCTCGCGGCCCTGGCCGTGCTGATCAAGGGCGTGGTCAGCCACGCCGACGCGACCTAGCGTCGACGGCTTCCCCTTTGCCGGTGGCGGGCGCTAGGCGCAGGCGCTGCCACCGCGTAAAGTTGCACCCTTTGCACGCTCCGCAGTCACCCGGCTAGAGCGGTGCAGACGTCCAAGGGGTTCCATGAAAGGTTTCGCTCGCCGCGGGCAGTGGGCTGTCCGGCTGGTAACGCTTATCGCTTGCTTTCTGATTGCTCCGGCCTTCGCCGAGACGCGGCAGGTCACCGATGTCCTCGGGCGCACGGTGACCATCGACGCGCCGGCCAAGCGCGTGGTGCTGGGCTTCCACTATGGCGACTACCTGGCGGTTGGTGGCGAGCACGCCTTCGACGCCGTGGTCGGTGTCTCCCGCGGTGCCTGGGAGCGCAAGGTGCCGGCCAACTGGGCGCTCAACGTCGCCCACCGACCCTCCCTGGCCACCCTTCCCGATGTGGGGGAGACGGAAAACAATAGTTTTTCCGTCGAGAAGGTCCTCGCTCTAAAGCCGGACCTGGTGGTGCTGGCCGCCTGGCAATTCCAGGCGCTGGACAGCGAGGTCAAGCGCCTCGAACAGCTCGGCATCCCGGTGGTGGCGATCGACTACAACGCCCAGACCCTGGAACGCCACCTGGCCTCCACCCGCTTGCTCGGCATCATCACCGGCCAGGAGGCACGGGCCAACGAGCTGGCCGACTTCTATGCCAAGGTGGTGCAGGACATCCAGACCCGCATCGCCGCGGCCCATCGGCCGAAACCGCGGGTCTACGCCGAATTCGGCAACAAGGGCCCGGCCGAGTACTCCTTCACCTATGGCCGCAACATGTGGGGCGCCATGGTCACCCTGGCCGGCGGCGACAACATCGCCGCGCCCTTCATCCAGTGGTGGGGGGTGATGAATCCGGAGCAGGTGCTCATGGCCCAGCCAGAGGTCATCTTCATCTCCGGGCGCGAGGACAACAGCAATCCCACCGCCTTGCCCATGGGCCCCGGCGTGACCGCCAATGACGCCCGCAGCCACCTGCGCGCCTTCATGCAGCGACCGGGCTGGAGCAATCTGCCGGCGATCCGCGACGGGCGTCTCTATGGCGTCTACCAGGGTGCCTCGCGCAGCCTGGAAGACTTCGCCATGCTGCAGTTCATTGCCAAGCAGCTCTATCCGGATCTGTTCCAGGACGTGGATCCCATGGCCAACTACCGTGAGTTCTACCGCCGCTACATGCCGATCCAGCCCCAGGGCACCTTCGCCATAGGCCTGAATCCATGAGCGCTTCCTCACCCTCCAGCCACGCGGACGCCATCGCCGACCAGCGCGCCCGCGAGCGGCGGCGCTGGCGGGCCTGCGGGGTGTTTCTGCTGCTGACCCTGGCGGGTCTGGTGCTGGACATCGCCACCGGGCCTTCGCTGCTTTCACCGCTGGAGGTGCTCAAGTCCCTGACCGGCCTCGGCGAGCGGCAGCCGATGACCGACGCCATCGTCCGCGACCTGCGCCTGCCGGTGGCGCTGATGGCCCTGGCGGTAGGCGCCGCCCTCGGCGCGGGCGGAGCGCAGATGCAGACGCTGCTCAACAATCCCATGGCCAGTCCCTACACCCTGGGCATGGCGGCTGCCGCCGGCTGTGGCGCGGCCCTCAGCCTGGCACTGGGCAGCTTCGGCCTGGGCGCGCTGATCGGGGTGCCGCTGGGCGCCTTCGTCTTCGCCATGCTGGCGGCACTGTTCCTTTTCGCCCTGGCTTCGCTCAAGCGCACCGGCAGCGACACCATCATCCTCGGTGGCATCGCCCTGCTGTTCCTCTTCCAGTCATTGCTGTCGCTGGTGCAGTTCCTGTCCTCGCCGGAGCTTTCCCAGCAGATCCTCTTCTGGCTGTTCGGCAGCCTCGGTCGCGCCACCTGGACCACCCTGGCCATCGTTGCCGGGGTGACCCTGCTGTGCTGCATTCTGCTCTTGCGCGATGCCTGGAAACTGGCCGCGCTGCGCCTGGGCGAGGCGCGTGCCGAGAGCCTGGGCGTGGACATCCGCCGCCTGCGCCTCAAGGTACTGATCCTGGTGGCGGTGATGACCGCCACGGCCACCAGCTTCGTCGGGGTGATCGGCTTCGTCGGCCTGGTCGCGCCCCATATCGCCCGCTGGCAGGTGGGGGAGGATCAGCGCTTCCTGCTGCCACTGTCCGCCATCTGCGGCGCCCTTATGCTGTCCTTCGCCTCGGTGCTGTCCAAGTCCATCCTGCCCGGGGCGCTGTTTCCGGTGGGCATCGTCACCGCCATCGTCGGGGTGCCCTTCCTGCTCTGGCTCATCTTCGCCCCGCGCAGGTCCAGCCTATGATCCGCCTCCATGACCTCGCGCTGAAGCGCGGCGACCGCACCGTGATTTCCGGTTTGAGCACCGAACTGCATCCCGGCCAGGTCCATGTGATCCTTGGCCCCAACGGCACCGGCAAGACCACCCTGCTGCGCGCCCTGGCCGGGGACCTGCCGCTGGCGGCCGGCCATATCGAACGCGGCGAGCGGCGGCTGGTGGCGGGTGCTTCGCTCCGCGCTCAGCGCGAGGGCTGGCGCCAGGGCGTGGCCTATATGCCCCAGGATTCCCATGCCGAGGCGGCGCTGTCGGTGCTGGAGACGGTGGCCATGGGCAGCCTGGAACGGCTGACCCTGCATCTGGACGATGAGCTGTTGGAACGGGCGCTGGGCAAGCTCGACGAGGTGGGGATCGGCCATCTGGCGTCGCGCCAGCTGGGCGCCCTGAGTGGCGGTCAGCGGCAGCTGGTGTTCTTCGCCCAGGTGCTGATGCGCGAACCCGAGGTGATGCTGCTGGACGAACCGGTCAGCGCGCTGGATCTGCGGCACCAGATCAACCTGCTCGATCGGGTACGCCACGAGACCCGGCTGCACCAGCAGGTGACCGTGGTGGTGCTGCACGATCTCAATCTGGCCTGCCAGTACGCCGATTCGCTGCTGGTGCTGGTGAACGGTGGCCTGCTGGCCGCCGGGCGACCCGCGGCCATCGTCACCGCCGACCTGCTGGAGGCCACCTACGGCGTGGCGGTGGACATCCTGCAGGACCGCCAGGGCCGTCCGGTGGTCCAGCCGCTGACCGGCCAGGCCTTCAGCGAGGCCTGACCGCAGGGTTGCAGAGGGTGGGGCGTCAGAAGGTGTAGGTGAAACCGGCCTGCACCGTACGCGGCTCGCCCGGATAGCTGTAGGCGTTCCAGGAACTCTCGTCGTAGCCCTTGTTGAAGACGTTGCGCACGTCCAGGTTCAGTCGCAGGTGCTCGTCGACCTTGTAGAAGCTCAACAGGTCGGTGACCGTGTAGCTGTCCATGGTGTAGTCGCTGGCAATTGTTTTCTGGCCTTCGCGTTCGCCCACATACTTGACATTGGCGCCCAGTCCCAGGCCGCGCAGCACGCCGTCATGGAATTCGTAGACGTTGAGCAGGTTGACGGCATTGCGCGGGATATTGGTCAGGCGCGTACCGCGGGCCAGGGTGTTGTCCTTGGTGACCTCGGCATCGGTGAAGGCGTAGCCGCCGAGGATGCGCCAGTTGGGCGTCAGGTCGCCGGTCACGTTGACCTCGAAGCCACGGCTGCGTACCTCGCCGGCGGCGACGTTGAAATTCGGATCGACCGGGTCCAGGGTCAGGACGTTTTCCTTGACCGTATGGAAAATCGCCGTGTCGACGCTGAGGCGGCCGTCCAGCGCCGCCCACTTCATGCCCACTTCGTAGGCCTTGCCTTCCTCGGGGTCGAAACCGCCGCCCAGGCGCGCCGCGCCGGTGTTGGGTTTGAACGACTTGGAGGCGCTGGCATAGAGCGCCAGTTCCGGGGTGAGGTCGTAGCTGACGCCCAGGCGCGGGGTGACGGCGTTGTCGGCGTTGGACCAGCTCTGACCACCGGCGACGAAGTTGTCGTAATCGTGCTCGAAGCGCTCCAGGCGCACGCCACCCAGCACCTTGAAACGCTCGGTGAGGGCGATCTGGTCCTGCACGAAGGCGGCCCAGGTCTTGAGGGTCTCGTGGTCATGGGTCGGCGTACGGGTCAGGGCCGGACGCGGCTGACCAAGGACCGGATTGACCAGGTTGACCGCATAGACACCGGTGCCGCCGGGGGAGCGCTGGATGATCGACTGATAGTCATAGTCTTCCACCTCGATCCCGGTGATCAGGGTGTGACCCAGGCCAAAGGTGTCGAAGCGACCGGTCAGGTTCAGCTGCAGGTCGCGATCAGTCCACTCCAGCTTGCGGTAGTTGAAGTTGCGGCCCAGGGTCACGCCGTCGGCTTGCACGCCGTTGGCTTCCACGGCATTGCCCTTGAGGCTGCCGTCCAGGTACTGGAAACCACCCGCCAGGGTCCAGGCGTCGCTCAACTGGTGCTCGAAGCGCAGCTGATAGGTCTCGCTGTCGCTGTGCAGCAGGTTGGTGGTGCCCTTTTCCCAGGCATTGGTGGAACGACTGGCCTCGGCGCGCTGAGTCAGGTAGTTGGTGCGGCCGCGATCCAGCGGGGCGTTGCTGCGGATGATGTCCGCCTCGAAGGTGATGAGGGTGGCGTCGGTGGCCTGCCAGCTCAGCACCGGGGCGACTTCGTAGCGCTCGGTGTGCACGTCGTCGCGGAAGGTGTCGCCGCCCTCGGCGATCAGGTTGAGGCGATAGGCCAGGCGGCCGTCCTCGTCCACCGGGCCGGTGGTGTCCAGGGTGCCGCGTTTCTGGCCCTGGTCGGTGAACTGGCTGCCAAGGGTGGTCTTGCGCTCGCCCAGCGGCTGCTTGGTGACCACGTTGAAGGTGCCGCCCGGATCGCTGCGGCCATAGAGGGTCGCGGCCGGGCCGCGCAGGACCTCGACCCGTTCCAGGGTGGCGGCATCCGGCGCGCTGGGATAGCCACGATTCATGGGGAAGCCGTTGCGGAAATACTCGGAGCTGGTGAAGCCGCGCACCGTGTAGCTGGTCAGGCCCTGGCCGCCGAAGTTGTTGCCGCGGCCGACGCCACCGGCCTGGTCCAGCGCCTGCTGCAGGCGGGTGGCGGAGAGGTCGTCGAGGGCTTCGCGGGAGACCACGCTCACCGACTGGGGCGTCTCGTGCAGCGGGGTGTCGGTACGGGTGGCACTGCTGGAACGCTCTGCCTTGTAGCCCTGCACCGGCCCGGTGGGCGATTCGGCCGCGCCGACGATGGTGAGCTCGGACAGGGCTTGGGGCGAATCTTCCGTCTGCTCCTGGGCATGACCAGTGAGGGGGAGGGCACAGAGGGGCAGCAGATAGAAGGCAGGAACCAGCCGGCGCATTGTTGTTGTCCTGGGATTCGGGGAGGCGGATTCTAGAGCGCCTGACAAAGT
Source organism: Pseudomonas sp. Snoq117.2 (assembly GCF_900110545.1). Classification (NCBI taxonomy): domain Bacteria; kingdom Pseudomonadati; phylum Pseudomonadota; class Gammaproteobacteria; order Pseudomonadales; family Pseudomonadaceae; genus Pseudomonas; species Pseudomonas sp. Snoq117.2. Next base: position 47,751 of record NZ_FOED01000018.1, on the reverse strand, counting down.
GGATACAACTGCGAGTCGTTACCGCCTGAGACATATTTTCATCGGACTGGTCGGTTCGTGGGGGAACTTGTCTGCCGAAGGGCACGAAGGATGAGTCGCAGAGGACGGTTGCCGGGCTTGCCGCAGCGGGCCTCGGGAGGCGACGCCGGCGCTTTTGCCGTAGCATGCCGCTCCTTTGCCGTCGTGATCGCCCATGAATACCGCCACCCTTGCCCGCCTTACCGACCTGCTCCTGGTCGCCCTCGATCCGCCCCCTGCCGAGGCGCGCCGACTGGTGCACGGCCGTGGCCGGTTGCTGCCGGGGTTGGAACAACTGACCGTCGACTGGCTGGAAGGCGTGGTGCGGGTAGGGCTGTTCCGCGAAGTGCCCGCGGTCGAGCTGGAGGCCCTGCGCACGACCCTCACGGCTCTGGGCGAGACCCCGGCGTGGCGCGCCAGTGGTGCCCAGAGCCTGCTGCTGCAGCATCGTTACCGCCTGGATGCCGCCAGCGAGGCGCTGATCGGCGCGCCGGTGGGCGAGCACGTCATCCATGAGGACGGCCTGACATTCGGCCTGGACCTCTCCCGTCACCAGAACATGGGGCTGTTCCTCGACATGCGCCTGGGCCGCCGCTGGGTGCGCGAGCAGGCCACCGGCCTGCGCATCCTCAACCTGTTCGCCTACACCTGTGGTTTCTCCGTAGCGGCCTTGGCCGGCGGCGCGGCCCAGGTGGTCAATCTGGACATGGCTCGCGGGCCCCTGACCCGCGGCCGCGAAAATCATCGGCTCAATGGCCACGACCTGGGCAAGGTCAGCTTTCTCGGCCACGAACTGTTCAAGTCCTGGGGCAAGGTGCGCAAGCTGGGGCCCTATGATCTGGTGATCGTCGATCCGCCCAGCTTCCAGCAGGGCAGCTTCGCCCTGACCAAGGACTATGCGCGCATCCTGCGCCGGTTGCCGGAGCTGCTCACCCCTGGCGGGCGAGTGCTGGCCTGCGTAAACGATCCCGGTGTGGGGGCGGACTTCCTCATCGCCGGCATGGCCCAGGAAGCACCGGGACTGGCCTTCGTCGAGCGCCTGGCCAATCCACCGGAATTCGCCGACGAGGACCCCGAGGGCGGCCTCAAGGTACTGGTCTTCGGAGAGTCCTGAGCCTGGCGTTGCCGTGATACCCGGCGCCGATGAGGCAGGCACTGGCACAGGTACCGCAGGCACACATCGTTACGGCAATCCCTCCGCAGACCGCTCTCCACTGCCAGAGCCCCATCGCGCCGAGGAGCCGTCCAGGGCGCGCTTCTCAGGCTCTGCGGTGAGCCGCGAGCGCCTCATAAACGGCCGTTTCGAAGTCCAGGTAACCCTTGACCGAAGGCGGATCGACGAAGGGCAGGATCTGCGTGGCCCAGAAGCCACCGATGCCGTTCTGCCGGTCGATCCAGTAGTAGAGGTTGGCCAGCCCGGCCCAGGCCAGGGAGCCGGCTGGGCGACCGGTCGGGGCATCGGTGTCGTTGATCATGAAGGTCAGTCCCCAGGACTTCGCCATGCCGGGAAAGAATTCGGCCGGGTTGGACAGGTGGGGAATGACACCGGGCAGGCCCTTGATCTTCAGCGCGCCGAGTCCGTTCGTCGCGGCCATCCGCACGGTCTCCGGCCTGAGCACCCGCCCGTCGGGGCCGTCGCCGTCGTTGAGCCACAGGCGGATGAACTTGGCGTAGTCCAGTGCCGTCGAGTAGAGGCCGTGCCCGCCCATGAAGACCTCCGGCTCCTGCGGTAGCACGAAGTCGTCGAGGGGAGCGAGTTGGCCGGTGGCGTCGCGCTGGTGCAGGGTGGCGAGCCTGTCGCGCATGTCGGCGGTAAGCACGAAGGCGGAATCATGCATCCTCAGGGGAGCGAAGATCCGCTCCGCGAAAACTTCGTCCAGGCGTCGGCCAGTGATGCTTTCCACGACCAGACCGGCCCAGTCGATGTTCGAGCCGTATTCCCATCGTTCGCCCGGATCGAAGAGCAGCGGCGTTTCCAGGGCGGCGCGGGTAGCGGTGATGACGCTGGGTTGGCCGTGCTCGATGGCGAGGCGCTGGTAGTGCGCATTGAAGAAGTCGTAGCCAAAGCCTGCCGTGTGCAGCAACAGCATGCGGGTGGTGATGGCTCGCCGCGGCGCACGCAGGCGCGGTTGGCCATCGTCGGCAAAGCCTTCGAGCACCTGCAGCTTGCCGATGGCGGGCACATAGGTGCTGGCGGGCGCGTCCAGGTCGAGCAGGCCCTGCTCCACCAGTTGCAGTACCGCGGTCCCGGTAATCGCCTTGGTAGTGGAGAAAATCGCGCACAGGCTGTCGGGCGCCATGAGGTCGGCACTGCCTAGGGTGCGCCTGCCGGCGGCGCCCACATAGAGATTGCCGTGCCGGTTGGTTACCACGGCGGCAACGCCGGGAACGCCTGGGGTGCTCTCGACTGCCCTGGCCAGGATCGCGTCCGCGGCCGTTTTGAGAGTGTCTGCCATCGTCTGCTCTCGCTCTGGCGCTGGTTTACGCGCCCGGTCGGGCGCGCGTGGCGAGATCTTGCGATGACCAGGGGCCGGGGTGATATCCGGCCTCGGCAGGCGCTGTCTGCCATCGGCAGATAGCCGAGACGATCAGGCGGTGCCGCGGCGCAGGGTGTCTGAAGGTCGCTCGCCGAAACGCAGGCGATAGCTGCGGGCGAACTCGCCCATGTTGATATAGCCCCAGGCCGCGGCGATGGCGGACACGCTGGCACCGGGTGGTGCGGCGCTCAAGACTCGGCGCGCCCCTTGTAGGCGTTGCTCGCGCAGGAAGGCGCTGGGTGGATAACCGCGAAAGCTCTTGAAGGCGGCACTCAGGGTGCGGACGCTGGTGCCCACGGCGCGGGCGACATCGGCCATGGTGGGCAACTCGGCAGCATGCTCGATCATGAATTGCTCGGCGGCGCGGACCGTGCGCGGGGCCAGACGGTGGCAGGGATCGTTCAGGTCCAAGCCGGCGCGCAAGGCCCACTCGTTGAGCAGGCGGACGCAGATGGTCTGCTCCAGGTGTCGAGCGAGTGGCCCCTGGGTGAGCCGTTCCGGCGCTTCGGCGATGGAGCGGGCGACGTAATCCATCAGCCCCAGCCAGCTGGATTCCGCGCCGCCCAGACCCACCTTGGCCTGCCAGAGCGCATCGCCGGGATTGAAGCCGAACCAGTCGAGGGCGGTCCGCTCCAGTAATTCGTGGGGAATGGTCAGGTTGAATTGCAGATGGTCGGGATCGAAGTCGACCCAGTAATCGGTCCGACTGCAGTCGACGACGAAGGAGCTGCCCACCGGGGTTTCGACCGCCTGTTCGCGATCCACCCAGTGCCGCGCGGTCCCGCCGATGGTAGTGGCGACGAAGGCGTTGCCGGCGTCCTGGTCCCAATCCTTGATGTGTACCGGGATGCCATAGGCGAAGCGGGTGGCGGTGATGGCGCCGATTTTCGCCGAGTGCATCGTCGAAGCCGGGGCGATGTGGCGACCGATGGGCGCCACGTCGTAGGGCATGTACACCTCGCTCGACCAGGCCTTGATCTCGTCCCAGGCGTTGGAGAAGACCTTGTGGTGCTGGGCGATCGGCCGCCCTTGAGCATCGACGAGCAGTGCTTTCTCGAGCATGTCCTGTCTCCCTGCCGGCGTATTCGCCTACGGCGCAGTGGTTCGTTCGACTATAGGGCAGGGTTGCTGCGGTGTCGACAGGGGCGAAAGGCTCTAGTCAGGCTATTAGCGCCGGGGCAGGCGCCGGTAAAGCTGCTCGACCTTTTCCCGCGCCCAGGGCGTGCGGCGCAGGAAGGTCAGGCTGGATTTGATACTGGGCTCATGGGTGAAGCAGCGCAGCGGGATGCGCCGACCGAGTTCTTCCCAGCCGTGATGCTCCACCAGGCGGGTGAGCAGGGCTTCGAGGGTGATGCCTTCGAGGGAGGCGCGGGGCTTGTCGGACATCGGCTGGGCTCTGGATGAGGGGAGGGCAGTGTAGCCGCTGCAACGGCTCACTGCGCGTCGAAGGGGTCGACAGCCAATAAAGCGATGCTGTTCGATAATCGAACTCTTAGTCGATTATCGGATTGTTTGCGCGGGTGGGGCTTTGTAGTCTGACTCCAGACCGCCGCACCGGGCGGCGCCGACAACAAAGACGCGAGTCGACAATCCATGGCCCAGATCCTGTCCCTGAGCGAAGCCATCCAGCGCTTCGTCCACGATGGCGAGACCGTCGCCCTCGAAGGCTTCACCCATCTCATTCCGACCGCCGCCGCCCACGAGCTGATCCGCCAGAACCGGCGCGACCTGACCCTGGTGCGCATGACCCCCGACCTGGTCTATGACCTGCTGATCGGTGCCGGTTGTGCCAGGCGGCTGATCTTCTCCTGGGGCGGCAATCCCGGGGTCGGCTCCCTGCACCGGCTGCGTGATGCGGTGGAAAAAGGCTGGCCGCACAAGCTGGAGATTTCCGAGCACAGCCACGCGGCCCTGGCCAACGCCTATGTCGCCGGCGCCTCCAACCTGCCCTTCGCCGTCCTGCGCGGCTATCAGGGCTCGGACCTGGCCAAGGTCAATCCGGACATCAAGTTCATCGCCTGCCCCTTCACCGGCGAGCAGCTCGCCGCGGTACCCAGCGTGCGCCCCGACGTCACCGTCATCCATGCGCAGAAGGCCGACCGCCAGGGCAACGTGCTGATCCAGGGCATCCTCGGCGTGCAGAAGGAAGCGGCCCTGGCCGCCCAGCGCTGCATCGTCACCGTGGAGGAGATCGTCGACGACCTGCAGGCGCCGATGAACGCCTGCGTGCTGCCGACCTGGGCGCTCAGCGCCGTCTGTGTGGTCCCGGGCGGGGCGCATCCGTCCTATGCCCACGGCTACTACGAGCGGGACAACCGTTTCTACCAGGCCTGGGACCCGATCGCTCGCGACCGCGACACCTTTACCCAGTGGATCGACACCTACATCCGCGGTACCGCGGACTTCGCCGCCTTCCAGGCGAAGCTGGCTGCGGAGGCCTGAATCATGAGCGACTTCACCACCAATGAAATGATGACCGTGGCTGCGGCACGTCGCCTTGGCAATGGCAGCGTCTGCTTCGTCGGCATCGGCCTGCCATCCACCGCGGCGAATCTGGCACGCCTGACCCATGCGCCGGACGTGGTGCTGATCTACGAATCCGGCCCCATCGGTGCCAAGCCCTCGGTGCTGCCGCTGTCCATCGGCGACGGCGAGCTGGCCGAGACCGCCGACACCGTGGTGCCCACCGGCGAGATCTTCCGCTACTGGCTGCAGGGCGGACGCATCGACGTGGGCTTCCTCGGTGCGGCCCAGGTCGACCGCTTCGGCAACATCAATACCACGGTGATCGGCGACTACCACCAGCCCAAGGTGCGTCTGCCCGGCGCCGGCGGGGCCCCGGAAATCGCCGGCTCGGCCAAGGAGGTGCTGATCATCCTCAAGCAGTCGCACCGCAGCTTCGTCGACAAGCTGGCCTTCATCACCTCGGTGGGCTTCGGCGAGGGGGGCGATCACCGCCAGCAGCTGGGCCTGCCGGGCAAGGGTCCGACCGCCATCATCACCGACCTCTGCATCATGGAGCCGGAAGCCGGCACCCACGAATTCGTGGTGACCGCCCTGCATCCCGGAGTGACCCGCGAACAGGTGGTGGCCGCCACCGGCTGGGCCATCCGCTTCGCCGACCAGGTCGCCACCAGCGCGGCGCCGACGGCGACCGAACTCGCGGCCCTGCGTGATCTGCAGGCCCGGACCAATGCCGCCCACGGCGGCCAGAAAGGAGCTGAGGAATGAGTCGCCCCGTCTATATCTGCGACGCCATTCGGACCCCCATCGGCCGGCTCAACGGCGGTCTCTCGGCGGTACGTGCCGACGACCTGGCGGCCATTCCGCTCAAGGCGCTGCAGGAGCGCAATCCCCAGGTGGACTGGACGGCGGTGGACGAGGTGTTCATGGGCTGCGCCAACCAGGCCGGGGAAGACAACCGCAACGTGGCGCGCATGGCGGTCTTGCTGTCGGGACTACCGGAAACGGTGCCGGGCGTGACCCTCAATCGCCTCTGCGCCTCGGGCATGGAAGCGGTGGGCCAGGCCTATCGCGCCATCGCTCTGGGCGAGATGGAGCTGGTGATCGCCGCCGGGGTGGAATCCATGACCCGCGCGCCCTATGTCATGGGCAAGGCCGACAGCGCCTTCGGTCGTGGCCAGAAGCTGGAAGACACCACCCTGGGCTGGCGCTTCGTCAATCCGGCGATGAAAGAGGCCTATGGCGTCGACAGCATGCCGGTTACCGGTGACAACGTCGCCGCCGACTATGGCGTCAGCCGCGCCGACCAGGACGCCTTCGGCCTGCGCAGCCAGCAACGTGCCGCGGCGGCCCAGGAATCCGGCTACTACGCCGAGGAAATCGTCCCGGTGACCCTCAAGGGCAAGAAGGGCGACGTGGTGGTGGCGCAGGACGAGCATCCGCGTCCGGACACCACCGCAGAAGGCCTGGCCAAGCTCAAGCCGGTCAACGGTCCGGACCGGACCGTGACCGCGGGCAACGCTTCCGGGCTCAACGACGGCGCCTCGGCCATCATCCTGGCCTCGGCGGACGCGGTGAAGAAGCACGGCCTCACGCCCCGCGCCCGGGTGCTGGGCATGGCCAGTGGTGGGGTGGCGCCGCGCATCATGGGCGTCGGTCCGACCCCGGCGGTGCGCAAGCTGCTGCAGCAATTAAACCTGCCCATCGAGGCCTTCGACGTCATCGAACTCAACGAAGCCTTCGCCGCCCAGGGCCTGGCCGTCCTGCGCGAGCTGGGCGTGGCCGACGACAGCCCCAAGGTCAATCCCAATGGCGGCGCCATCGCCCTGGGTCATCCCCTGGGCATGAGCGGCAACCGCCTGGTGCTCACCGCGGTGCACCACCTGGAAAAGACCGGCGGCCGCCTGGGGCTCGCCACCATGTGCGTGGGCGTCGGCCAGGGGCTGGCGCTGGCGGTGGAGCGGGTGGACGGGATCTGAGGCTTTGTCGCAGCGACAAATCGCGGCCATGGCGGTCCGCCGATGCGGTCGCTCCTACACGTGCCGCGCCTGTAGGAGCGGCCCATGGCCGCGATTCTCGGGACCGATCGTAGAGCCTTTGCTTGAGCAAACAACCAAATCTCATTCACCCCATGCCCACCCCTACCTGTAACCGCGTGTGTCTCTCTTGGTCCGATGGCGGTAGGCTGTCCCCCGTCCGTCCATACCTATAATTAAGGATCTCCATGAGCACTCACCCGCATTACAGCTTCGAGGAGCGCAAGAAGCGCATCTTCGCCATCGTCGGCGCCTCGTCCGGCAACCTGGTGGAATGGTTCGACTTCTACGTCTACGCCTTCTGCTCCATCTATTTCGCCGCCGCCTTCTTCCCCAAGAGCGATCCCACCGTGCAGCTGCTCAGCACCGCCGGCGTCTTCGCCGCGGGCTTCCTCATGCGGCCCCTGGGCGGCTGGATCTTCGGGCGCGTCGCCGACAAGTACGGTCGGCGCACCTCCATGGTCATTTCCATCCTGATGATGGGCGCCGGCTCCCTGGCCATCGCCTGCCTGCCCACCTATGCCAGCATCGGCGTCGCGGCGCCGGCCCTGTTGCTGCTCGCGCGCCTGCTGCAAGGCATCTCGGTGGGGGGTGAGTACGGCACCACCGCCACCTACATGAGCGAGGTGGCGCTGCGTGGCCAGCGCGGCTTCTTCGCCTCCTTCCAGTACGTCACCCTGATCGGCGGCCAACTGCTGGCGGTGCTGGTGGTGGTGATCCTGCAGCAGGTCCTGAGCGACGCCGATCTGCGCGCCTGGGGCTGGCGGATTCCCTTCCTGGTCGGCGCCGCCGCGGCGGTGATCTCGCTGTTCCTGCGTCGTTCGCTGGAAGAGACCACCACCGCCGAGACCCGCGCCAACAAAGAGGCCGGCACCCTGAGCGGCCTGTTCAAGCATCACAAGGCGGCCTTCTTCACCGTGCTCGGCTACACCGCCGGCGGCTCGCTGATCTTCTATACCTTCACCACCTACATGCAGAAGTACCTGGTCAACACCAGCGGCATGGACGCCAAGACCGCCAGCGCCGTGATGACCTGCGCCCTGCTGGTGTTCATGCTGATGCAACCGCTGTTCGGCATGCTCTCCGACCGCATCGGCCGGCGCGCCTCCATGCTGCTGTTCGGTGGCCTGGGCACGGTCTGCACCTGGCCGATCCTCACCGCGCTGGCCAGCGTCCAGAGTCCCTTCGTGGCCTTCCTGCTGATCTGCCTGGCCATGGCCATCATCAGCCTCTACACCTCCATCAGCGGGCTGGTGAAGGCCGAGATGTTCCCACCAGAGGTGCGCGCCCTGGGTGTGGGCCTGTCCTATGCGGTGGCCAATGCGATCTTTGGCGGCTCGGCGGAATTCGTCGCCCTGAGCTTCAAGACCCAGGGGCACGAAGAGGTGTTCTACATCTATGTCTCGGTGATGCTGGCGGTGGCCTTCCTGGTCAGCCTGCGGCTGCCGCGGCAAGCTACCTACCTGCATCACGACCACTAGGAGCAACCAACAAAACTACTGCGCGTCCGCCATGCGGGCGCGTGCAGTGCTCGGAATCCTCATGTACCAGTCGTACATTCCGGTTCCTGCGCGCCGCTCGCACCCGCCTGACAACCGCTCGCTACGCTTTGTTGGCTGCTCCGCCACTTGAGGAATCCCCATGTCCAACCTGCTGTTCGACGCCTACTTCACCAGCGCCACCATGCGCGCGGTGTTCTGTGACCACGGCCGACTGCAGGGCATGCTGGACTTCGAGGCGGCCCTGGCGCGCGCCGAGGCGGCGGTGGGGGTGATCCCCCAGACGGCGGTGGCACCCATCGCCGCCGCCTGCCGCGCCGAACTATACGATGCCGCCGAGCTGGCCAGCGCTGTGGTCAGCGCCGGCAATTCCGCCATTCCTCTGGTCAAGGCCCTGGGCCGGCAGATCGCCGCCCAGGATCCCGAGGCCGAGCGCCATGTGCATCGCGGCGCCACCAGCCAGGACGCCATGGACAGCGGCCTGGTGCTGCAGATCCGCCAGGCGCTGGATCTGCTGGACGCCGATCTGGCGCACCTGGCCGAGGCCCTGGCCATCCAGGCCGAGCGCCATGCCGGCACCGTGCTGGCCGGGCGCACCTGGCTGCAACATGCGACGCCCGTGACCCTGGGCATGAAGCTGGCTGGGGTGCTGGGCGCCATCACCCGTCACCGCCAGCGCCTGGCTGAACTGCGGCCACGGGTGCTGGTGCTGCAATTCGGCGGCGCCTCGGGCAGCCTGGCCGCCCTGGGCGCTGATGCCCTGCCGGTGGCCGAGGCCCTGGCCCGGGAGCTGGCGCTGAGCCTGCCGGAGCAACCCTGGCATACCCAGCGTGATCGCCTCGTGGAGGTCGGCACCTGGCTCGGCCTTGTAGCCGGCAGCCTGGGCAAGTTGGGGCGCGATCTGTCGCTGCTGATGCAGACCGAAGCCGCCGAGGTCTTCGAACCCTCGGCGCCGGGCAAGGGTGGTTCCTCCACCATGCCGCACAAACGTAATCCGGTGGGCGCAGCCGTGCTGATCGCCGCCGCCACCCGCGCGCCGGGTCTGGTCAGCACCCTGTTTTCCGCCATGCCCCAGGAGCACGAGCGCAGCCTGGGGCTTTGGCACGCCGAGTGGGAAACCCTGCCGGAGCTGTTCTGCCTGGTCTCTGGCGCCCTGCAGCAGGCTCAGGCCATCGTTGCCGGCCTGGAAGTGGACGCCGCGCGGATGCAGGCCAATCTGGAGCTGACCCACGGCCTGGTGCTGGCCGAGGCGGTCAGCATCGCCCTAGCCGGACGGCTGGGGCGCGAGGCCGCCCATCACCTGGTGGAGCAGAGCTGCAAGCGCGCTGTCCAGGAGGGTCGCCACCTGCGCCAGGTACTGGGCGATACGCCGGAAGTGACCGCCGAACTCTCCAGCGTCGAGCTGGATCGCCTGCTGGACCCCGCCCATTATCAGGGCCAGGCCCGCGCCTGGGTAACCCGCGCCCTGGCCGAACACTGCACTCTGCTTGCCCATCCCTAGACCAGAGGACTGCCTGATGCCCAGCGTACGTCTCGCCGATGGCGACCTGAACTACCAACTGGAGGGCCCCGCGGGCGCCCCCGTGCTGATCCTGTCCAACTCCCTGGGCACCAACCTGGCCATGTGGGACGACCAGGCCGCCGCCTTCAGCGAGCGCTTTCGCCTGCTGCGCTACGACACCCGCGGCCATGGCGCCTCCCTGGTGACGCCCGGCCCCTATCGCATGGACGAGAATGGTCGTGACGTCCTGGCTCTGGCCGATGCCCTGGGCATCGAGCGATTCGCCTTCTGCGGCCTGTCCATGGGCGGCTCCATCGGCCAGTGGCTGGGCATCAACGCGCCGGAGCGGATCACCCGCCTGGTGCTGTGCAACACCGCCGCCAAGATCGGCACCCCCGAGGTGTGGAACACCCGCATCCAGACCGTGGAAGCCGGCGGCGAGCAGGCCATGCGCGACCTGCGCGACGCCTCCATCGGTCGCTGGTTCACCCCGGATTTCGCCAGCGCCGAGCCGGCGAAGGTCGACCGCATCGTCGCCATGCTCGCCAGCACCTCGCCCCAGGGTTACGCCGCCAACTGCGCCGCGGTGCGCGATGCCGACTTCCGCGAGGTGCTGGATGCCATCCGTGCGCCGACGCTGATCGTCGCCGGCAGCCACGACGCCGTGACCACCCCGGCCGACGGGCGCTTCCTGCAGGAGCGTATTCCCGGCGCCGAGTACGTCGAGTTTCCCGCCGCCCACCTGTCCAACGTGCAGATGGGCGCTGCCTTTACCCAGCGCGTGCTGGCCTTCCTCAGCGCCTAAAGGAGTCGATCTTGGACGAAAGAGAACGTTATGAAGCCGGCATGCAGGTCCGCCGCGCCGTGCTGGGCGACGCCCATGTCGATCGCAGCCTGGAAAAGTTGACCCCCTTCAACGAAGAATTCCAGGAGATGATCACCCGCCACGCCTGGGGCGACATCTGGACCCGCCCGGGCCTGCCGCGGCACACCCGCAGCCTGATCACCATCGCCATGCTGATCGGCATGAACCGCGAAGGCGAACTGCGCCTGCACCTGCGTGCCGCCCGTAGCAACGGGGTGACGCGGGAGGAGCTCAAGGAGCTGATCATGCAGAGCGCCATCTACTGCGGCATCCCGGCGGCCAATGCCACCTTCCACCTGGCGGAGGCGGTGTGGGATGAGTTGGGGGTGGAGTCGTTGGAGGGGTGAGTTTCCCCTCAGTCGCCCCCTTGAATGGCGCCCGCCGGGTTGGATTGGTGGGCGTTTTTTTGTGGGAGGGGAGGAGGTTGGATTTTGTTGCCTAAGCTGATCATCGCGATTTGTTGAAGATCCTTGTTTCGCCTGGCCGGCGACTCACTTTTCTTTGCTTGCGGATCGCCGCCCGGTGCAAAGAAAAGTGAGCAAAAGAAAGCACACCCCGACAGTTCGGCCCTCCGCTTCGCTCCGGGTGCCCTCGCTCCGGCGCCGCTCCGGGGGCACGGCACGAAGGGGCCTCCTGCCCCTCGCGCCTTGCTCGGCGTCCTGCCTCGCATCCCCCTCCGCAACACCTGCACTCGGCCTCACTGACGGGGACGGGGCGCCAGCCTGAGACTGCGGTGCTTACAGGCAGAGCCAGAGTCAGTCGTAGCGTGGAAAACCGCGCAGCGTTTTCCACTGGCGCGTAACGTCGATCCCTGTGGACAAGGTTTCGCCGTTGTCCACGCTACAAACGGTTATGGCTTTTCAACCAACACTTTCAGGCTAGCGAATCGCCCCGTTCAGGAGGGCGAACGCCAGCGTCGTGGAGGGGTCGAGCCGCATGGATGCGGCGAGAGGCCTAACGGGCCATGGACGGCCCGTGTAGGCCGACCCCGGAACGGCGCTGGCGTGAGCGGACCCGCAGCGAAGCGACGGGCCGGATGGTCGGGGCAAGCGGTTTTGGTTACTTTTGTCGCGACTGACAAAAGTGACTCGCCCGGGTGGGCGAAACAAAAAACATCAGCAAAATGCGATAAACAGCTAGCCACCGATAGCCCAAAGGCATTGGGCTTCGCTGGCGCTCAACTCAAGCTTGGAATCACGCCTTTATCTCGGTCATGGACTGCTCCTACAGCAGGGGGCTCACCTGTAGGAGCGGCCCATGGCCGCGATAAGAAGGTTGTCCAGGCCAGGGGCAAGCCTCTTACTTGGCCATCACCCGCGTGATCCGATCCCCCTCGGCATCATCCTGGCCCTTGGCCTTGTTCACCGCGTAGACCACGCCCTTGCTGTCCACCACCGCATGGTTGGGGTAGGTGCCCAACTCCAGGTTGGCCTTGATGGTGCCGTCCGGGTCGACCACGGTCAGGGTGCCGGCGCCGCGGTTGGTCACGTAGGCCAGGCGCTTGACCGGGTCGAAGGCCACGTTCAGCGCCCCGGCGCCGGTGGTGACGTTGTGCAGGGTCTTGCCGGTCTTGGCGTCGACGATCAGCAGGTTGTCGCTGCCCTGAGCGGTGATGAACAGGCGATCGGTCTGGGGATCGTGGGCCACGCCCATGGGGGTCTTGGCGCCCTGGATCGGGAAGACCTTCTCGACCTGCTCGGTCTTGGCGTCGATCACCGCGGCCTCGTTGGTCTTGAGGCTGACGGCGTAGAGCTTGTGCACCGCCGGGTCCAGGTGCATGCCGACCACGGCGAACTGCTCGCCGCGCACGCCCGACTCGATGGCGATGTGCTTGCGCACGGCCGGGGTCCTGGCGTCGAAGCTGACGATGTCCGGGGTCATGGCCGCCGAGGCGAAGGCGCGGTCGAGTTTCTCGTCGACCACCACGGTGTGGGCATGGGGCACGAGGCCGGGTTCGAATTGCTTGACCAGGCCCAGGTCGCTCTGGCGATAGACCGCCACGGTGTTCTGCCGGGTATTGGTGGTCCAGACGGTGCCGTTGCGATCGTCCACGCCCACGCCGTAGACGGCGTAGACACCGGCGTCCTGGCCCGGGGCGGCGGCCGGGGTGATCTGGCGCTGGATGGACAGGTCCTTGGGATCGAGCTTGAGCAGCTGCGAGACCTTGACCGGCGGGCGGCCCACGGCCGAGGTGACGAAGAGGGCGCCGGTCTTGGCGCTGCTGTCCACCTGGTAGAGGCCGGGGACCAGTTTGACCGCGGTGAGGCTATAGGCCTCGGCACCGGACAGCGGGACCACCGGCGAGACCTTGAGCGGGAAGACCGCGGCGCCCGAGGGCTGGGCGGTGCTGATGACGATGGGATGCTGGCCGGGGGCGGCGTCTTCCGGAATGCGCAGGGTCGCCTTGAAGGTGCCCTGGGCGTCGGCCACGTAGGCGGCGTCGGGATTGAGCGCCACGCCACCGCGCGACAGGGTGATCTGCTGACCGGGGGTGAAGCCGCGGCCGTCCAGCGCGACCTCGCTGCCGGCCAGGATGGCGGTGCCGCTGACGGGACTGGCCTTGATCTCGCCGTGGTAGTCCGGATCGGGGGCTTCGAAGCTGGAGCGCGCCTGGGCGGCCTGCCCGCCCAGCGCCAGCAGGGCGGCCAGCAGGGTGACGGAAAAGACGCGCCGGCCCTTGGCCGAAGACGCTGGAGCGATGTTCATCAGGGATTCCTTGTAGCGGCGATCAAGATACCCGCGCCAGAGCGCCGGGCAGCGGAGGCCCTCCTGGGCTAGGCCATGTTAAGGCGAAAGCGAAATACTTGCATTTAGATTTGCAGGTTTTACGAGTGGTCGCTGTCCGGGGTATCGAGGGTGCGCTGCATCAGGCAGGCGCCGGCGCCATAGCCGGCCAGTTTGGCCTCGAGTGCGGCGTCGGCCGGGACCGGATGATAGTGATGGCGCTGCCAGTAGCCGATGGCGTTGGACAGCGATACCAGCCGCCCCTGGCGCAAGCGGGCGCGCCGGGCCTGGCCCTTGGCGTGGCGATAGAGCCGCCCGGCCACACCTTGGCCCTGGGCGGCGGGATGTACGGCGCAGTCGTGCAGGAACCAGGTCGAGGCCGCGCCCGGCAGCTGCTCCAGGCGGGTGCCCAGCACCGGTGGCAGGCCGTCGTCCCAGGGATAGGCGATCAGATAGCCCTGCAGCCGCGCCTCGGCGTCCAGGGCCGCCCAGCAGTGTTCCGGGGCGAGTTCCAGGCGATTGGCGTAGAAGGCGTGGTCTTCGAGCAGGTCGGCGGGATAGTTGGCCGCCTGGATGGCGAGGACGGCCGGGATGTCGGCAGGGCGCAGCGGGCGTATCGAAGGCATGACGAGGCGGGGGAAAAGGTCCGGCCGGGCAGTATGGTCACTGCCCGGCCGGGAGGCAAACGCCTCGGAGCCGTGGGTGGTGAGTCCCGTCGCTAGCCTGCGCCTTGGCGCGGGGGCCTGGATTCCAGCGGCGACCTTGGCGTGCCTGGCGCCGCCGCCGTCCCTAGGCCTTGGCGATCAGCCGCGAATTGCGCTCGTTCCTGAAGTGCAGGTCTTCGATCCGCTGGGTCGCGGTCTCGGCTTCCTGGCGGGCGGCGAGGATGAGGTCGTGGTGCGGGGACTTGGCGCAGACCGGATCGGCGTTGCGCGCATCGCCGGTGAGCATGAAGGCCTGGCAGCGGCAGCCGCCATAGTCCTTTTCCTTCTCGTCGCAGGAGCGGCAGGGCTCGGGCATCCAGTCGTAGCCGCGGTAGACGTTGAAGCCGAAGGAGTCGTACCAGATGTGTCTGAGGTCCTGCTCCTTCACGTTGGGGAAGGCGATGGGCATCTGCCGGGCGCCGTGGCAGGGCAGGGCGGTGCCGTCCGGCGTGATGGTGAGAAACAGCTTGCCCCAGCCGTCCATGCAGGCCTTGGGGCGCTCTTCGTAGTAGTCCGGGGTAACGAAGATCAGCTTGCAGGGATGGTTCTCGGCCTTGAGGCGCGCGCGGTATTCATTGGTGATGCCTTCGGCGCGCTCCAGTTGGGCCTTGGTCGGCAACAGACCGGCGCGATTGCGCTCGGCCCAGCCATAGAACTGGCAGGTGGCGAGTTCGACGAAGTCGGCTTCCAGCGCCAGGCAGAGGTCGATGATCTGGTCGATGCGATCGATGTTGTGCCTGTGGGTGACGAAGTTGAGCACCATCGGGTAGCCATGGGCCTTGACCGCCTTGGCCATGGCCAGCTTCTGGGCGAAGGCCTTCTTCGAGCCGGCCAGCAGGTTGTTCACCTGTTCGTCGCTGGCCTGGAAGCTGATCTGGATATGGTCCAGGCCGGCCTCCTTGAATTCAGCGATGCGCGCCTCGGTGAGGCCGATGCCGGAGGTGATGAGGTTGGTGTAGTAGCCCAGCCGGCGCGCCTCGCGGATCAGCTCGGCGAGGTCCTGGCGCACCAGGGGTTCGCCCCCGGAGAAGCCGATCTGGGCGGCGCCCATCTCCCGTGCCTCGGCCATCACCTTGAACCACTGTTCGGTGGTCAGCTCGCGGCCCTGGGTGGCAAAGTCCAGAGGGTTGGAGCAATAGGGGCACTGCAGTGGGCAGCGATAGGTGACCTCGGCCAGCAGCCACAACGGCAGGCCGACATTCGGCTTGGTTATGACCGGCGGCTGCGGGAGTTGCATGGGCACTCCAGGCAGCGACGTATCAGCCGAGCAGGAGCCAGTGCTCTGCACGGGCGACCTCCATGAATTGCTCGACGTCCGCACCCAGTTCAGGCACGCCGGGGAAGCGTTCGTCGAGGGCTTCGATGATGGCCGTCACGTCACGCTGGCCGTCGATCAGCCCGCCGATGGCGGCGGCGCTGTCGTTTAGCTTGATCATGCCCTCGGGATAGAGCAGCACATGGGCGTCCTGCGCCGGCTCGAACTGGAAGCGGTAGCCGGGACGCCAGCGCGGCACCTGGGTGCGGTCGAAGCTCATAGGTCGATTCCTCGGTGCCAGCGGCGCTCGCTGGTGACGCTGTGATAGGGCGGGCGGTGCAGTTCGTAGGCCATGCTCATGGCGTCGAGCATGCTCCAGAGGATGTCCAGCTTGAACTGCAGGATCTCCAGCATGCGCTGCTGGGATTCCCAGGTGGTGTAGTGCTGCAGAGTGATCTGCAGGCCGTGTTCGACGTCGCGGCGGGCCTGACCCAGGCGGGTACGGAAGTACTCGTAGCCGGCCGGATCGATCCAGGGGTAGTGGGTCGGCCAGGCGTCCAGCCGCGACTGGTGGATCTGCGGCGCGAACAGCTCGGTCAGGGAGCTGCTGGCGGCTTCCTGCCAGGAGGCGCGACGGGCGAAGTTGACGTAGGCATCCACCGCGAAGCGTACCCCGGGCAGCACCAGTTCCTGGGAGAGCACCTGCTCGCGATCCAGGCCGGTGGCCTCGGCCAGGCGCAGCCAGGCCTCGATGCCGCCTTCGCTGCCGGGCTCGCCGTCGTGGTCGAGGATGCGCTGCACCCACTCCCGGCGGATCTCGCGGTCCGGGCAGTTGGCCAGGATGGCGGCGTCCTTGAGCGGTATGTTGACCTGGTAGTAGAAGCGATTGGCTACCCAGCCCTGGATCTGCTCGCGACTGGCGCGACCCTGGTACATGGCCACGTGATAGGGGTGGTGGATATGGTAGAGGTCGCCCTTGGCGCGCAGGGCGGCTTCGAATTCGGCGGGCGTGAGGGCGTTGGGCATGGCGTTCACAACTCGATGGACATCCCGTCCCAGGCGACTTCCACGCCCTGGCGCGCGACGATGGCGCGCTCGGGGGAGTCTTCGTCCAGGATCGGATTGGTGTTGTTGATGTGGATCAGCACCTTGCGCTGGCGCTCGAAGCCGGCCAGCACCTCCAGCATGCCGCCGGGACCGCTCTGCGGCAGGTGGCCCATCTCGGTGCCGGTACGGGTGCCCACGCCGCGACGCTGCATCTCGTCGTCGGTCCAGAGGGTGCCGTCCACCAGCAGGCAATCGGCCTGGCCCATCAGCTCCAGCAGGGCCGCGTCCGGCTGACCGAGGCCCGGGGCATAGAACAGTTTGCCGCCGGTGTGTCTGTCATGGACCAGCAGCCCCAGGTTGTCGCCCGGGTGCGGATCGTGGCGATGGGGCGAATACGGCGGCGCGGCGCTGCGCAGCGGGAAGGGCGTGAATTCCAGGTTCGGGCAGGCCGGGATGGTGAAGCTGCCGCTCAGGGCGATGGGCTGCCAGCTGAGCCCGCCGTTCCAGTGCTGGAGCATGTTGAACAGCGGAAAGCCGGTGGTGAGGTCCTGGTGGACCATGTCGGTGCACCACACCTCATGGGGGCAGCCCTCGCGCAGGCTGAGCAGCCCGGTGGTATGGTCGATCTGGCTGTCCAGCAGGACGATGGCGCGGATACCGGTGTCGCGCAGCGCCCGCGCCGGCTGCAACGGGGCGAAGCTGGCGAGCTGGGCGCGGATGTCGGGCGAGGCGTTGCACAGGATCCAGTTCACCCCGTCGTCGGACAGGGCGATGGAAGACTGGGTGCGGGCCTGGGCCCTGAGGGTGCCCTTGCGGAAGCCGTCGCAATTGGGGCAATTGCAGTTCCACTGGGGAAAGCCGCCGCCGGCGGCGGAGCCGAGAATCTGGATATGCATGGGAAAGGTCGAACCTGAAAAAAGTACGCCCCGGCGGACCGGGGCGTGGGGCGCATCAACGGTTGGCGAAGTACATGGTGACTTCGAAGCCGATGCGCAGGTCAGTGTAGGCAGGCTTGGTCCACATGGGAGGTCTCCTCTTTGACTGCGAAAGCCGGATGGATCCGGTCGCTGAGTTTAACAAATGTTACCTAGCTAAGGGTTTTTGCCGCGACGAATCGCCGGCGGTCCGGCGGACATAACTGTCTTACCGATCCTGCAACAGATTGACCGCCAGCAGCGGCCCACGCTCCCGGGAAAGTGTTGAAAGCTATGACATCCAGCCAGATGGCGTGGCGGCATTGGCCAGGACGAAGCGCGGCGCCTCGGCGGCGGTGAGCTGCTGCCAGGCCTGCTGCAGGGCCTTGTCGTCCAGGGCGGCCAGGGCTGCTTGCAAGGGCGCGAGATCCAGCGCACCGCTGCGCTGGAAGCCCCACCAGAGGCGCTCGGCCAGAGCGGCGCGTTGAGTGGTGGCGGGGCTGAAGTCGCGTACCAGCTGGCGGATGTTCTGCGCCAGCGTCGCGGACTCGGCCTGTATGGCGGCCAGGCTGTCAGCCAAACCGCTCTCGATTTCCGCCAGGATCTCCGCCGCCCGAGCATGGGGCGACTGGACACCGATCAAGAGGCCGCTCTGATCGCCCAGCTGGCGATAGGCGGAAAACACCGCATAGCCCAGTTGCCGCTCGCTACGCAGGCGCTGGAACAGCGGTCCCTGCAGGCGCGCCGCCAGCAGCCGCCAGGCGGCTTCGGTGGTGGGGCGCGCATCGGGTTGCGGACAGAACAGCAGCAACGCTTGCTGGGCGTCGGCGCTGGGTTCGGGGTGCCAGTGGCGACCGGTGAAGCTGTGCGACTCGCCCAGCGGCCCTGCCTGGGGCCGAGGCGGCGGGGTGACGGCGGCCAGGGATGCCTGCGTCGCCTTGGGCAGGCCGCAGGCCAGGGCTTGCCAGCGCGGTCCGCCTTCACTGACGGTTAAAGCCATGCCGTTCGGCAGTCGCTCGGGCAGGACCTTGAGCAACTGGCGGATCAGCATGGGTTCGGGTGGTACCACCGATGCCGGTCCGATGTTATCCAGCTCTGCCACCAGCCTGTCGAGCACCTGCTCCAGCACCGCCGGCAGCGCCGCGGCCCAGCCCTGCAGCCGCAATTCCCAGGGTGCCCCAGGTGGACTCCAACGTAGGCTCACGCCCGCCTCGGCGGCCAGCCGCGGTAACGCGCCCAGCACCTGGGCGTCAGGCGCGACCGGTACCGGCCCCGGCCACCGCCAGCCCAGGAACAGCAGGCCTTCGCGCTGCTGGGGCGCGAGGGCGGGGCTGATTGGCCAGGGTTGCGTAGCCAGAGTACCTGGAGTGCCTGGGTCAGCGAGCAGCGGATTGGGCGGGGGCAGGGCAAAGGTGGTGGCCACGGGGGCCGGCACGCTCGGTGGATTGGCCAAGCCAGCGGCGAAGCCAGTGAGCCGTTCCGGCAGCAGCTGGGCGAGTAGCCGTGGCCAGGCCGCCTGGGCGGCAGCCGAGAGGACCGGTTGTGGCCAGGTGTTTCCCTGCCGATCCAGCCAGAGGCGTTCGCCCAGGCGCCGCACCCGCGCCAGGGCGGGCAGGGTGGCCCATTGGCGTTGGACGCGTTCGGCATGGCCCTGCTGCAAGGCAGCCAGGGGCGTCTGGCGCAGGGCAGCCAGCCAGGTGAACAGGGCGCCGGTCAGATCGTTGGGGCTGGCCTGGGCCCCGGGCGAGAGATCCAGCCGGAACAGGCCCTGGCGTGCCTGGCGATAGGGCCAGGCGAGGCTCAGGCGTTCGGCCAAGCCCGCCTGGCGCAGGGTCACGGGCAGACCGCCGGGATGGTCGCCCAGCAGCAGGGCTTCCAGCAGCTCCACCGCTTCCCAGCTGCCAGGCGGCAGGTCGTCGAGGGCGAATTGCAGGGCCAGCATTGGCGGCGAGGCGCTGCTGGTCTGCCAGTGTTCGCCTGTGGCCGGGAGTGATCGAGGCATTGCGTTGCTGGGTGCAGGACCGGAGGGCAGCAGGGCACCGTGCTCGCGGGCAAGCTCTGCCAGTTCGGCCAGCGATTGCGGCCCGGCCAGCACCAGCAGGGCGTTCTCCGCGCAGTACTGCTGGCGCTGGAAGTCGCGCAGCGCCCTCTGGAAGGCAGGGCTTTGCAGCGGCAGGCTGTATCGGTTGCCGGCATGGAAGCCGGCGGCTGGATGGTCCGTGGGCAATCCGGCTGCCAGGGCCAGGTCGCGGCGGGTATCGGCGCTGCGCGACCAGGCGATGAATTCGGCGTGCAACACCTCGCGCTCGCGGCGCTGGGCGTCCGCTGCCAGCAGCGGTGCGGCGAGCATGTCCAGCAGGCGAGCGAGGCCGGCGGCCAGGTGTTCGGGCGCCAGGGCGAAGAAGAAGTCGGTGGTGGTCTCGCGGGTGCTGGCGTTGAGTTCGCCGCCTAGACGCTGCACCAGCGGCATCAGGCCGTCCGCCGCCGGATAGCGGCGGCTGCCGAGAAAGAACAGGTGTTCGAGAAAGTGCGCCAGCCCCGGATAGGCCCGCGGCGCCTGGTGACTGCCGGCGCCGATGCGCACCAGGGCAGCGGCCTGGGGCAGCTCGGGATCGTGCAGCAGGGCGACGGCCAGGCCGTTGGCCAGGCGCAGGCGGCGGTGGTGGGGCGGGGAGCTGGGCATGGGGGTAGCTTAACCGAGTCGGGTGGACGGGATGGAGCGGGGTTTGCCCTCACCCCAGCCCTCTCCCAGGGGGAGAGGGAGCGTTCGAGGCACGGTCTTGACCCGGTAGCGTGGAGAACAGCGCAGCCTTTTCCGCCGAGCCTTAGGTGCCAGGGGGCTCTTTTCATAGAAAGAAAAACCCAGGCGAAAAAAATCCCGGCCAGGCCGGGATTTCGGGGTGGGGCGAGGGGGGTTCCAACAGGATGTCAAAGTGCTCGAAGCATCCTCGCCCCGGACCCTCTCCCGGAAGAGAGGGGAGTTCGGGCGCGGGCGCCCTTACTTCTTCTCGGGCAGGGCGAAGGCCATCACGTAGTCACCCTGCTTGGTGCCCAGCGAGCCATGGCCGCCGGCGTAGACCAGCACGTACTGGCGACCGTCCTTGCCGGTGTAGGTCATGGGGGTGGTCTGGCCACCGGCCGGCAGGCGGCCTTTCCACAGTTCCTTACCGTTCTTCACGTCATAGGCGCGCAGGTACTGGTCCAGGGTGCCGCTCAGGAAGGCCACGCCACCGGCGGTGGTGACGGTGCCGCCCAGGCTGGGCACGCCCATGGGCAGGGGCAGCGGAACCGGCGAGTTGTCGCGCACGGTGCCGTTCTTGTGCTTGTAGACCAGCTTGCCGGTGGTCAGGTCGAGACCCGCCACGTAGCCCCAGGCAGGTGCCTGGCAGGGCAGGCCCAGGGGCGACAGGAAGGCCGACAGGATCACGCCATAGGGCGCGCCCTTGTTGGGCTGGATGCCCTCGGTCTCGCTCTTGCGCGCCGGCTGATTGGCGATCTCTTCACGGGGGACCAGCTTGGAGGTGAAGGCCATGTAGCTGGGGTTGAGGAAGGCGATCTGGCGCACCGGATCGACCGAGATACCACCCCAGTCGAACACGCCGAAGTTACCCGGATAGACGATCGAACCTTGGGTGGACGGCGGGGTGTAGATGCCCTCGTAGCGGTGCTCGCGGAAGGCGATGCGGCACAGCGCCTGGTCGAAGGGCGTACCGCCCCACATGTCGCTTTCCTTGAGGGTCGGCGCCGCCAGGTTGATCGAGGAGACCGGCTGGGTCGGCGAGGTGCGATCACCTTCCACCGCGCCCTGGGGCACCGGGGTTTCGGTGATCGGGTAGATGGGCTGACCATTGGTGCGGTCCAGCACATAGATGCTGCCCTGCTTAGTCGAGGCCATCAGTGCGGGTTTCACGCCGCCTGCGGTCTTGATGTCCACCAGGGTCGGCTGACCGCCGACGTCCATGTCCCAGAGGTCATGGTGGGTGAACTGATAGTTCCAGCGCACCTTGCCGGTGGCGATGTCGAGGGCGACCACGCCGGCGCTGTACTTCTCGGACGCCGGGGTACGGTTGCCGCCCCACTGGTCGGGCATCTGGTTGCCCATGGGCAGATAGACCATGCCGACCTTCTCGTCGACCGCCATCATCGACCACATGTTGGGCGAGTTGCGGGTATAGATGCCGTCAGCGGCGATGGGCGCGGTGGCGTCCGGATTGCCGCTGTCCCAGTTCCACACCAGCTTGCCAGTGTGCACGTCGTAGGCGCGGATCACACCGGACGGCTCATCGGTGGAGACGTTGTCGGTGACGTGGCCACCGATGATCACCAGGTTGCGGGTCACCGCCGGCGGCGAGGTGGAGTAGTAGCCGCCGGGCGTGAAGCTGCCCATGTTGGCGGTCAGATCGACCTGGCCGTTATCGCCGAAGTCGCTGCACACCTTGCCGGTGTCGGCGTTGATGGCGATCAGGCGGGTGTCGGCGGTGGGCAGGAACAGGCGCCGCGGGCAACTGCTGGCGGCCGGGGTGCTCTGCTCATCGACCGGGATGGCACTACCGGTGGCCGGGCTCTGGCCCGCGGTGGTGGTGCCAGCGTAGGTGGCGTCGTCGTGATAGGCCACGCCGCGGCAGGTCATGTGCGCCCAGCCCTTGAAGCTGTCGGCGTGCTGGGTGCTCAGCTTGGGATCGAAGCGCCAGATTTCCTTGCCGCTGTCGGGGTCCACGGCGATCACCTGGCTGTGCGGCGTGCAGACATAGAGCATGCCGTTGACCTTGAGCGGGGTGTTTTCCGCGGTGGTCTCCTGGGGATCGTTCGGGCCGGGGATGTCGCCGGTACGGAAGGTCCAGACGGGCTCCAGATTCTTCACGTTGTTGACGTCGATCTGCTTGAGCGGCGAGTAGCGATCACCGAAGGCGGTGCGGCCATAGGACGGCCAGTCGCCATCGGCGGCGGTCGGGGCGGCGCTTTCGGTGCCGGCGGTGTCGCGGCCCAGGTCACCGTCCAGACGGTTGTAGTTGACGAACTGGGCGACCAGGGCGACGACCGCCGCGATCACCAGCGAACCGACCAGTGGCAGGCCGCCGCTACGGCTGTCCAGCGGACGGCGGAACACCGGGATCAGCAGGACCAGGCCAAGGACGAACCAGAGCGCCAGGCGCGGCACCAGTTGCCACCAGTCGAACTGGACTTCCAATACAGCCCAGGCGGTGGAGACCACCAGGAAGAAGGCATAGACCCAGACCCCGCTGGCCCGCCGGATGCACAGCAGGTAACCGCTCAGGGCGAGCAGCACGCCGCCGCCGAGGTAGTACAGGGAGCCCCCGAGGGTGGCCAGTTTGATGCCCAGCCCCAAGAGGCCCAGGCCCAGGAGCATGAACAGGATGCCGAGTAACCTGGCAGGCAGGCCTCCCGGTCTCGCGTTGGAAGTGACAGTCATGGCAGCGCTCGCAATGCAATCGTGAAAAGAGACTTCGACTCGATCGACGACATCGCAAATCGGAACCGCATGCGGATCTGTCGTCTGCTACGTCTGAACCTGTTGTCTGTCTTATTGTTCCACCCCTTCGCCGGCTTCCTTGGCAGGAGGCTAGAGCGGTCGCGCTGAGGCGAAGCGAGGGATGGATCGGGGGCGTCGTCTGAATCGGGCGGGTAGATAGTAAGCTAAGCATTGATTGATGTCACTTCGCGATGACGGAAGGAAGGGACCCGTGGCGCGCCGTGCCTGCTACCATCGCGAGCCGTTTCCGCGATGCCTTCTGCCATGTCCGACGTGCTTGCCCTGGTCCAGGCGACCTTCGACGTCACCGCCCCGGTCTTCGCCCTGGTGCTGCTCGGCTGTGTGCTCAAGCGGCTGAACTGGATCGATACCGCCTTCATCAATACCTCGTCCGCCCTGGTGTTTCGCGCCACCATGCCGACCCTGCTGTTTCTCGGCATCCTCAAGGCCGACCTCGGCGAAGCCCTGCAACCGCTGCTGCTGGGCTACTTCGCCCTGGCCACGGTGGTGAGCTTTCTCGCTGCCTGGGGCTGGGCGATCTGGCGCTGCCCTCATGCCGATCGCGGGGTCTACGTGCAAGGCGCCTTCCGCGGCAACTGCGGCATCGTCGGCCTGGCCCTCGCGGCCACCCAGTACGGCGACTACGGTCTGTCGGTGGGCGGGATCATGGCCGGCATGGTCATCCTCTTCTACAACGTGCTCTCGACCATCGTGCTGGCGCTCTACAGTCCGCAGCTGGAGGCCAACTGGCGCACCCTGCTGCGCAGCATCCTCGGCAACCCGCTGATCATCGGCATCCTGGTGGCGATTCCCTTCGCCTATTTCCAGTGGCAGCTGCCACGCTGGCTGGACACCTCGGCGCGCTATTTCGCCGGGCTCACCCTGCCGCTGGCGCTGATGTGCATCGGCGCCACCCTGTCGCTGGCCTCGCTGCGCGAAAGCAGTGGCTTGGCGGTGGGTGCCAGCTTGTGGAAGATCGTCTGGATTCCGCTGCTGGGCGTGCTGGGCGCCCTGGCGCTGGGCATCCAGGGGCCGGCGCTGGGCATTCTCTTCCTCTACCTGGGCTGCCCGACGGCCGCCTCGAGTTTCGTCATGGCCCGCGCCGCCGGCAGCAATGCCCAGCTGGCGGCCACCATCGTGGTGCTCAGTACCCTGGGCGGGATGCTGACCACCAATCTGGGCCTGCTGCTACTGAAAGGATTCAGCCTGCTGTAGGGCGCGCTGGCCGGGCATCGGCGTTGTGAGAGCGTTTATCGGCTGGTGCCAGCTAAAAGTCAGATTTTACCGTAATAGTGCGCTCTCGACCGTCCCAGGTCGGTTTGCCCTCCAGATAATTATCGCAATCAGCATGTGCGAGGAGCGCGGCTGGCCTTTCCTAAGCCTTTCGCGTGGTATCCATGAAACGCTCGCTCCAATTCAGCCACAAGATCCTGCTGGCGGCCGCCCTGGTGGTGACCATCGCCCTGGCCGGTTTCGCCAGTTTCAACGCCTATCTGCAGCGCCAGGCCATCACCCAGAGCCTAGAAGCCTCCCTGGGCGAGATCGGCCGCATCACCGCCGGCAACATCGCCTACTGGCTGGATGCGCGGGTCAAGCTGATCGACAGCCAGGCCCAGGCGCTCAGCCGTGACAGCAGCCCGGCCAATGTCGCAGGCCTGCTCGAACAGAAGCTCTACACGAGCAACTTCGATTCCACCTACCTGGGTGAGGTCGACGGCACCTTTACCGACCGCCCCCATACCCCCATGGAGGCCGGCTACGACGCTCGCCAGCGCGACTGGTACAAGGCCGCGGTCAGCGCCGGTGGCCCCATCCTCACCGAGCCCTATCTCACCGCACCGCCGCAGAGCTTCCTGTGCATCACCATTGCCGCGCCGGTCCTGCAGAACGGCAAGCTGATCGGCGTGGTGGCCGGTGACCTGGTGATGGACAGCCTGATGAAGATGATCACCTCGCTGGACGCCGGTGGCCTGGGCGAGGCCTTCCTAGTGGACGGCGACGGCAAGATCCTGGTCAGCAGCCACGCTGACCAGGTGCTGAAATCCCTCAAGGACGTCTTCCCCGAGCAGACCCCGAGCCTGGCCCCGGGCTTCCACCACGTCCTGCAGGGCGGCAGCGAGCGGCTGGTGAGCTTTACCCCGGTCGCGGGCCTGCCCTCGGTCAAGTGGTACCTGGCGCTGTCCATCGACCAGGCCAAGGCCTATGCCCCGGTGACCCAGGCGCGTAACCTGGCCATCGTCGCCACCTTGGTGGCGGTGATCGCCATCATCCTACTGCTAGGTCTGCTGATTCGCGTGCTGCTGCGCCCGTTGCACGACCTGACCCGCGCCATGGACGACATCGCCGAAGGCGAGGGCGATCTGACCCTCCGGTTGCCGGTGCAGTCCCGCGACGAATTCGGCGCCCTGGCCGAGGCCTTCAACAAGTTCGTGGCGCGGATCCATACCTCGATCCGCGATGTGGCCCAGACCACTGGCGAGCTGAATCAGAGTACCCGCCGGGTGCTGGAGGCCTCGCAGTCGTCCATGCAACAGTCCGATATCCAGGCCCAGCGCACCACCAGCGTGGCCGCGGCGATCAACGAGTTGGGCGCCGCCGCCCAGGAGATCGCCCGCAACGCCGCCCACGCCTCGGGCGAGGCCAGCACGGCCCGCGCCCAGGGCGAGGAGGGGCGCGAGGTGCTCGACGAAGCCCTGCACGCCATGCAGGCGCTGTCGAGCAAAATCGGCACCAGTTGCGAACACATCGAAGCCCTCAACGGCAAGACCGCCAACATCGGCCAGATCCTCGAAGTCATCCGCGGCATCTCCGAGCAGACCAACCTGCTGGCGCTCAACGCCGCCATCGAGGCGGCGCGGGCTGGTGAAGCCGGACGTGGCTTCGCCGTGGTGGCCGACGAGGTGCGCTCCCTGGCCAGCCGCACCCAGAGTTCGGCGCAGCAGATCCAGCAGATGATCGAAGAGCTGCAGACCGGCTCGCGCGACGCCGTGGCCCTGATGCAGGAAAGCCAGCGGCAGAGCGCCCACAGCATGCAGGTGGCCAAGAGCGCCGGTGAACGCCTGGGCAGCGTGACCGAGCGCATCGGCGAGATCGACGGCCAGAATCAGTCCGTCGCAACGGCGACCGAGGAACAGACCTCGGTGGTGGAGACCTTGAACATGGACATCAGCGAGATCAACCTGCTGAACCAGCAGGGCGTCGACAACCTTCAGGCCACTCTGGCGGCCTGCACCGCCCTGGAAGCCGAGGCCGGTCGCCTGCAGCGACTGGTGGGCGGCTTCCGCATCTAGCCCTCGCGGCAACCCTCGAAAGGGAGAGCTGACCTCAGGTTGGCTCTCCCTTTTTGTTGTCCAGCAGGTCAGCAACGCGCGCGTGAACGCCGTGGTCCGCCTGCCATTCGTCAGAAAAAGTAAAACTAATTAGCGCGCGAACTCGCTCTGGTCTGCTGTTTTTAGCGCCTTCGCCGCTGGGGTCCAGCCAGGCCGGCGATCTATGGCATCAAGAAAGTCTTTTTTCCCGCCGATGGGCTAAGCGTTACCGCCAGGTCTGCTAGCGGCCCGCGTCCAGCACGGCGCCGGCCCGGCCTGGCACCGCCTAACCTACGGCGTGGCACCCTTTGCCACCAGGGGCTTCATGTTCAGCAGGCTGTGCAAATCCTCTCGCGTACGCTGGAGTCTCGGCGTCTTTCTGTTCGGCGTCCTGCTGACCAGCCTGACCATGCGCCATCTGACCGAGCGTAACGAGCGACAGGTACAGACGGCCCTCAACGCGGCGGCGACCGACGTGCGCGAGCAGATCGCCGAGCGGCTGCGGGTTTATGAGTACAGCCTGAGCGGCATGCGTGACGTCATCGTGGTGGCCGGCGCGGGGCTGTCGCGGGAACTGCTGGAGCACTACGGTCGTACCCACGACCTGAACCAGGAGTTTCGCGGGGCCCGTGGCATAGGCTTCATCCGCCGGGTTCCCGTCGGCGAGGAAGAGCGCTTCGTCCACGAAGCGCGCGCCGATGGCTGGCCGGACTTCGCCATTCGCAGTTTCGCGCCCCATGGCGGCGACAGGTTCGTCGTCCAGTACGTCGAGCCGGTGGCGCTCAACCAGCGTGCCGTCGGCATGGATGCGGCGTCTGAGCCGGTACGCCGCGAGACGGCGGTGCTGGCCATGCAGCGGGGTAGCATGCACCTGTCGGGGCCTGTGGAGTTGCAGGCCTATCAACCGCCCGAGCGCGGCTTGCTGCTGATGCTGCCCATCTACCGTGACGGCCTGCTGCCCAAGGACCTGGCACGCCGCGAGGCCGCTACCCTTGGCTGGTCCTATGTGCCCCTGAGCATCGAGGAACTGTTCGGCAGCCTGCGCCTGGATATCCCGGGTCTGCTGATCCGCTTGACCGACGTGACCGAGCCGGCGCGGCCCACGCTGTTCTATACCCGCGGCGATACCCGGGAGCCGGTCGCCGAGGGACTCTCGGAAGTGAGCGCCACCCGTGATGTCTATGGGCGGCGCTGGCAGATGGCGTTTACCGCCACCCCGGCCTTCATCGCCGGCCTCAACCTGGTCTCGATACCCCTGGTGCATCTGGTCGGCAAGCTGGTCAGCCTGCTGGCCGCCGGCCTGACCTTCGCGCTGTTCACCACCCGCCAGCGGCGCCGCCAGTACCAGCAGGATCAGGCCAACCTCACCGCGGTGGTGGAAAGCTCCTCCGACGGCATCATCAGCAAGGACCTCCAGGGCGTGGTGCTGAGCTGGAACCACGCCGCGGAAGAGCTGTTCGGCTACCGTGCCAGCGAAGCCGTGGGCCAGCGCCTGCTCGATCTGGTGGTGCCCACGGAGCTTGAGCACGAGGAGTGGTCGGTGCTCGCGCGCATCGGCCGCGGCGAGCCGGTGCCGCACTTCGAGACCCGTCGTCAGCACCGCGACGGTCACCTGATCGACGTCCTCGTCAGCGTCTCGCCCATGCGCGGTCGTGACGGCCGGGTGGTCGGCGCTTCCAAGACGGTGCGCGACATCTCGCTGCAAAAGGCCGCCCAGGCTGAGATCCTGGCCCTCAATGCCCGACTGGAAGAGCAAGTGGCCCAGCGCACCGCCGAACTCAGCCAGACCAACCGCCTGCTCGGCGACGTGCTGCGCGCGGCCTCCGAGGTGGGCATCATCGCCACCGACCGCGCCGGTCGCATCACCCTGTTCAACGAAGGCGCCGAGCGGCTGCTCGGCTATCGCGCCGCCGAGGTGGTGGGACTCTGGCAGGCCAGCGACTTCCATCTGCCGGACGAGCTGGCGACCCGGGGTGCGGCCCTGGAAGCCGAGTACGGCCTGCCGGTCGCCGGTTTCCGGGTGCTGGTGGAGCGCTCCGAGCGCGCCGGTGCCGACGCCCGGGAGTGGACCTTTGTCCGCCGCGACGGCGAACACCGCGACGTCAGCCTGGTGGTGACCACCATGCGCGATGCCGCCGGCCAGATCAGCGGCTACCTGGGCATCGCCTCGGACGTCACCGAACGCAAGGCCGCCGAACAGGAGCTGGCCGCCAGCCTGGCCCTGACCCGGGCGATCCTGGATACCGCGGTCAGTCCCATCGTTACCGTGGACAGCCATGGCCTGGTGCGCTCCTTCAACCCGGCCGGCGAACGCATCTTCGGCTATCGCGCCGACGAGGTGGTCGGCCAACCCATCCGCCGCCTGATCCCCGGCTATCTGGCCGGCTACGAGGCGCTGTTCAGCTGTCCGCAGGAAATCCCCGACGACCAGGCCGGTCCGCAGGGGCAGGAGATGGAAGGCCGTCGCGCGGACGGCAGCGTCTTCCCCATGACCCTGAGCCTGGGGGTGATGTGGACCGACGGCGAGCGCCTGGCGGTGGCCATCATCGCCGACATCACCGAGCAGAGCCGCCAGCGCCAGGCGCTGCTGCAGGCCCGCGACCAGTTGACCATGGCCGCCGACGTCGCCCAGCTGGGCATCTGGTGCTGGCAGCCCGATACCGGCCAGGTGCAGTGTAACGAGCGGATGTTCGAGCTCTACGAATGGACCGAGGCCCAGCGCGCCAACGGTATCACTTACAACGACTGGCGCGACCGCGTGCACGCCGACGACCTGGTCAGCGCCGAAGAGCGCCTGGGCGTCGCCATGGCTGGCCGCGCGGTGTTCGATCCGGTGTTCCGGGTGCGTCGTCAGGACGGCTCGCTGCGGCACATCATCGCCGGTGCCCGCACCGAGCGCGATCCGCGCGGGCGCGTGCTGCGGGTGGTGGGCATCAACCGCGACATCACCGAACAGCTGGAACTGGAGAACCGGTTGCGCGAGGAACGCACCCGCGCCGACCTGGCCAGCCAGGCCAAATCGTCCTTCCTGGCCAACATGAGCCACGAGATCCGCACGCCGATGAATGCCGTGCTGGGCATGCTGCAGTTGCTGCAGCGCACCACGCTGAACGCTCGTCAGGACGACTACCTGACCAAGGCCCAGCAGGCGGCACGCTCGCTGCTGGGGCTGCTCAACGACGTGCTGGACTATTCCAAGATCGAGGCGGGCAAGCTGCAGCTGGATGTGCACCCCTTCAGCCTGGAGCAGGTGCTGCGCAACCTGGGCGTGGTGCTCTCCGGCAACAGCGGCGAGAAGAACGTCGAGATCAACTATCACCTCGACGCCGGGTTGCCCACCGCCCTGATCGGCGACAGCCTGCGGCTGCAACAGATCCTCATCAACCTGGCCGGCAACGCCCTCAAGTTCACCGAGGCGGGGCAGGTACTGGTCAGCGTGCGCCAGCTGTCCCGCGTGGACGGCCAGCTGCGCCTGGAATTCTCGGTGCAGGACACCGGCATCGGCATCAGCCCGGCCCAGCAGGAGCAGCTGTTCCAGGGCTTCACCCAGGCCGAGGCTTCGATCAGCCGGCGCTTTGGCGGCACCGGGCTGGGTCTGGCCATCTGCAAGCGCCTGGTGGAGCTGATGGATGGCCAGTTGCAGGTGGAAAGCGAGTTGGGGGTGGGCAGCCGCTTCTGGTTCGATGCCACCCTGGCGGTGGACAGCCAGGGCGAGGCCCAGCTGGCGCCGGTCCGCCGCCGGGTGCTGCTGGCCGACGACAACATCCTGGTCGGCGAGGTGCTGGTGGAGACCCTGGCGGCCCTCGGCTGGCAGGTGGATCTGGTTACCAGCGGCGCCGCCGCCCTGGCGCAGGTCGCCCAGGCCCAACAGCAGGCGCAGCCCTATGAGGCGGTGCTCATGGACTGGCGCATGCCCGACGGCGATGGCCTGGCCACGGCCCGGCAACTGCGCGAGCACCAGCAGGCCAGTCGACCCAAGGTCATCATGCTCACCGGCTTCGGCCGCGACTTCCTCACCGAAACCCAGCAGAGCGCCGACGCTCCCTTCGATGACTACCTGACCAAGCCGGTGACCCCGGCGCAGATCGTCGAGGTGGTGGAGCGCGCCCTGGGCGCCGAGATCCCGGCTGGCGTGCACGCCGCCGCGGTGGTCGACGAAAGTCGTCGCCTGGCCGGGCTGCGCCTGCTGGTGGTGGAAGACAATGCCCTCAACCGTCAGGTGGCCGCCGAACTGCTGCTGGCCCAGGGCGCCCAGGTGGAGCTGGCGGAGGGCGGGCTGGAGGGCGTCGAGCGGGTGCTCTCCGGCGCGCCGCTGGACGTGGTCATCATGGACATGCAGATGCCTGACATCGATGGTCTGGAAGCCACCCGGCGCATCCGCGCCGACGGTCGCTTCCGCACCCTGCCGATCCTGGCCATGACCGCCAATGCCTCCCATACCGACCGCGACGCCTGCCTCGCCGCCGGCATGGACGACCATATCGGCAAGCCCATCGACCTGGAATTGCTGGTCGCCCGCCTGCAGCGCCTGACCGGGCAGGAGGTGAACGCCGCGCCCACGGCCGCGCCGGTCGCCGAGGATCGCCAGGTGGAACCCCTGAGCATCGTCCTGCGTCGCTTCGGTGGTGATGCCCGGCTGTTCGGCTCGCTGCTGGAACGCTTCGCCGAGGACTCCGCCGGTCTGCTGGAAGCCCTCGCCCGGGCCTGGCATGCCGCCGACAGCGAAGCCGCGATCGCCGTACTACACTCCCTCAAGGGCAGCGCCGGCACCATGGGTGCCCAGCGCCTGGCCGCGCGCGCCGCCGAGGGCGAACGCGCCGGCAAGGCCGGAACGGGCGTGCCCACGGAGGTGGCGATGGAAGTGGCGACTCTGCGACAGCTGCTCGACGAGGCCCTGGCCGAGTTGCGCGGCGCCCTGGCCGACATCCTGCCGCTGCCGGTGCGTACCGACGCGGACACCGACCCTGACACTGACACCCAGGTCGACTGGCCCGCCCGGCTGGACGAACTCGAACAGCTGCTCAGCCAGGGCAACCTCGACGCCCTGGACCTGGTCGCCGAGCTGCCGGTGCACTGCCGCGCCGAGGCCCAGGTGCGCTACGACCTCTTGCGCGCCCAGGTCGAGACCCTCGACTTCGCCGCGGCGCTCACCACCCTGCCGGATCTGAAGGAAGCCCTATGACACCGCCGACCGCCGAGGCCGCCGGGCGGCGCAGCAAGCCCAAGCTGCTGATCGTCGACGACCAACCGCTGAACATCCGCATCCTTCACGAGCTCTTTCGCCAGGACTGCGAGACCCTGATGGCCACCAGCGGCGCCCAGGCCTTGCAGTTGGCCCTGGCCCAGCAGCCGGACCTGATCCTGCTCGACGTGATGATGCCCCAGCTCGACGGCCACGAGGTCTTGCGCCGGCTGCAGGCCGATCCGGCCACCGCCGCCATCCCGGTGATCTTCGTCACCGGCCAGGAGGGCCCGGACGAAGAGGTGACCGGTCTGGAGCTGGGCGCGGTGGACTTCATCAGCAAGCCGATCAATCCGGTCATCGTCCGCGCCCGGGTGCGCACCCAGCTGACCCTCAAGGCGCAACGTGACGCCCTGCGCAGCATCGCCCTGGTCGATGGCCTCACCGGCGTCGCCAACCGGCGTCAGTTCGACGAGGCGCTGCTTCGCGGCTGGCGCCAGAGCCAGCGAGAAGGCACGCCGTTTTCGCTGATCCTCATGGATATCGATCACTTCAAGGCCTACAACGACCACTATGGCCACCTGGCCGGCGACCAGTGCCTGCGTCAGGTCGCCCAGGCGCTGGGCCAGGGCCTGTTCCGCCCCTACGACCTGCTGGCGCGCTACGGCGGCGAGGAATTCGGCTGCCTGCTGCCGGGCACCGATCTGGAGGGGGCCAGCCAGGTCGCCGAGCGGCTGCTGCAGCAGGTCCGCGACCAGCGTCTGACCCACGGCTATTCCTCGGTGACCGGCTACGTCACCCTGAGCCTGGGCGTGGCCACCGCGCTGCCGCCCACCGCCGTCGATCCGGCCGCCCTGATCACCGCCGCCGATGCGCAGCTCTATGCGGCCAAGCACCAGGGCCGCGCGCAGGTCTGCGCCGCCGAACTGGCCGGCTAGGAAGATGGGTTGAACAGCGCCCGCCCGGGTAATGCCGGGTAACAGAGGTCCGGGCTTTCTTCGCTGTCCAGGCTGGGCGGCGAGGCGGCAGACTGTCAGACTGCGGGCAGGGATTCTGCCGCCGGTAATCTATGTACGCCTTCACGCAACGCCAGGCCATCTTGGCCAGCTGGATCATCGTCTTCACCGCGCTCTATCTGGTTCTCCCGCTCAAGCTCCTGCCCAGCCTGCTGGCCGGCCTGCTGGTGTACGAACTGGTCAACACCCTGGCCGGGCGCCTGCAGCGGCAAATGCCCGGCGGCGGCGCGCGCTGGCTCGCCGTGGCCCTGCTCGGCGCCCTGGTGGTGAGCCTGCTAACGCTGTTCTTCGTCTGGTTCACCAGCTTCATCATCCAGGAAGTCCAGAACCCCGGGCGGCTGCTGGACAAGTTCATGGTGCTCACCGAGCGTGCCCGCGCCCAGTTACCGCCCTCGCTGGACGCCTACCTGCCAGCCAACGCCGATAGCATGAAGCAGGAGCTGGTGGAGTGGGTGCGCGCCCATGTGGCGCAACTGCAGCTGTTCGGTCGGGATGCGGCGCGGACCTTCGTCATCGTGCTGATCGGCATGATCCTCGGCGCCATCGTCGCCCTGCAGCCCACCCCCGATCCCGAGCGCCTGCGCCCGCTGTCCGGCGCGCTGCTGGTGCGGCTCGGCCTGGTGGCCCAGGCCTTTCGCAACATCGTCTTCGCCCAGATCAAGATCTCCCTGCTCAACACCACCCTGACCGGCATCTTCCTGCTCGGGGTGCTGCCGCTGTTCGACGTCCATTTGCCGCTGGCCAAGACCCTGGTGATCCTCACCTTCATCCTCGGTCTGCTGCCGGTGATCGGCAACCTGATGTCCAACACCCTGATCTTCATCGCCGGCCTGTCGCTGTCGATCTGGGTCGCGGTGGCGGCGCTGGGCTACCTGATCGCCATCCACAAGCTGGAATACTTCCTCAACGCTCGCATCGTCGGCGGCCAGATCAGCGCCCGTTCCTGGGAGTTGCTGGTGGCCATGCTGGTGTTCGAGGCGGCCTTCGGCCTGCCGGGGCTGGTGGCGGCGCCGGTGTATTACGCCTATCTCAAGAGCGAGTTGAAGGCGGAAGGGCTGGTGTGATGAACGGCCAGATCCGCGTCCTGGCGCTCTGTGTCCTGCGTCAGGGCAACCGCATCCTGGTGCGTGAGACGCAGGATCCGCACGATGGCCGAAGTTTCTGCCGGCCCCTGGGCGGTGGCGTGGAGTTCGGCGAAACCAGCCAGGCGGCCGTGCATCGCGAGATCCGCGAAGAGCTGGGCGTCGAGCTGGCCGAGTTGAGGCTGCTGGGCGCCCTGGAATCGCTGTTCAGCTACGCGGGACGGCCGGGTCACGAGGTGGTGCTGGTCTACCTGGCCGAATTTGCCGATCGGCAGCTCTATGCGCAGACCGAGCTGCCCGGCCAAGAGAGCGATGGTGAAGCTTTCATGGCCACCTGGCGCTCGCTCGATTCCTTTGACGACACCTGCCGACTGGTCCCCGAAGGCCTGCTGGAGCTTGTCACCAGCGCTACCTGAGGCCTTTGCCGCTCACTAGCGATCCAGATTCGCCCACATGCGCTGCCAGAAGGCGCCGGCTTCTTCGTTGCTGGCGCGCCAGGTCTGTTCCAGGCGCAGGCGTTCGGGCGCCTCGAGATCCTCCGGGCAGGCCAGGTAGCGATCGGCGGCGGCCTGGGCCTCGGCCTGCAAGCGGCGCCATTCGCGCACGTCATCCAGCCAGCAGCGGCCGGTGACGGTCTCGTAGTACTGGTGGGCGATCGCGTCTTTGCTCATGGGGCTTTCCATATAGGGGATACAGCCCTAGACCGCACCTGAGGCACGGGGTGCCCGCCTCAGACGTCGAAGAAGTCCACATGGCCGTTTTCCAGAGTGTAGTAGGCGCCCACCACCTTGACCCGACCGTCCTGTTGCGGCGCGAGCAGGGTCGGCTCGGAGGCCGCGCGCAGCCGCCGGACCGTGCGCTGCACATTGCTGCGCACCGCGGCTTCCAACAGATCCGGTGGATTGCCGGCGCGGGCGCTGAGCACCGCCGGCAGGATGGGTTCGATCATGGCGCCGATGGCACCGGGATAGAGGGCGTTCTGCTCCACCACCGCCACCGCGGCTTCCACCGCGCCGCATTTCTCATGGCCCATGACCACGATCAGCGGCACCCCCAGCTGGCTGATGGCGTACTCCACCGAGCCCAGGGCGGTGGTGTCCAGGGTGTTGCCGGCGTTGCGCACGATAAACAGCTCGCCCAGGCCACGGCCGAACAGCAGCTCCGGCGAGACCCGCGAATCCGAACAGGACACCAGCACGCAAAAGGGCGTCTGGCCCTTGGCGATCGCCAGACGCCGATCACGGTTGGTTTCTCCATGCAAGGGCTGGTCGTCCATGAAGCCCTGGTTGCCGTCGATCAGCCGTTGCAGGGCCTGCTCGGCAGTGAGGGTAGTGTGGGCCTTGGCCGGCGCGGCCAGGGCAGGCAGGGCCAACGGGGCCAGGGCAGCGGCCACCGGCAGGCAGCAGGCGCAGTGCAGGAGTTGG
Organism: Pseudomonas sp. Snoq117.2; assembly: GCF_900110545.1. Taxonomy (NCBI): domain Bacteria; kingdom Pseudomonadati; phylum Pseudomonadota; class Gammaproteobacteria; order Pseudomonadales; family Pseudomonadaceae; genus Pseudomonas; species Pseudomonas sp. Snoq117.2. The sequence continues at coordinate 12,685 of NZ_FOED01000018.1, read as the reverse complement.
CGACGTGACAGAGCGGGCTTCATCGGGACACCTCTTCGCGTGGGGGCGTGCCGGTACTGCGGTCTCCAGCGCTAGGGATAACTATTGTCCGCCGCCGCCGATCCTGCCAGGCGAGGCGGCGCCTATCCGACCCGTGGAAAAGCGCCAGGCATGAAAAAGCCGCGTCGGAACGCGGCTTCGGGACTCGCTCAGGCGGGCGTCACTGCCGCGCCAATACCGTGCTGCGGCCCGCCTTGGGCGCGCCCGGCAGGGGGCTCAGGGCGCCGGTTTCCAGCCAGCGGCGGACGCGGGTGGCATCGGCCATGTGGGTGAACTTGCCGAAGGCGTCCATCACCACGAAGGCCACCGGACGACCGGCCATCACGGTGCGCATCACCAGGCAGTGACCGGCCTTGTCGGTGTAGCCGGTCTTGGTCAGCTGCACACTCCAGTCGGCGTTGTAGACCAGGTGATTGGTATTGCGAAAGCCCAGCACATAGTTGGGATTGTGGAAGGCCTGGGTCTTTTCCGGGGTGGTGCTGAGCTGACCGAGCAGCGGATAGCGTTCGGTGGCCTTGAGCAGGGTGACCAGATCACGCGCGGTGGAAACGTTGAGCGGCGACAGGCCGGTGGGCTCGGCGTAGCGGGTGTTCTTCATGCCCAGGGCGCGGGCCTTGGCATTCATGGCGGCGACGAAGGCGCGCTGGCCACCTGGATAGTGGTGGGCGAGGCTGGTAGCGGCGCGGTTTTCCGAGGACATCAGCGCCAGTTGCAGCATGTCGCGCCGGGTCAGCTGACTGCCCAGGCGCACCCGCGAGAAGATGCCGCGCATGGCCGGATTCTCGCTGATGTCGATGTCGATGGTCTGCTCCAGCGGCAGCTTGGCATCGAGCACCACCAGGGCGGTCATCAGCTTGGTCACCGAGGCGATGGGGGCGACCTGATCGGGATTCTGGGAAAAGAGCACCTGGTTGGTCTTGAGGTCCACGACCAGGGCGTGGTTCGAGGCCAGGCGCTGGGCAGTGGCGGCAGCCGCGGCCTTGACCTTCGGTGGGGTCTGGGCCAGGACGGCCGGACTCAGCCCGACCAAGCCAGCCAGCAACAAGCCGGCGAGTTGATGACAGATCTTCACGGTAGCAGCTCTCAAAGGGGGCGGAATTAGAACAACCGCGAACGGCAATGCCCCTTGCAGATCAAGGACATTGCTCAGAGATTTCACGTCTTTTATCACCCGGAATGTCGGCTGGGAATCCGACAGGACAGCTTTTTACACAGCGCGCTGGCAAAAAGTCACAATTAGTTGCAGATGGGCGACGAACGGCAGGGATGGCGGAGCGAAAGGGCGCCCGAGTAGGCTCGGACGCCTTGCCTTTCAGTCGTGGGCTTCCTGGGCGGCGGGGCCGAGCATGCTACCGGTGACCAGGTAGCGCTCGTGCCAGGCCAGGGCCTCGGGCAGCAGGTGCGGGGTGTGCTTGCCATGGCTGCCGGCCAGGGCGCGCGCGAAGTAGTCCTCCAGTGCCGGGCGGAAGCTGGGGTGCACGCAGTGTTCGAGGATGGCCCGGGCGCGCTGCTTGGGGCTGAGCATGCGCAGGTCGGCCAAGCCTTGGTCGGTGACGATCACCGAGACATCGTGCTCGGTATGGTCGACGTGACTGACCATGGGCACCAGGGTCGAGATCAGCCCGTTCTTGGCCGTGCTCGGCGCCATGAACACCGACAGATAGGCATTGCGGGCGAAGTCGCCGGAGCCGCCGATGCCGTTCATCATCCCCGTACCCATCTGGTGGGTGGAGTTGACGTTGCCATAGAGGTCGGCTTCGAGCATGCCGTTCAGAGCGATGCAGCCCAGACGGCGCACCAGTTCCGGATGATTGCTCACCCCCTGCTGGCGCAGGATGATGCGCTGGCGCAGCGCTTCGGCGTGTTCGAGGAAGCGCTCGATGCCCGCCGGACTCAGGGAGAAGGACGTCGCCGAAGCCAATTCCATCTTGCCGCTGATGAGCAATTCCAGCATGCCGTCCTGGATCACCTCGGTGAAGGCGGTCAGCCCTTCGAACTCGCTCTCGGCCAGGCCCTGCATGAAGGCGTTGGCGATGTTGCCGACCCCCGACTGGATCGGCAGCAGGTTGGCCGGGATGCGTCCCTGGCGTACCTCGAAGCGGAGAAAGTCCAGCAGGTGCGCGGCGATGGCCTGGGAGGCAGCGTCGGGGGCCTTGAACGGGCTGTTGCGATCGGGGGCATCGGTCTCCACCACGGCCACTACCTTGTCCAGCGGCACCTCCAGGTAGGGCGAGCCGATGCGGTCGCCGGGATGGGCCAGCGGAATGGGCGTGCGGTGGGGCGGCAGGGCGCCATCGGTGTAGATGTCGTGCATGCCGTCCAGGGCGTCGGGCTGCCAGCGATTGACCTCGAGGATCACCGCGTCGGCCATGTCCAGCCAGGTCTTGTTGTTGCCCACCGAGGAAGAGGGCACCAGCAGACCGTCTTCGCGGATCGCGGCGATCTCCACCACCGCCACATCGATCTTGCCGAAGAAGCCATAGCGCACCTTTTCCGCCAGCTGGCCCAGGTGGATGTCCATGTAATCCAGGCCGCCGGCGTTGATGCGGCTGCGCAGCTCCGGATCGGACTGGAAGGGCACCCGCAACTCGATGCCATCGACCCGCGCCAGGGCACCGTCCAGCTCCGGTGCGGTGGACGCCCCGGTCAGCACCTTGATGCGAAAGGGCTCGCCGGCGCCGTGGCTGGCGGTGATGCGCTGGGCCAGGGCGCCGGGCACGGCCTTGGGATAACCGGCCCCGGTGAAGCCGCTCATGCCCACGGTCATGCCGTGACGGATGAACTGCGCGGCCTGCTCGGCGCTCTGGCGCTTGGCGGCGAAACCGGGATGGCGAATACGGTGGGACATGACGACCTCTGCGGGTGTTATCGAAAGCACACTAAGAATGTGGATTCTACGCCGAAGGGATGCTTAGGTCCCTAAGCAAAAGGTCGGGTGGAGGGGAAATTATTGGGGGGAGGGGATGGGTGGGTTCTGTAGGTTGGGTTGAGCGATAGCGAAGCCCAACATCGCGAAGGTCGGTCGAAGTGCCTTGGCTTAATGGTGCCCTGGCTGTTCATCGTGGTCTGCTTGTGGCTCTTGTTTCGCCCACCCGGGCGACTTACTTTTTTCAGTCGCGAAAAAAGTAAGCAAAAACGCTTGCCCCGACCATCCGGCCTTCCGCTTCGCTCCAGGTCCGCTCACGCCCGCGCCGTTCCGGGGGCGGTCCAGATGGGCCGTCCATGGCCCACTGGACCTCTCGCCGCATCCATGCGGCTCGCCCCACTCCACGACACTGCCGTTCGCCCTCCTGAACGGGGCGGTTCGCTAGCCTGAAAGTGTTGGTTGAAGAGCCATAACCGTCTGTAGCGTGGACAACGGCGCAGCCTTGTCCACTGATAGTGTCTGTACCTTCCAGTGGAAAACGCTGCGCGGTTTTCCACGCTACGGCCCTGTTAACACCACAGTCTCAGGCTTGCGCCCCACCCCCGTCAGTGAGGCCGAGTGTAGGTGTCGCGGAGGGGGGATGCGAGGCAGGACGCCGAGCAAGGCGCGAGGGGCAGGAGGCCCCTTCGTGCCGCGCCCCCGGAGCGGCACCGGAGCGAGGGGACCCGGAGCGCAGCGAAGGGCCGAAATGTTGGGGTGTGCTTTCTTTTGCTTACTTTTCTTTGCACAAGCAAAGAAAAGTGAGTCGCCGGCCAGGCGAAACAAGAGCCGCCAGCAAACCCCTATAAGTAGCTAGGGCACCAATAGCCCAAAGTGTTGGGCTTCGCTATCGCTCAACCCAACCTACGCCGATCCGCCCGGATCACCCCAACCCAGGCGTTGGGCACCGAACGCCCAGCTACCCCTCACGCCACCATCATGATCCACGGCACCCCGATCCCCAGCAGCACCAGCAGGAACAGCGCGCCGAAAATGGTCCCCAGTCGCCAGTAGTCCGCGCTGGGCAGGTAGCCGCTGCCGTAGTACACCGGACTTGGCCCGGTGCCATAGGGGGTGATGATGCCCATCAGCCCCAGCGAGGTGCCCAGCAGCAGGGCAAATACCGGCAGGTCGATACCGGGGATGCCCATGCCGGCGGCCAGCATCACGGGGAGCAGGGCGGTGGTATGGGCGGTAGAGCTGGCGAACAGGTAGTGGGCGAGATAGAAGACCACCACCAGCGCCACCATGGCGGTGCCGGCGTGGAAGCCGCCCAGGTGGCCGGCGACCCACTGGCCGAACCAGGCGACGAAGCCGACCCGGGTCAGGCCGTCGGCCAGGGCCACCAGGGTGGCGAACCAGGCGAAGGTGTTCCAGGCGGCCTTGTTGCCCAGGGCATCGTTCCAGTTGATGACCTTCAGCAGCAGCATCAGCACGATGACCAGGATCCCCACCAGTGCTGGATCGGCCCAGGCCGCGCCAAAGATCCACAGCGCCAGGGCGCCGATCACCAGGGCCAGCAGCAGCTTCTCGTTGCGTGTCAGCGGGCCGAGTTCGGCCAGTTCCCTGGCCGCCCACAGCGGTACCTGGTCGTTGCGTTTGATCTCCGGCGGATACAGCCAGTAGGCCAACAGCGGCAGCACGGCCAGCAGCAGGATGCCCATGGGCGCGGCGGCGATGAACCACTGGCCCCAGCTGATGTGCACCTGGGCGGTCTTCTCGATCAGGGCGGCGGCCAGCAGGTTGGGCGCAAGGGCGGTGAGGAAGAGGGTGCTGGTGACGCAGGTAGAGGAAATCGCCACCCACATCAGGTAGGAGCCGATGCGCCGGGCGCTGGGGTCGTTGGGCTTGGAATCGTAGAGCAGCGGCAGGTTGCGAATCACCGGGTAGACGGTGCCGCCGCTGCGCGCGGTGTTGGACGGCGTGAAGGGCGCCAGGGCCAGGTCCGCCAGCATCACCGCGTAGCCCAGGGTCAGGGTCCGGCGGCCCATGGCCTTGACCAGCAGGAGGGCGATCCGTCGGCCGAGACCGGTCTTTTCGTAGCCCAGGGCGAACATGAAGGCGCTGAAGATCAGCCAGACGGTGTTGTTGGAAAAGCCCGCCAGGCCCCATTTCAGCGCCTCCTGGGGCGCGCGGAAGCCCGGTGTCGCCAATTGCGCCGGGCTGAACAGCACCCAGGGCGCCAGCAAGGCGGCCAGGGCCACGCCGATCAGGCCGATCACCGCCCCGGGTAGGGGTTCGAGGATCAGCCCCACCACCACGCCGGCGAAGAGGGCGAAGTACAGCCAGGCATGGCTGGGCAGGCCGGCGGGGGCAGGCAGCAGCGCCAGCAGTCCGGTGACGGCGAGGGGCAACAGGAATTTCCAGGTGGTACGCATCGGGCGCTCGCAGATTCCGGTGGTCTCGGGAAACCGGCCTGGGCCGGGGTGGCTGACGACAGGTCACCGCGTGCAGCGGCAACGCTGGCCTGGTAGGGGCCGGGGACGTCAGCGGCAGCAAGCTTTGCAAAGGGCAGCGCCCTTTCCCAGCGCTCTGGCCGTGGTCATTCGTCGCAGTCCTGCGGTCTTAGGTTCCCTGAAGGCATTCTTTCGTTATCGAGAATGACTTGCAACAACCGATGGGCTGATCGCGAACCGATTGCACCCGCGGCTCGCATCGGCGAACAATCGGCCCTTCCGCCAATGACAACAACACGAGGACGAGCACCATGAAGTACCGCCTGGGAGAACACCGCGTCGACGCCCATCCGCACAGCTGGGTCGCGCCCACCGCCGCGGTGATCGGCAAGGTACGCCTGGATGAAGGCGCCAGCGTCTGGTTTGGCGCGGTGCTGCGCGGCGACAACGAGCTGATCCACATCGGTCCGGACAGCAATGTGCAGGACGGCGCCGTGTTGCACACCGATCCCGGCTCGCCGCTGACCCTTGGGCGTGGCGTCACCGTCGGCCACCAGGCCATGCTGCATGGCTGCGAGATCGGCGACGGCAGCCTGATCGGCATCCACGCCGTGGTGCTCAACGGCGCGCGCATCGGGCGCAACTGCCTGGTGGGCGCCAATGCCCTGGTCACCGAGAACGCGGTGATCCCCGACGGCTCCCTGGTGCTCGGCTCGCCGGCCAAGGTGGTCCGCACCCTGAGCGACGCCCAGCAGGCGCAGCTGGCGGCCAACGCTCAGGTCTATGTGGCCAATGCGCGACGCTATCTGGAAGAGTTGTTCGAGCAGGGGGAGTAGGGCATCGCTTGGCGACAATGATAGGAGTCGACGCCGGACCACCCCCTCGCCCTCCGGGAGAGGGCTGGGGTGAGGGCGAAGCCGCTCTAGCCTGTTGGGCTTCGCTGCGCTCAACCCAACCTACGGCGATTCCCGTAGGTTGGGTTGAGACGGCTCCATCGTCGAAGCCCAACACTGGCCGCGTAGCGTGAAAAACGGCGCAGCCTTTTCTATATGACCATCGCTGCCGGGCGCGCCCTCACCCCAACCCTCTCCCGAGGGGAGAGGGGGCTATCCGAGCGAGTGCTTGGGCTACCAGTTCGGTCGGGCGTGCGATCCATTGTCGCCCTGCTATCCACGGCGCCGGACCACCCCCTTCTCTCTTGCGGAGAGGGCCGGGGTGAGGGGGAGGTGCCAAAGCCTGTTGGGCTTCGCTGCGCTCAACCCAACCTACGGCGATTCCCGTAGGTTGGGTTGAGACGGCTCCTTCGTCGAAGCCCAACACTGGCCGCGTAGCGTGAAAAACGGCGCAGCCTTTTCTATATGACCATCGCTGCCGGGCGCGCCCTCACCCCAACCCTCTCCCAGGGGGGAGGGGGGGCTATCCGAGCAGGCGGCGGACCGCCTTGGCCGCGATGAGCCTCTACCTCATGGCTTCTCGAAGCGATAGAACAGATTCGGCTCGCTGACCACATACAGCCGGCCCTGGTCGTCCATGGCCACGCCCTCGGCCTGGGGCACGCTGCGGCTCAGGCCGTGCTGGCCGCGCAGCAGCGACAGGGAGCTGATCGGCTTGCCGTCGTCATCCAGCTCCAGTACCAGCCGCGACTGATCGGAGAGCGCCAGCAGGTGGCCGGTGCCAGGGTCGAATTGCAGGCTGGAGAGGTCACGCACGAACAGGCGGCGGTCACGCTTGGGGTCGCTGCGCAGCGACAAGGCCTGCAGGCCCTCGAAGGCTTCGCTGCCCAGGCCGTCGATCTCGTAGATGCGTACCGGATCGCTTTCCTTGGCGACGAAGAAGCGCTCGCGGGCGGCGTCGTAGGCCAGGCCTTCGTTGCCGCGGTTGTCGCTTTCCACATCGCTCAGGCTGAAGGGATGACTGACCTGGCGGTCGTCGATGTCCACCACCTGGGTGTCGGCGCCGATATGTACCCGCACCAGGCGTTGGCGGCGCTCTTCGCTGATCATGTACACACCCGGCTTGATGTACTCGATGGCTTCCGGATCACTGAAGCCCTTGAGGTCCACCTGGCGTAGCAGCCGGCCGTCCAGGTCGAGTTCGAGAAAACGCGCCGGCTTGTTGGTGACGCTGACCAGGGTGCGGCGATCCGGATCGAAGCTCAGCGCCGAGACGTCGGTGATGCCCTCGCCGATGGAACGCGCTTCCACGGTGACGCGATAGCTCGGCAGCCACAGCGAGCGGGCCTGCCGACTCTCGGCCTGGAGCTGGCTCTGGACGTTGAACCAGAGGCACTCGAACAGCCGGTGCTGCTGGGCCACCAGGGTCAGGGTCAGCAGCAGGGCGGCGCCCAACAGGGCACCCAGGGTGCGCGGGGAAAACAGCGGAAGCATCGACAGGGTCCTGAGGCGGTGATGCCGCGCAGCCTAAGGGCGCCACCCTGAATTCAAGCTGAATAGGCGCTCATTGCGCCGCTTTGGACACCTTGTGAAACACGTGGAAGAGATTGGGTTCACCAATCAGGTAGAGATTGCCGGCCTCATCGAGGGCCACGCCTTCCGGCTGTTCCATGGTCGCCTTGAGGCCGTGCAGACCATTTCTGAGGCTGATGAAGCTGACCGGTGAACCTTCCGCGGTCAGCTCCACCAGGGTGTGGGACTGATCAGACAGCGCCAGCAGGTGACCGGTGCGCGGATCGACCGCCACCGCGGAGTAGTCGATCACCAGCTGCTTGAGGGGAAAGGGCTGGAGGGTACCGGTAACGCCGCGGCCGTCGCTGGCCAGGGTGAAGAGGGCGGCCGGGTCGCGCTCCTTGCTGAGGATCAAGCGTTGGCGCCGTGGATCCCAGGCGATGCCTTCGAAGCCCTTGTTGCCGGCGTCGGGAAAGCCCAGGTCATGATGCTCGAAGGTGTTGGCGTCCAGCTCCTGGGTGTCGTCCGCCAGTTGGAACAGCGACAGCCGCCGCTGGCGCTCGTCGACGATGGCCAGGCGCCCGTCTTCCAGGGCGGTCACGCCTTCAAGGTTGGCGACGTTGCGGATCGGGATGCGCCTGAGGATGTCGCCGGTCAGGCTCAATTGCACCAGGTAGGGCGTATTGCCGGTGACGGCGAAGAGGGTGCGGGTGCGGGGATCGTAGGTGAGGTCGGAAGTCTCGGCTTCGGCCAGGCCCGGCAGCGGCTTGCCCTGGATCACCGCCTGGTAGTCCGGCAACCAGACCGCCTGGGCCCGTACTTCCGGCGGCGTGCGGTATTCCTGCCACCAGAGCAGCGCCCTATCGTTCCAGTGCCAGACGAAGGTGAGGACGATCAGCACCAGCAGGACGAAGGCGGGGAGGAGGCGGAACAGGATGAGGCGGGGGAGTCTGGACATGCGGGCTCGTACGGCTTCTTGTTATGGCTTGTCTGCACAGTCGCCGAGCGTAGGCACTTTTCAGGCAAAGCCTAGAGCGTCGTGGCCGTGCCGGTACACCATCGCCAGGCACCCGCCAGGCGACGGTGGGGTGGCGGGGGTTATAGCACGCGGGTTTCGAAGCGGCTAACGTCCGGCAGCTCCAGCACCAGTTGATCGCCCACGTTGAGCGGTCCGACACCTACCGGTGTGCCGGTGAGGATGACGTCACCCGGTTGCAGGGAGAAATGCCCGGCGATGGTCTGGATCAGCGGCAGGATGGGGTTGAGCATGTCGCGGCTGTTGCCGTCCTGGCGCACCTCGCCGTTGATGGTCAGGCGCACCGGGATGTCGGCCAGGTCCTCGAAGGCATCGCCCGGCACGAAGGGCGCGAGCACGCAGGCGCCGTCGAAGCTCTTGGCGATCTCCCAGGGATAGCCCTTTTCCTTGAGGCGGCTCTGCACGTCCCTGAGGGTCAGGTCCAGGGCGGGGGCGAAGCCGGAGAGGGCGTCGCGGACTTCCTCCGGCGAAGGCTTCTTCGACAGCGGCTTGCCGATCAGCACGGCGATCTCGGCCTCGTAGTGCACCGAACCCTGATCGGTGGGAATGGCGAAGCCCTCGGCCACCGGCACCACGCAACTGGCCGGCTTGATGAACAGCAGGGGCTCGGTGGGAACCGGATTGTTCAGCTCCTTGGCGTGCTCGGCGTAGTTGCGGCCGATGCAGACGACCTTGCCCAGGGGGAAGTGGATCTTGGTGCCATCGAGGTACTGGTGCTGGTAGGCCATGGGGTGCTCCTGGTGAGTGGCGTCTGCGGGCGATCTTGACCCCACGATCTTAACCAAAAGCGGACGCCGCGGCGCGATGCGGGTCGCAAGGTGCTCATGGTCGCCCTGAGAAAGCTTCAGGTCGCAACCGGACCTGCATGCGGCGGCTCATGCTAAGATAGCGCCCCCTTTGCCGCTGGCTGAACTGGCCTGCGCCGCGCCGGCATCCTTCTCCCTGGAAACTCTGGATTCAACGCAGATGAGCAAGACTTCCCTCGACAAGAGCAAGATCCGCTTCCTTCTCCTGGAAGGCGTCCACCAGTCCGCCGTGGATATCCTGAAGTCCGCGGGTTACAGCAACATCGAGTACGTCACCAGCTCCCTGCCGGATGCCCAGCTCAAGGAAAAGATCGCCGACGCCCACTTCATCGGCATTCGCTCGCGCACCCAGCTCACCGAAGAGGTGTTCGACTGCGCCAAGAAGCTGGTCGCCGTCGGCTGCTTCTGCATCGGCACTAACCAGGTCGACCTGCAGGCCGCTCGCGAGCGCGGCATCGCCGTGTTCAATGCCCCCTATTCCAACACCCGTTCGGTCGCCGAGCTGGTGCTGGCCGAGGCCATCCTGCTGCTGCGCGGCATCCCGGCCAAGAACGCCTCCTGCCACCGTGGCGGCTGGATCAAGAGCGCGGCCAACTCCTTCGAGATCCGCGGCAAGAAGCTGGGCATCATCGGCTACGGCTCCATCGGCACCCAGCTGTCGGTGCTGGCCGAGGGCCTGGGCATGCAGGTGTTCTTCTATGACGTCATCACCAAACTGCCCCTGGGCAATGCCCAGCAGGTCGGTTCCCTGACCGAGCTGCTCGGCATGAGCGACATCGTCACCCTGCACGTGCCGGAAACCCCCGCCACCCAGCTGATGATGGGCGAGCGCGAGATCCGCGCCATCAAGAAAGGCGGCATCCTGATCAACGCCGCCCGCGGCACCGTGGTCGACCTCGACGCCCTGGCCGCGGCCATCAAGGACGAGCACCTGATCGGCGCCGCCATCGACGTCTTCCCGGTGGAGCCGCGCTCCAACAACGACGAATTCGTCTCGCCGCTGCGTGGCCTGGACAACGTCATCCTGACCCCGCACATCGGTGGCTCCACCGCCGAGGCTCAGGCCAACATCGGCCTGGAAGTGGCCGAGAAACTGGTCAAGTACAGCGACAACGGCACCTCGGTGTCCTCGGTCAACTTCCCCGAAGTGGCCCTGCCGTCGCACCCGGGCAAGCACCGCCTGCTGCACATCCACCAGAACGTCCCGGGCGTGCTGTCGGAGATCAACCGGGTCTTCTCCGAGAGCGGCATCAACATCTCCGGTCAGTACCTGCAGACCGACGAGAAGGTCGGCTACGTGGTGATCGACGTCGACGCCGACTACTCCGACCTGGCCCAGGAAAAGCTGCAGAACATCAAGGGCACCATCCGTTGCCGCGTGCTGTTCTAAGCCTTTAGCTGTTATAGAAAAGCCCCGGTCGGGTTCGCCTGACCGGGGCTTTTGCTTGCGTGCTGGCAGGGCATCCATCGCGGCCATGGGCCGCTCCTACAGGACGCTCGGTGTATCGGTAGGAGCGGCCCACGGCCGCGATAGGGTCACGCAGCAGCGGCCACATCGGCGGAACGCCTTGGCCGCTGGTAGAGACTCAGCTGCGCTCCAACCGCTCCACGCCCTGGGCGGTGCCCAAGAGCAGCACGTCCGCCGGGCGGGCGGCGAAGAGGCCGTTGGCGACCACGCCGACGATGTTGTTGATCCGGGCCTCCAGGCCCACCGGATCGACGATGTGCATGTTGTGCACGTCGAGGATGATGTTGCCGTTGTCGGTCACCACGCCGTCGCGGTATTCCGGGTCGCCGCCCAGTTTCACCAGCTCGCGGGCCACGTGGCTGCGGGCCATGGGGATGACTTCCACCGGCAGCGGGAATTCGCCGAGGACGTCGACGCGCTTGCTGGCGTCGGCGATGCAGATGAATTTGCGCGCCACCGCGGCGACGATCTTCTCGCGGGTCAGGGCCGCGCCGCCGCCCTTGATCAGGTTGAGGTGGCCGTCGGCTTCGTCGGCGCCGTCCACGTAGAACTCCAGGTCGCTGACGCCGTTGAGGTCATAGACGGTGATGCCGTGGCGCTTCAGCCGGTCGGCGGTGGCCTGGGAGCTGGCCACGGCGCCGTCGAATTCCAGCTTGTGCTTGGCCAGCAGGTCGATGAAGAAGTTGGCGGTCGAGCCGGTGCCCACGCCGACCACGCTGTCGCGGGAGAGCTGGGGAAGGATGAGGTCGACCGCGGCCTGGGCGACGGCCTGCTTGAGCTGGTCCTGATTCATGGGGGTATCCGCAGAGAAACGGGTGAAGGGTCGCCGATTATAGCCGCTCGGACGGCCTGGCTAACCTACCCGGGAGTGCCCGTAGTAGACTTTTCGCCCCCGCCGCACCCACCGGATCGTCCCGCCGATGCTCGAACAGTATGTGAAGAAGACCCTGCTCGCCCCCGTCTACGACGTGGCCATCGAGACGCCCCTGCAACCGGCGCGGGCGCTGTCCGAGCGGCTGGGCTGCCAGGTGCTGCTCAAGCGCGAAGACCTGCAACCGGTGTTTTCCTTCAAGATCCGCGGCGCCTACACCAAGCTGGCCAGCCTCTCGACCGAAGAGAAGGCCCGTGGGGTGATCGCCGCCAGCGCCGGCAACCACGCCCAGGGCCTGGCCCTGGCGGCGCGCGAACTGGGCGTGCGGGCGATCATCGTCATGCCGCGCACCACGCCCGAGCTCAAGGTCATCGGCGTGCAGTCCCGTGGTGGCGAGGTGGTGCTGCACGGCGACGCCTTTCCCGAGGCCCTGGCCGAGGCCTTGCGCCTGGTCGAGGAGCAGGGCTACACCTTCGTCCCGCCCTATGACGATCCCGACGTCATCGCCGGCCAGGGCACCGTGGCCATGGAGATCCTGCGCCAGCACCCCGGGCGTTTGGACGCCATCTTCGTCCCCGTGGGCGGTGGCGGCCTGATCGCCGGTATCGCCGCCTATGTGAAATACCTGCGCCCCGAAATCAAGGTTATAGGCGTCGAGCCGGACGACTCCAACTGCCTGCAGCAGGCCATGGCGGCTGGTGAGCGGGTGGTCCTGCCGCGGGTGGGGTTGTTCGCCGACGGCGTGGCCGTGGCCCAGAT
>NZ_FOED01000016.1:0-74634 GCF_900110545.1 Pseudomonas sp. Snoq117.2 | reverse complement strand
CATTCCGCCACCCCGCTCATAGCCTTGGCCATTTGCACCATGGACACGACCGAGAGCAAGAGGCCCGTCGCCGCGCTTGTAGCCAGCAGAGGCAGGAAGGGCAATACCATGCCCGAGCGGCGCTCAGGGCCACGCAAACTATAGAGGCCGAAGAGCGCCAGCCCGAACAGCATCATCAAATCGGCATACAACGCGAAGCGAAGTCCGATGCTGGATGGATCTTCCATGTTTACTTGACCTTGAACGTCATGCTACCGGTGATGGGGTGGGTATCTGATGACACTGCCCGCCAATCGACCTTGTAGGTGCCGGCCGTCAAAGGCGAGGCAGGTGCAATGACCATGGTTTTGGGATCACTACCACCCGAAACAGCCGCCTTGACCGCCATCGGCGGATGCTCCATACCAGGCATCGCCGTCATGACCAGCTTCGCGCCGGAAAACTGAGTGACCAGGTTTTCAGAAAAATGCAGCTCGATCTTTGCTGGGGCGGCGCCTTCAGTTCCTTCGGCAGGCGTCGAAGACACCAGCTTGGGATGGGCTTGAGCCAGGGCGCTAAACAGCATTCCAGCGGCAAAGAGCGTGATGAAAGGTGCACGATTGAACATGCGAACTCCTACAGCCCAAGGGGCGTTCGTGGGGGGGATAAAATTTGAAGTCCAGTTAGAACCACATACGCACGCCCAGGACCAGGCGGGCTTCGCTGCGGTCTTCCCCTTCCTCTTGGGCAAAATCGGCAGTGTTGCCATAGGAGCGGTTCCAGCTAACGCCAATGTACGGGGCGAACTCCCGGTAAATTTCGTACCGCAAGCGCACTCCAACTTCCGTCTCGGACAAGCCAGAGCCGATTCCGCGCTTGGGGTCGTTCCGCCCGTAAAAATTGGCTTCGGCGGTGGGCTGCAGGATCAGGCGATTGGTCAGCAGGATGTCGTAGTCACCCTCCAGCCTCAACGCCGTTTGGCCGCCCTCTCCGAGGAAAGCGGTCGCTTCGGCCTCGAAGTTGTATAAGGCCAGGCCCTGGAGGCCAAACGCGGCCCACGTCTGTGACGGTCCTGGTTTGAAGTCCTGCCGTACGCCACCAACCACGTCCCACCACGGGCCGATGGAGTGGCCCCACAACGCTTGTAGCTCGGCGGATTCGGTTTTGCCGTTGGAGCGCTCCCCCTCGGAGCGAATCCACAGCCGGTCAATATCCCCCCCTACCCAACCGTTGACGTCCCAACTCAGCACACTGCCGTTATCAGCGTCTTGCCACTCAAGCTGATCAAACAACAGGAAGTAGTTGAGGGCATCGTCATGGACAGTGTGACCTTTGCCGCTTTGATAGACGGCCGCCCGATTGGCATCCGTGATGGGCGGAATAGGGGTACGGCTTTGAGTGGGGGCTGCCGGCTTGCTGGGAGCCATGGTGGTCATCCCAGAGTCCATGCCGTGCATCTTGGAATGATCCATCCCCTGCATTTGGCTGTGGTCCATGCCCTGCATCTTGGAGTGATCCATCTCCTGCATCTGGCTGTGGTCCATACCCTGCATTTTGGAGTGATCCATCCCCTGCATCTGGCTGTGGTCCATGGCAGCACTGCCCGCTTCGGCAGCAAAGGCACCAACCGAAGCGATGCTGAAGCTGGTGATGGCCAGCAGCGAACAAACGTGGAGTCGATTCAACGCGGTCACTGGCTTCACTCCTCTACCCGGACTTCGCGGAACATACCCATCTCCATGTGGTACAGCAGATGGCAGTGATAGGCCCATCGCCCCAGGGCATCGGCAGTCACGCGGTAGCTGCGTTTGGAGCCTGGAGGCATATCGATGGTGTGCTTCCGAACCAGGAAGTTGCCTTCCTCGTCCTCCAGGTCACTCCACATGCCGTGCAGGTGAATCGGGTGCGTCATCATCGTGTCGTTCACGAGCACGATCCTCACACGCTCCCCGTATTTGAGAACCAAGGGATGAGCTTCGGAGAACTTGATCCCGTCGAAGGACCAAGCAAACTTCTCCATGTGCCCTGTCAAGTGCAGCTCGATAGTGCGGCTTGGCTCGCGTCCATCAGGGTCTTCGAAAGTGCTTCTGAGGTCGGCGTAGGTGAGTACCTTACGTCCGTTGTTACGCAGACCCAGGCCGGGGTCATTCAATTTGGCGGTAGGGGTCATTGCCTGCATGTCGACCAGCGGGTTGTTCTTCTCACTCGCGGGATGACTTTGCATGGTCATTCCGGCCATTCCAGACATCGAACCATGGTCCATCCCCGCCATAGCGCCATGGTCCATGCCCTGCATAGAGGACATCTTGTTGTGGTCCATGGCTGGCATGGGGCTGCCTTCCATGCTGCTCATGGTCTGCATATCATCACCGGCCGCCGAATCCATACCCTTCATGCTGCCGTGGTCCATACCGCCATGGTCCATACCGCCCATACCCATGTCGTCCATCGTGACCAAGGGGCGAGGATCAAGCGCAGGGACTGGAGCCACCAAGCCATCCCGCACGGCAAGGGTGCCACGGGCATAGCCGGTACGATCCATTGACTGGGCGAAGACCGTGTAAGCCTCGCCTGTGGGCTCGACGATGACATCGTAGGTTTCGGCCACGGCGATACGAAGCTCGTCGACCTCAACCGGATTCACGTAAAGGCCATCAGACGCTACGACGGTCATCTTCAGGCCTGGGATACGGATGTCGAAGTACGTCATGGCGGAGCCATTGATGAATCGAAGACGTAGCTTCTCGCCAGGGCGGAACAGGCCAGTCCAATTCGTGTTCGGAGCCTGGCCATTGAGCAGGTAGGTGTAGGTTGCGCCGCTTACATCCGCAAGGTCCGTGGGGTTCATCTTCATCTCAGCCCACATCTTGCGATCCGCCAGCGTCGCGGCCCAGCCCTTGTCAGCCACGTCGTTGACGAAGTCGCCAACGGTGCGCTTGTGGAAGTTGTAGTAGTCGGACTGTTTTTTCAGCGTGCGCATCAGCGAAGCCGGATCTTCATCCGTCCAGTCCGTCAGCATCACCACATGCTCACGATCGTATTTGAACGGCTCCGGCTCCTTAGCCTCGATGACCAAAGGCCCATACACACCGGCCTGCTCTTGGAAGCCGGAGTGGCTGTGGTACCAGTAGGTCCCGTTTTGCTGGAGCTTGAACTGGTAGACATACATGCCGCCTGGCTCGATACCCGCGAAGCTCAGTCCCGGTACCCCGTCCATATTTGGAGGCAGGATGATGCCATGCCAGTGTATGGAGGTAGCCGCATCAAGCCTGTTGCGCACGCGAAGCGTCACCGTGTCGCCCTCCCTCCAACGCAACAGGGGGCCCGGCAATCCGCCATTGATCACCATCGCCGTACGGCGCTTCCCGGTGATGTTCACCGGCATCTCGCCAATCGACAGATCGAACTCTGTACCCGTCAGTGTGCGGGGCGTTGTCGACCCAGCCGCCGCCCAACTGGGCGAACGCCACAGACCCAGCCCACCAAGCATGCCAGCAGCCGTGAGGCCTTTGACGAAGGTACGTCGAGAGGTTCTTGATTCCATACGAGCAGGTCCTGGTAGCGAGGACGGCACCGGTGCCGTGTACAGGAGTTAGAAGACTAGTCAGGAAGATGTCACAGCGCTTTGTAGGGTGTGATTACATTTCTGTAAGCATTGGGTAGGCCGCTTCGCTAGCAGCAAGCCTTGCCGTCTTCATCTTTTTTTCTGCAGACGTGCCAGCTAGCCTCGGCTCGGCTTTCTTGCTTTGCGCTGCTTGTTGGGCGTCCATCATGCGAGTGAAGACGCGATCGGCACCGCCTTCAGCAAAAGCAGACGAGGAAAGGGTTAAAGCAAGAGCGAGGAACACAGCTTTAGAAAGGTTCATGACGAAGCACCTCAGGCAAATACAGCGGCACATGCCGCGGACCACAAGGTAGCGCTGGAAAGCTTTCAGTTGACTGAGCCGAGGATTACAAAAGAGTCAGGTTTCGATCCTGAACCCTCGTATTCCAATACCCTGTGCATACCTATTGAGCGCATCGAGTGACCGAAACACCCTTATTAATTCGCGCCGGGAGCGGAGAGGAAAATGTCGGCTCTCTTTGCTATAACGCACCTGCAATTGCCACCCATGGCCCTCGGGACCTGGAATTGCGCGCACGTCGTATGCGGCCCCGGCCGCTACAAGCGCACTGAGCCCTTCAGCGCTGATTGACTGACGCATGACGGCTACGCTTCGGAGACCGCCTTTTATCGAGGGCGGCCACGATGTCCTCCGGTGTGAAATCTTTCGCCTTCTTCTTCGGCGGCTCTTGGCGCTGCGCTTTGGTTGGCTTTGGATTGCCAGGTACCGCTTGGGAGCGACGGTTATCGCGCTGCTCTTGCATCCGCTTCGCGACCTGCAGGACGTGGCCCAGCCGCTTGTTTTCCACGATGGTGCCTTGGCTGACCTCAGGCAACTGATCCAACGTCTCGTAGGAAAAGGTAATCCCTGCTGATCGGACCTCAATCCGGCCGTCAGGGTAGTGATAGATCTCTGCGTACCGGCCTGGTAAAGCTCGTGCTTGTACCGTGTCGTGCAGGACATAGAGACGTCTGTCGTACTGCAGCGTGAGGCTTTTCGATACCCGCCGCGGTTCGCGCCATGTGAAGATTAGAGATAGGTCCTCGTCGTCGCGTACTGGCCGGTGCGCATCGAAGTCCGAGCGGGCAACTTTACCGAAGCGGCGATTGTAATCGGCCATGAAGAGCGGCAGATAAGCGTTAGCGGGTTCGACGGTGCTGATGTTTCGTAGTCGCAGTTCCTTGACCAGACGATCCTGCAAGGTGAGGTGTGCTCGCTCAACACGCCCCTTGGCCTGGCTGGAGTTAGCGCAGAAGGTATCGATGTTCAGCTCGAACATGGCTCTGGCGAACTGGGTGTGGCCATCACCGCCCTGAGCATCCTTGCTATTGACTCGAAATACGCTGGCCTTGTCGCTGTAGAGCGCCAACGGCTTACCGTGATGCTCTAGATAGGCTTGGGTAGCCTGGAAGTAGCTGAAGGTCGATTCGCTGCGGGTGAATGCCAGGTGCATCAGGCGACTGGTGGCGTCGTCGATGTAGACCAGAAGGGTGCATGCCGGTGCTCGGTCCTCGAACCAGCGATGATCGCTGCCATCGATCTGGATCAGTTCGCCCAGACAGGCTCGGCGATTGCGCGGCTGGTACACCTTGGGCGGTCGCTGCCGACGCGGCGTCCATAAGCCGGCATCCATCATGATGCGCCGGACCGTTTCCTTGGCCAGGCGTAGGCCGTGACATTCAACGAGCTTTTCGGCCGCAAGTGTCGGGCCGAAATCCCGGTAGTGCTGCCGGATTAGAGCGGCGGCGCGCTGCTCAAGACCAGGCTTCAGCTGATGATTGCTGGGCTGGCCGCGCTTACATGAGATCAGGCCCGAAACGCCGGCGTCCCGGTAACGTTGCACCAGGCGGTGAACCTGCCGGGAACTCAGCTGCAGGCGCTGGGCGGCGCGTGTTGGCGTAAGGAACCCCTCGGTCACCGCCTGGATGACCTTGAGGCGACCAACTTCACGTAGGCTCATCGTGATCCGCTCGTAGGCTGACATCCTGATCGCTCCGCATCGGCTGCAAAGCCGGTAGGCTAGCTGCAATACGTGATCGGGACATTTCTATCTGGCTGGATCGCGACATTACTATTTGGCCGTAACACGTCCACTTCGCATAACACAACTTATGTTAAATTGGATATGGGTCTAGGCTGACGACTGCCCTTTGCCTTCCCATCCAGTCTTTAGCTTTACCCCTGATACGGCCCCCAGCTGCGACTCTCGCTTCCCTACCCTGGTGTTGTCGATCAGCCTCTTTTGCGAAATTCAGGATTTCTTGGAGTGACGATCCTGAAAACGCGTCCGTTACGAACGACGCCTTCAGGATCTCTCGACGGGTCACCCGCTTGCCAACGGTTCTCTAGCTCGCCAACAGCTGCTCCAGTCGCTGCAGGCGTCCACGGCACAGACGCCGTGCGGCCAGCGCGTCTTCCAGGGTTACCGCCACGAACCGCCGTCTAGTACGGCTGCAGCTGGCCGATCAACTCAAGGTCGCTGCTGATGATCGTGCCGATCATGGCAATGGACCGTACTGTTGGTAGTGGTCGTAAGCTTTGCGAAAGCACACGTGCGAAAGCGGTAGCCTGATCGGGTTTGGCGTGGGAATTTCGCAAATTCACGCTTGAGCTTAGGCCCTAGACCCAGGCCTCGTAGGTATGCCGCCTACCAGATAGGTGAAGGCGTCTTGAGAGGAGCCTCGTCCTCCCTCCTTCACCTCCGGCCGCTCGCCACCTGTCGGCAGGTACAGCATGGTTAGGTCGATAGGTGCTGAGCAAAGCGCCCCACGGCGCCGACCACTCGCTGGGCGCCGTCCTGGATCTCCACGATCACCTGGCCGGCCTGCCCCGCCAGTTCCAGGCCCTGCTCGGCCTGACGCCGACCGTTCTCGATCACCGTCACCGCTTCGCCGGCCAGTTGCTGATTCTGCTGCACCACGCCGACGATCTCCTCGGTGGCCTTGCTGGTGCGCGAGGCCAGCTGCCTGACCTCGTCGGCCACCACGGCGAAGCCGCGGCCCTGCTCACCGGCCCGGGCCGCCTCGATGGCCGCGTTGAGCGCCAGCAGGTTGGTCTGTTCGGCGATGCCGCTGATGGTCTTGATGATGGTGCCGATCACCTGGGACTGGTTGTCCAGCGCCTCGATGCCCTTCACCGCCTCCTGCATCTGGGTGGCCAGGGCACGCATCACCTCCACCGTCTGCTGTGCCACCGCCGCGCCCTTGCGGGCCGTGTCGTCGGTATGTTGAGAGGTCTCGAAGGCCACGCTGGCGGCTTCGGACACCGCCTGCTCCTGCTGGACCTGATCAGTGATCACGGTGGCGAACTTGACCACCTTGTACAGCCGGTCATGGGCATCGATCACCGGGTTGTAGGAGGCTTCCAGCCAGACATCGCGGCCCTGGGCATCCAGGCGCTTGAAGCGATCCACGACGAATTCGCCGCGACGCAGGCGCGCCCAGAATTGCTCGTAGGCCTCGGAATTGGCCTCGGCCGGCTCGCAGAACATCCGGTGGTGCTTGCCCTTGATCTGCGCCAGGGAATAACCCATGGCCTGCAGGAATCTGTCGTTGGCATCGAGCACCTCGCCCTGGAGGTTGAACTCGATGACCGCCGTGGACCGGCGCAGCGCCTTGAGCAGGCTTTCGTGCTCGCGCGAGGTCTCGATGGTCCGCGTCAGGTTGTTGCAGAACAGTCGGAAGCGCGTCACCTGGCCCTGGCTGTCATGGAAGGGGTGCAGGATGCCGCGCAACCAGGCTTCCTGACCGTCGCCACGCAAGAGATGCAGGGCACCGCTGTAGGGCTCGCCGCGACTCAGGGCCTGCTGCAGTCGGCGGCTGTATTCCTGGTTGCGGACGTGCGCCGGAATCAGCTCCGCCAGAGGGCGTCCCAGCAAATCCGCGGCGCGCACGCCCATCTCCTTTTCGAAGTTGGCGTTCACCGCGGAGATGCACCCGCGGCCATCCAGCTCCAGGCCCAGCATCTCCACGTCAAGCTCGGCCTTCAGCCGCTTGAAGGAATCCACCTGCTCGCGGAGGCGCTGCAGTTCTTGTTTTAGTCCTTTGTTGAACATGACGCGCCCCTACCTGGAAGAGTGAATGAGCGATGTATCGGTGAAATCAGGCGAATCTAAATCCGCGAGATAGGAAGATTGACCAAGCGGTCTTATTTTTAAGACAAGCGGTTATGTATGGCCATTATATGACCCATGGCTCGTAGGTCATGCGGGCTTAGCAGGACCAAAGACACAAACGCAATAATCGGTGCTGGGCGATTGGAATTAGGAGCCCTCTCGTGAAGCACAAGCCTAACATTTCGTATTGGGATGCTTCCGGTCCACTGACTGGGCTTGTTAAGCCAGACCTCTCGTTCTCAGGCCAATACTAGCGTGCACATCCGCTATCTTATGTTAAATAAGATGGGGCACACCTACCCCGTCAGGCCAAGAGGCTTACCGTGCATGGTGTTTCGAGCTAGACATACAGCAGAGGGATGAAGGCGATGACACGAGACCACGGTACAGGCAACGAGCTGCACTTCGGCCATGCCATATGTATGCGGCATACGAACGGCCAACTGATCACGCTTTGGTTTGCCGACAGCGAGGGGACCGCCGACGACGCAGTGGCCAAGCTGCAGCACTACCACGACCAGCAGCCCAATTTGGGCAATCTGCGCGACATGAGCACCGATGAGGCCTTTGAGCGCCGGGACGCATTGCGGATGTGGCGCCTGCACCATCCGGTCGGCGACACCCGCTCCTACGACGTGGCCGGCTTCGAACGGCTATCGAGGCCGTTCCTGGATCGTGCAAAGCTGGCAACTCTGGGCAAGCTGCCATGAGCGCCGCCCCCATAGCCCCGGATGAGCCGGCCTATGTGGACTCTACGGATTTCGACACCCGACTGCAGCTGGTTGGCTGGCACCCGTACAAGGCCGAGGCTGAGGTCGCCCGAGTCTGTGCGGTCAGCGTAGCGCACCACGACCATCTGCCCGAGCAACCTGAGTGGTTGAACGTTGGCCGGGTCCAGCTGCAGGCGTCTAGCGACATGCTGGCCGGCCAGAGCGTACTGCATTCCCCCAGCCTCGATGCCGAGCGCCGGTGGGGCTTTCCCGCTGTGCCGAGGAAGTGGTTGGACGCCTCAACCGGGTGGATGCGGGCATGAACAGCCAACTTGAAGACCGCGATGCCCTCTTCCTGGTGATCTGTGTGCACCAGCATGGCAGAGCCACATTGGGAGCGATCGAAGGTAGGCTTCAAGCGCAGCGTTATTGCCAGAGCCTTACCGACTATCAAAATAGCGCCCCACGGGAGCGCATGGAGTACATCAATCAAGCCGAGCGTGACGAGTATGCTGCGGAACACGCCGGGTGGCTGGTAGGACATCCCTGTCGGTCCTATGCAAAGCTCCAGCCGCGGTTCACCTTGGAGCCGGTCGAATGGCTAGACATAGCGTCAGCGAAGCCATTGCCGTGAATACAATGCCCCCGCGCTGGCCAGCGTCCACCTGGTGCTGGCCTCGTCCAGTGTCGAGCCCGATTCCATGCTGCATGCATTCCTCGACCCCCGGGCGTTTAGTGCTTCCTATCGATCATCTACTCGAACTGGGTTGCTGATCGCTCATAGGTCAGGCGACTTCAGTTTTTGCCGCCCGGAGTGCTGTTAGCGCCCTAAAAGGGAGTGAATCGAACGCTTTTGGTCCGCGCGAATCCCTAGCCTTGTGTGCATCGAATCAATACTCCGGATGCGCGCATGTCCTTGTCAGTGGCTACGCCCGAAGCTGTCACGAGCTCGTTTACCCCTACCTCCAGCCTGTCAGGCCTGCTGCAGTCCTACGGCGACGTGATGACGCCGGAGCAGATAGCGGAGGCGCTGGAATACAGCGTCGGCTATGTCCGCAAGAAGATCGGCTGCGCCAAATTCCAGCACCTCCCCTGGGTAGCAGCGATCGCTCCACACCGGCGCCGGCAAGGCCTCAATTGGGTCTACGGCACGCAGGGCGTTGCGTCCTTCCTGGACAGCCAGCGTAGCTCGCTGGAGAGCATTAGCGCCCCTTCGAAACATCTACCTAAGCTCCTGCAGGCGTATGGACCGTCGATGCCGGTCGCCCAGGTGGCTGATGCACTCGGCTACAGCGTTACCTACGTCAGCAAAAAAATCGGCAATGCCGACTATCAGCACCTGCCGTGGGTAAGCGCGATCGGATCGCACCGACGCAAACGAGGCTCGCGCTGGGTGTACGCGACCGTCGCGGTCGCCTTGTACCTGGACGGTAGGAAATGAGGCGCGCGCTTTTGGCTGTAGCCGTCGCTGCAGTACTCTCGCCGGCTGCATTTCCAGGTAACGCGAGCGCGGCGGACAACGCTGCGGATGGCGTGAAAGATTCTTTCGCTGCGCCTGGTAGCGAAAGCTTCTACCGCGGTAAGGCAGAGGGCTGGTTTTGGTACAAGGATCCGCCCGAGGAGGAGCCGGAGCTCGAGGTAAAGGCGCCTACCCCTCCTCCGCCCCCACCTGCGCCCATCCAGAAGGCTGAGCCACCGGCCCCTCCGCCGGCGCCGCCAGGGCCAGAGCTGTTCAGCGTGGCCTGGATCAGGGACAACCTGCCGAAATATCGCGACCGCGCGATCGACAACCCGACCGATGCCAACGTGCAGGCCTACTACTACCTGCAACGCGTGATGATGGACAAATCGTCCAAGTTCTCCGAGCGTTCCAGCCAGGTGATCATGCGTGATCCATTCCTCGACGAGGACAGCCGGCGGCCAGTAGCCACCTATGCAGCCAATGCGCTCAATCGGGAAGTCTCGAACAACCGAGACAAGGTGCTCAAGGGCCTGGCCAACAAGGTCGGCCTGTTCTTCTTCTTCAAGGGCAACTGCGTGCTCTGCGCTGAGCAGGCAGCCGTGCTGCAGTCCCTTACCGCGGCCACCGGCATCCGGATCATCCCGGTCTCGCTGGATGGCGCGCCCCTCGACAATGGGCTGTTCGCGAACTACCGCACTGACGATGGCCAGGCCAAGAAGCTCGAGGTCTATCAGGCCCCTGCTCTTGCCCTGGCGATCCCGCCGGGCCGCACCGAAATCGTCGGCTACGGCGCCATCACCCTGGACGTCCTGTTCAACCGGGTTTTGATCGCTGCGCGCGAAGCCTCGCTCATCGACCAGAAGACCTTCGCCTCGACGCAGCCCTTCTTCGACAACGGCCTGCTGACCCTTCAGGACAACGACGGGCTCAGCCAGGACCAGATCGACCAGGACCCCGCCGCATTCGTTGAGAGCATGCGCCGCAAGCTCGCCCGCAAGACCATAGATGGAGAGGTGCCCCATGAGGCGCAGCAGTAAGCAGTCGTTGTGCGCAGCCGTGCTGGTTGTGGCCCTCGCGCCCCTGGGCGCCTATGCCAACATCGAGAGCCAGCTCGACTCGATGTTTAACTCGATGTCCAACAGCACCGACCCGGGCATGTACCAGACGGCAACCCGAGGGGTTGTAAGTGGCGGCTCGATGCGGATCCGGAATCAGATCGCAACGGCGCCGGTGGTCTCCTTCCGACCGCCCTCCTTCCAGGCCGGCTGCGGCGGCATCGACATGTTCGCCGGCTCCTTCTCGTTCATCAACGCGCAGCAGTTCGTACAGTCGCTGCGCTCCATCGCCTCCAACTCAGTAGGCGTAGCGTCGGGCTATGCGTTCAAGCTGGCGCTCAAGGCCATGGGGCCTACGGTGGAGAACACCATCGCCAACCTGCAGGAGACGATGCAGGACCTCAACGGCCTCATGTCCAATAGCTGCCAGCTCGCCCAGGGCTTGGTGACCGACGCGTTCTCGGCCTTCGAAGGTAAGGAGAACATGCAGACCGCAACCGGTAACACCGTCAAAGGGTTGGCCGACAGCTTCGGATCGCTGTTCTCGGGTAGCAGCAACTCCAAGTCGCCGATCGAGATGAAGACGGATGCCGGCAACGTAGTGAGCTGTGAGGACACGGGCAACGTCGTCTGGTGCGCGATGAAGCAGTACAACAGCCAGCAATTCTTCAAATACGGCTCTCAACAAACTGACGAGCTGATCATGTCCTTCACCGGATCGGTGATCATTCCCGGGCTAGAGCAGGCTGAAGATGGAAAGGGCAAGGTGATCGTCACCAAGCCGCTGATGCCGACTGGCATTTCGCTGCAGGACATTGTTGAGGGCGTCAAGACCGAGTCGGTGCAGGTCTATTCGTGCAAGGAAGATGCAGTCTGCCTGGAGCCACAGCTCTCTAACCTGGCCTTCGACGGCCTGGCCCAGAAGATCATCAAGATCTTCAACGGGTCGGGAAACTCGGTTGGCATCGTCACGAAGTGGGCGACGAATACAGGCACCTTCGGTCCCGATGAGTCCGGCCTACTGAACATGATGCAAAAGCCTGGCTTCTCCGCGATGGTGCAACGCCTATCGCAAGGCAGCGAGTCGATGGCGAAGGGGTTTGTTACCGGCCATTCCAAGATGCTGGCGCTCGAGGGTGCCTACTCGCTCGTCAAGTCGTACATCGATACGGCCGAAGCCGTGATCACGAAAGGCAAGATGGTCGACAAGCTCGGCATGCCTGCCGGTGATTTCATCGGTAAGGCGAGGGAACGGCTGATGCAGGAGTACCAGGTGTTGCTCACCCGGTATGGCAACGAGAATGACCTGCTGCTCGACTACCAGGCGCGCATGCGATCGCTTCCTCCGCCTGCGGCGTTTATCAACGTCGAGAAACCTGTGCAGGGGGGTGAGTGATGGAGTTCTCTATCTATTCCATTGGCTCCGCTACCTACCTGGAGAGCATCCTCAACGCCGTGGCCATGATCTCCGGGTCGGGCAGCATCGAGTCCCTCGCCAAGGTGGGGTTGTTGATCGGTACCCTGTTCCTGGGATTCCAGGCGGTCTTCAAAAACCAGGCTATCCCCTTCCAACAGGTTGGCGTGGCGCTGATCCTCTACATGGCGCTCTACGGGCCTACCGGGCGCGCCGTCGTAGAGGACGTCTATGACGGTACCGTCGTGGTGGTCGACAACGTGCCTATCGGTCCCCTCTTCGTGGGCTCCGTGGTCTCCAACATCGGCTACAAGCTCACCAAGGAGATGGAGCAGGCCTTCTCGACGCCGGCGATGACTACCTATGGGTTCGCTGATCCCCTCACCACCCTAATGAAGGTCCGCGGCGCGACGCGCAATGTGTTGGCTATGCCGTCTGTGATGGGCGAAAGCAA
Organism: Pseudomonas sp. Snoq117.2; assembly: GCF_900110545.1. NCBI lineage: Bacteria > Pseudomonadati > Pseudomonadota > Gammaproteobacteria > Pseudomonadales > Pseudomonadaceae > Pseudomonas > Pseudomonas sp. Snoq117.2. The sequence goes on along the minus strand of NZ_FOED01000016.1, from coordinate 61,841 downwards.
CGCGGGCGGCGATTTCGTACGCTCATGGACGAACTACATCAAGGAGTGCACTTTGGTCGGTGTCGGGCGCAACATGACGGCCTATGGCGCCCTCATGCGCAGCAATAGCCCGATCGACGCTATGCGCTTCGATAGCGACGTTTACGGTACCGAGATTTACGAGGGCAAGACGGGTACAGGCACCTACTACAACTGTTCCCAGGCCCATACCCGGCTCAAGGCTCTCAGCGTCTCGGCACAGCCGGGCGTCATGGATGATGTCTCGAAACTAGCGTTCCAGAAGCCGGGCAAAGTCGTTACAGGTGACGATCTGACCACCCGCGTGGACGATGCGCTGCGTGGCCTGAATCTCCAGGTGGCGGATGCACGTGCCTTTACCATGGCGTCCATTCTGCTGCCGATCTTCGAGCGTGCGCCCGCCCAGAAAGCGCTGGAAGACCAGCAGAGTGCCTACGCGATCATGCTCGCCCAGGCTCAGGCGCAGCAGGCCACGCAGTGGGCCGCCGAAGGCTCGATGTTCACCCGGTACGTTCGCCCGTTCCTGACCTTCTTCGAAGGACTCATCTACGCAATCACCCCGTTGATGGCGTTCCTGCTCGTGATGGGCACGTTCGGCATGAATCTCATCACCAAGTACATCACCATGCTGTGCTGGATGATGCTGTGGCAGCCGATGCTCGCGATCGTCAACCTCTACACGAACTGGTACACCGGCACGGTCATGGAAGGCCTGCTCGCGACGACCAGCACGGTGACAGACGGCAACGCGCTGTCATTCGAGATGCTGAAGCAGATGCTGCCGGCCTTGGATAGCGCGATCGGGGTGGCTGGCCTGATGGCTTCATCGGTGCCAGTGATCAGCATGTTCCTGGTTTCCGGCAGCGCGTTTGCGTTGACGAGCATGGCCCAGCGCCTCGGTGGCACGGATCAGATCAACGAGAAGATAGTGACGCCTGACGTCGTGAAGCCCACCGAAGGTTTGGCGACTACGCCCTATATGACGAACGACTTCGTCAATGGCACTAGAGTTACCGGATCCGAAAACACCCGTGGCAACATCAATATTGGGCAGTCTCTATCTAGCGCAGCCCAGTCGCAGAAGTCTGTTGCTGAAGGAGCATCGGAAACCTTTACAAAAGGGTTGACAAGTGCTTACGGTAAGCAATTTGAACAGGCAAAAAATATCAACGAACAGGCCGCAGTAGGCCGTAGCGTTGCCAATTCATTCGGGCTATCAAATGACGCAAGTTATCAAAACTCCGTTAATGAACTGCGCGCGCGGGGATTCAATCAGAATCAGATAGATGCGGTCACTGGCAGCATTGCTCTCGGGGGATCGGTCAGCGGCGGCCTAGGCCTTGGCAATATGGGAGGTAAAGAAGGGGCGGACGGAAAGGCTAAGGGCGGAATTGATTTTGGGGGTTCAGCACAAATCAATGGCACTACTCAAAGTTCGACTACGCGCAATGATGGTCAGAGCTCGAATGATGTAATGCAGGCAGCTAAAGCTGCAGGCTTAGTCGAGTCGATCTCAAACTCCTTGCGTCATGAAAACTCGTCAAGTCTTGCGACGTCATTCCTAGGATCAGAAAAGTTAGGTCTCAGCCAGTCGGATCAAGAAACATTGTCACGATCTGCCCAGCAAGCTATAAGTACGCAGAAGCAGTACACCGAAACTGCGGGCTATCTTCAGCAGTCTGGTTCCTCACTTTCGATGACACCAGATGCTTGGGCTGGAAAATTAATACGCGAAGGCAAGGCCGATGCTGTAGTTGCTGAAGCCGTCAACAACTATGGCTCGCAGATGAAAGAAGCAGAGCGACTTTTTGACACCGTTGATCCGAGTCGCAGGAGCGTCGCAGCTGCACTGCATACTCTGGCGAAAAACAATGACCTCGGTGTTCTAACGAGTGGCGTTTCCGACAGAGACATGTACACAAACCCAAGGCACAGTGGTGAGCTTGGAGATCAGCCTACCTCCCTTCAACACTCGAGCTTCACCAGCCTTCGCGAGCCGGCCGCGCGCGACCTAGACGCTGAAACATCCCGTGCTGGGCATTCTGTCAACGAAGGAAGTTTTGGAAGTCGATTTGATTCCGGAAACGCAGCCGCTCGCGACGAAAAGCAGGTCGAAGCAATTCATGATGGCCATAATGCCGATGTTAATAAGAAAGCCTACACGTTCGGTAATCGGGCGACCAGTGACGGCGTGTTCGAGGCGACAAGGCGTCTTGAAGAGAAAGGCAAGGGCTTGAGCGACCTTGGTGAGTCCGTTATGAGTGGCATTCCGCAGAAATTTATGAATGCACTAAGTAGCGCCGCGGGTACGCGTGGAAATATAGCTGAGTATCAAAATGAAGGCATGCGCCTTGGATTGGATAAGGATCAGGCGCATGTGTTTGCTGCTGCTCGAACCGGCGAGTTGAATAATAATGACCGGGGGGCATTCATGGAATATGCAAGGCATAGAGGATTCAACGACAACATGGCTTCGGGTATGTTTGATACTCTAGTTCAGGCCGGATTGAACGATAATGGGTCAAGCGCAGTTATCAATGATATTGTCGCGATTAACAACAGCGAAAAGCTAGATAGAGAGTTTGTTCTTGGTAGGTGAAGAAAAGGCTGCGAAAGCAGCCTTTTATCAAAGGTAACGGTCGGGTGCAGGTACTTCTGTCCCATAATTCATATTTCGCTGTACGTCTTCCGAGCTTCTCGCGATGCTTGGTGTGTAGGGGTCAGCAAGTACCGTATGGTCAATAGTGAACCTGTCATCCAGTGCGTCAGGAAAATGATTTATGCTATTGCTACCTGACTTGCATTTAAGGTCCATCACTAATGTTAGCGCGCTGGCTAGCGATAGCAATAAGGCCGACATGCCTGGATGATAGGCAATGGCGATAACGATGCAGCTAGCGAGCAGCGTCGCTGAAAGCAAAATCACATTTCTCCCACTACTCAACTTCGAGTTGGTGGCAGTGCCGAAAGAAGCTACCGCATACAAGGCCATTACTGCAAAGTATAAGTACTGGTCATGGTCCATCTTACTGCTATTGCAGTAGACAACGCCGTAGAGAGTGCCGAGTATAGCGATACCATGCCGCACAAGAGAACGTGCTGCACTCTCTTTTAGATTGCTCTCAAGCTTCTCTATACGATGACGAAAGAAGTTACTCCAGCGTTTGGCAGTCTCTTGCTCCAAAAAGTCAACCGCGTTGATAACATAAGCAAGTTCTTCTTGAGTCGGATATGACTCCATGGCTATCGCCTTGAGCCGACCAACTGTGCGGGATATTGATGGAGGGATATTACTAAATCGATCAATCTCGAATTTTTCCAGACTCACTGCCGACGAAGGTAGCTTGAGATATCCCTCCAAAAGAGCTTCGGCTTTCCGAAATTCACCAGCGATAATCGGATGCATGATGCACCTCCTGATTCGATAGACCTATGGTATCGCAGGTCCCAAAAACGCAAGGGTCGCTAAGCCGCCGTTCGCGCCGCTGATGCGCCCTTCCCTCCGTGTTATGGGCCGCCGCTAAGGCGAGCCAAGCTCTGCGCCAGGCGCCGCTGCTTGATCGCGTGCGAGAAGGTTCGCCTCGAAATGGCCGATAGCCACACGCGCCGCCTCAGCAAAGCTTGCGATTGACAGGGCCACCCACAGGAGATGCGGTTCGGCCTCGTCGTCCAGATGATCGACTGACACCGCATAGGCGCCGCCCCAGCTGGATGAATCCTGGATCTGGACGCGTGTCGGTTTCCCGCAGTGCTGAAGCACGAACTCGGGGTCGCTAGTATCGGTCCCGGCTCGTTTCTTGAAGCTGTAGCTGGTCATGGGGCCATGCCGAGATAAGGGGAAAATTCACTCACATCTCTCCTACCTGATTGATTTATCGGGCCTTTTCCATGATGGGGATTTTTATGGAAGCATGACGAGATAACGGAGAAATTAAGACATTCAAACCATAAATGTTTGATTTCTAGGCTTTGTGTTGCTCTCACATGCTTGCGCATGTTCGCCCACCCCCAATTAATCTCAAGATATCTTTCTCCCCAGTGATGGTTCGAGGCGGCCTTCGCGACATCTTCCATTTTCGGTCTCGAATGTGGGCTCGATGGCAGCTGTAAACTTTCTCTCCTCGGAGGTGAGGATCATGCGGCACGTTGCAATGCAGCCAACGGAAACGACTTCAGACGTTACCTGTGACGCTTGTTGCCAAAGCACAAGTATTGAGGGCTATGGCCAGCAGTTTGGCGTTCTTCAAGCGTGTTGGAACTATGGTTCCAAGCATGATGGTGAGCGTTATGAGGTTCACCTCTGCGAGCCCTGCTTTTTCCGAACGCTGGCCATGCTACGTCGGGAGCGAATGGTTAACACCATGTTTGATGATGATCTTGACACCAATCAGGATGAGTTCGGTTTGGTGCGCAAGGATGATTTTTGGGCCGAAGGTTGAGTATGCCGGCCAAAGACCGGTTCGTAGCATCTCATTCACGACGATGCGACCCTGACAAATCCAGTCCGTCGGCGGCGTTGCTCAGTTGACGCCCGCCCAAGTTAAGGCGTGTCTGCTTCTGGCCCCGGTAACGGTTCATGGCTATCCGCACCGCCTTTGGCAAGCGGTGAATGCTCAATCAGCTTCAGTTGCAAGCCAGAAATACATGGTCTACTTCAGACCATCCCTAGCGGTCTGGCGCGTCGATCAAATAGCCCATCCCACGCGCGGTTTGTATGAGCTTAGGTTCGAACTCATCATCGATTTTTGCTCTCAGCCGTCGTACCGCCACCTCAATCACATTGGTATCGCTGTCGAAATTCATGTCCCATACTTGGGAGGCGATAAGTGACTTTGAGAGCACTTCCCCGCGACGCCGAAGTAATAGCTCAAGAAGAGCGAATTCCTTTGCAGTTAGGTCTATTCGTTTCCCCGATCGCGTAACCCGACGCCTGAGCAGATCGACCTCAAGGTCGAGGAGTTTGAGTATTGTTTGGTTGGGAGCATTATTGCCGCGGCGAAGCAACGTACGGATCCTTGCTAGCAATTCGGAGAAGGCAAACGGCTTGATGAGATAATCATCAGCGCCCAACTCCAATCCCTTTACTCGATCCTGAACCCCGTCTCGGGCGGTGAGAAAGAGCACGGGAACCTCATTACCGGCAGCGCGGACTTTCTGTAAAACCTGCCACCCATCCAGGCCAGGCATCATCACGTCTAAGATGAGCATGCCGTATGTGGTATGAAGCGCGTGCTGAGCAGCATCGGTCCCGTTTTCAACTCTATCGACTGTGAAGCCTGCCTCTGAGAGCCCCTGCTGTAGGTAGGTGCCTGTTTTCGGCTCGTTTTCAGCAACAAGAAGCTTCATGAAAGTATTCCCTCCGGCATTTGGAACAGTGTGCCGATTGTCAGGGCGTGCAGCCAGTACCTTACAGAAACGTAATGCTCGCATCATCTGTCTGACAGCTTGTAGCGTTAACGTCTACATCAGCAGTTGCTCCCACACTCTGCTTTTTGGCCTTTCCACGCTCCTTTGGCCTATCGGCGCCTAAATGGCGCCTTTTTTTGTTTCACGATGACTCCAGCCCGGTAGTTCGCTGGACTGCGCCGTAGCTAGATACAGCAGGTTTATCAATAACTTACGCGCGTCCATCATATGCCGGTGCTTTCTGAAACTTGACCCGGTTTTCCCTCGCGCCGCTCCTATCTGGCTCCTGGAATCCGGGTTGTTCCGAGGAGTCATCATGGCAAAGATCAAGCTCACTAAGACCGCCGTGGAGTCGGCCCAACCCCAGGCCAAGGATGTTGAACTGCGGGATACCGTGGTGCCCGGCTTCCTGTGCAAGATTACCCCGACCGGCCGCCGGGTGTTCATGCTCCAGTACCGCACGAACTCCGGCCAGCCCCGCAAGCCCTCGCTGGGGCTGTACGGGGAGCTGACCGTCGAACAGGCACGAGTCAAGGCACAGGACTGGCTGGCCGAGGTTCGCCGGGGCGGCGACCCCGGCGGCGCCAAGGCCGAGGCGCGCAAGGCGCCCACGATGGCCGAGTTGTGCAAGAAGTTCATGGAGGACTACTCCAAGAAGCGCAACAAGCCCAGCACGCAGGACGGCTATCAGGGCGTCATAGACCGCAACATCATCCCGCTGCTGGGCCGCAAGAAGGTGCATGACGTGAAGCGGCCCGACATTGCCGGGCTGATGGAGAAACTGGCCTACAAGCCGACCGAGGCGAACAAGACCTTCGGCGTGCTGCGCAAGATGTTCAACCTGGCCGAAGTGTGGGGCTACCGCCCGGACGGCACGAACCCGTGCCGCCACGTCCCCATGTACCCGCCGGGCAAGGAAACCCGGCTCATCGTGGACGAGGAAATGGTGCGGATCTTCCGCCAGTTGGAGAAGCTGGAGGCGGAGGGGCTGGAGAACTACGTCATCCCGCTGGCGATCCGGCTGCAATTCGAGTTCGCCGCCCGGCGCTCCGAAATCTGCCCGCTCGAATGGAGCTGGCTGGACTTCGAGAACCGGCGCGTGGTGTGGCCCGACAGCAAGGTCGGCGGCATTTCCAAGCCCATGAGCGAGGAAGCCTATCGGCTGCTTTCGACGGCGCCGCGCCGGGAGGGCTGCCCCTACGTCCTGCCATCGCCGAACGACCCGGCCAAGCACCTGACCTTTGGCGAGCACTATGGCGGCTGGTGCCGGGTGCTCAAGGCCGCCGGCGTCCCGCACGTCGGCACGCACGGCATCCGCCATCGCTCGACGACCGACATTGCCAATTCGGGCGTGCCGACCAAAGTGGGCATGAAGCTGACGGGCCACAAGACCGTAGCGATGTTCATGCACTACGTCCACACCGAGGACAAGCCGGTGCGCGATGCGGCCGAACTGGTGGCCAGCCGGCGCCAGGCCATCACGGGCGCGCGCCAGCTTGCGGAGGCGGCGGCATGAACACGCGCCGGTCATCCGCAGCATCGTCCGCAGCGCCTTCGGCGCTGCTGGGCGACATTCGGGCACTGATCGAGGCGGCGCGCAAGCGCGCCGCCTCGACGGTGAATAGCGAGCTGACGATGCTCTATTGGCGCATCGGCCAGCGCATCCGCACGCAGGTCTTGGACGGGCGCCGGGGCGCTTATGGCAAGGAAGTCCTGCCCACCCTGGCGGCGCAGTTGGTGAAGGAGTACGGCGGCAGCTTTGCCGAGCAGAACCTGCGCCGCATGGTGCAGTTCGCGGCCACCTTCCCCGACGAGCAGATTCTCGTATCACTGATACGAGAATTGAGCTGGACGCACTTCATCGCCCTGATCCCGCTGAAAGACCCGCTCCAGCGGGACTACTACGCACAGATGGCGAGCGCCGAACGCTGGAGCGTGCGGACGCTGCGCGAGCGCATCGACTCGATGTTGTACGAGCGCACGGCGCTGTCTCAAAAGCCGGGCGAGACGATCGCACAGGAGTTGGCGAAGATGCGCGATGCGCAGCGCATGTCGCCCGCCCTGATCATGCGCGACCCCTACATCCTCGACTTCCTGGGGCTGCGGGACACTTGGCAAGAAGGCGACTTGGAGGCGGCGATCATCCGCGAAATGGAGTCGTTCTTGTTGGAGCTGGGCGCGGGTTTCAGCTTCGTGGCCCGGCAGAAGCGCATCCAGATCGACGGCGAGGATTTCCACCTCGACCTGCTGTTTTACAACCGCAAGCTGCGGCGGCTGGTGGCAGTGGAGTTGAAGGTCGGCGAGTTCAAGGCAGCTTTCAAGGGACAGATGGAGCTTTATCTTCGCTGGCTGGACAAGCACGAACGGGAGCCGGAGGAAGCCTCGCCTCTGGGGATCATCCTTTGCACCGGCAAGAAGCGCGAGCAGATCGAATTGCTGGAGTTGGACAAGTCGGGCATCCACGTCGCCGAGTACCTGACCGCCTTGCCGCCGAGGGGCGTGCTAGTGGAGCGGCTGCAACAAGCAACGCAACGGGCGCAGTTGCAGATCGAGCAGCGCAAGACCGACAACGAGTAGTCCTGTCTCAAGCAGTCGGGCGTCCCGGCGTGCCGCCGTCGCGCTGTCGTGCTGCGCATCGAGCCTCGCTGCGCGAGTCTCGCCCCTGTCGGGCTTCCATCACTGACGCCTCCGGCCCGGCTCGCTGATCCGCGCCTGCGCGCTTCGCTTGCCAAAAACCCGCGTGCGTGGGGTGGTGTGAGGGGGCGGTCTTGCTGTGTCCCTTCACCGTATCACGGCGTTCTCGCCGTGCAAGGGCTGCGCGCGCCTTGCGCGCTTGCGTCCTGGCGGCCGTCTGCGACCCCTGACTGCTGCGCTGCGCCGTGAGGGCGACGGTTCCGGGCAATTCCGCCCTTGCAACCGGAGAACCGTCATGAACGACAAATCACACGTTTCCCTCGAACAGCACGTTTGCCTGGTCTGCGGCACGGCGTTCGACACCGGCGCGATCCTGCTGGACAAGCGCCTGCGCGCGAGCATGGAGCGCCACACGGCGACCGGCTGGGGCCTGTGCCCCGAGCATCAGAAGCTGGCCGACGATGGCTTTGTCGCGCTGATCGAATGCGATCCGCAGCGCAGCGGCTCGCAGGCTGGCGGGCGCATGAAGCCCGAGCAGGCATACCGGACGGGCCGGCTGGCCCATCTGCGGCGCACGGTGTTCGCGCAGGTGTTCAACGTGCCGATCGCGGACGAGCAGGCTTGCGTGTTCGTTGAGCCTGGCGTGATCGAGCAGTTGCAGTCGATGACAGCGCCGGCGGCGGGCTGATTGCGTCGTGCGGCCTTCGGTGCGTCGCTCCTTCGCGGGCGGCGCACTTTTTCATATCCCCCCAGGGGGGATACAATTGCCACATGAACGCGACACACAAGCACTCAACCCATCCCGATCTCGTGAAGCGGCTGAAACGCGCCGATGGTCATCTTCGGCACGTCATAGGGATGATCGAAAGTGGCGAATCCTGTCTCGACATCGCCCGCCAGCTCGCGGCGGTGGAAAGCGCGGTGACGGCCGCAAAGCGCGTCCTGATCCACGACCACATCGACCATTGCCTGGCCCATGACGAAGACTCCGTTTTGACCGAAATGAAGGCACTGACCAAACTGCTCTGAGGCCCGCCGATGCTCTCCGTCCTGAAGAACCGTACCTATCGTCACCTGTTCGCCGCTCAGGTGATTGCGCTTGTCGGCACCGGCCTGATGACGGTGGCCCTTGGCCTGCTTGCCTACGATCTGGCCGGGGCGAATGCCGGCGCGGTACTCGGGACGGCACTCGCAATCAAGATGCTGGCCTATGTCGGAGTCGCCCCGGTCGCGCAGGCGTTCGCCGACCGGCTGCCGCGACGGTCGTTGCTCGTTGCCCTTGACCTAGTACGAGCATCCGTTGCGCTCTGCTTGCCCTTTGTCAGCGAAATCTGGCAAATCTATCTGCTGATCTTCGTCTTGCAGGCGGCGTCCGCAGGCTTCACGCCGACCTTTCAAGCCACTATCCCGGACATCCTTCCCGACGAAGACGAGTACACGAAAGCACTGTCGCTTTCCCGGCTGGCCTACGATTTGGAAAGCCTGATCTCCCCGATGCTGGCCGCCGCGCTACTGACGGTCATCAGCTTCCACAACCTGTTTGCCGGAACGGTTCTCGGCTTCCTCGTGTCAGCCGCGCTTGTGGTCAGCGTGAGGCTTCCCACAACCGTTCCCGGCCCGCGTCGTGGCATATGGGATCGCACTACGCGGGGCACGCGCATTTACCTCGCCACGCCGCGCCTTCGGGGTCTGCTGGCGATCAGCCTCGCTGTGGCAGCAGCGGGGTCAATGGTGATCGTGAACACGGTGGTCATCGTGAAGGCACGCTTCGGGCTGGGCGAATCCGAGGTAGCGTGGGCGCTGGCGGCCTTCGGAGGCGGGTCGATGGTTGCGGCCTTCGCGCTGCCTCGCCTGCTCGACAAGATTGCTGATCGACCTGTCATGATTGCGGGAGCGGCGATGCTGGTTGTGGGAACGGCAGCCGGGGCAATGATTCCGACCTATGCCATTCTGGTGGTGATCTGGTTGGTGGTCGGCTTCGGCTACAGCGTGGCGCAAACACCTTCCGGCCGGCTGTTGCGCCGCTCCGCTCATCCCGAGGATCGCCCCGCGGTCTTTGCCGCGCAATTCGCCCTGTCCCATGCGTGTTGGCTCATTTGCTATCCCTTGGCCGGTCGCTTCGGCGCTGCCTTTGGGCTGCAATCGACCTTCATCATCATGTCGCTGATTGGTCTTGTCGGAGTGGGACTGGCGCTGTGGCTCTGGCCCGCTAGTGATTCTTCCGACATCGCCCACGATCACCCTGATCTACCGCCAGATCATCCTCACTTGCGCGAACATGCAGACCGAGGCGGGCATCGTCATCCCATGATCGTTGACGATCTGCACCGGGACTGGGCGCGCATTTAAGAACTGCCCGCCTTTCACATCGCTGATGCCTCCGGCCCGGATTGCTATTCGGGCCTGCGCGCTTCGCTTGCCAAAAACCCCGTGCGTGGAGGTGCGAGGGAGGCCGTCTTGCTGTCCCCTTCATCGTGCCACGGCGTTCTCGCCGTCAAGGGCTGCGCGCCGATGGCGCTTGCGTCCTGGCGGCCGTCGTTGACCCCTGACTGCTTGCGCTGCGCCGTGCCCCGGAAGGGTCGGGCAATTCCGCCCGGCAACCTTTCAGGAGTTCACCATGAACAACGCACTCATCACTGACGAGCAGCGCATCGTGCTGCTGGCCAACGGCCGCGAATCCTTGGAAAACGCGGACTTCGATCCGGCGCCCGTGGTCAAGCTGTTCACGCCGGACGCCGGCGCGACCTGGCTGCTGACCGAGATTGATCCCGACGACCACGACCACGCCTTTGGTCTATGCGACCTGGGCCTGGGGGCACCGGAAATCGGCTGGGTCAGCCTGGGCGAGCTGGCGACGGTGCGCGGCGGGCTGGGCCTGCCGATCGAGCGCGACCTGTCTTTCCGGGCCGAGAAGCGATTGAGCGCCTACGCGCGCGATGCGCGGCTGGCCGGACGAATCGTTGTCTGACCCGGCCCTGGGAGCGCCGCAAGGCGCTCCTCAATGCCATGAGCAGCCACCACGACTACATCATCGAAATCACGGCGCAGCACGATGCGCTCAAGCCGTTCGCACCGGAGAACGGACAACCCTTGCGCTTCAAGATCGGCGACGCGGTGATCTACACCAACGAATACGGCGCACAGTTCCGGCACCGCGTCACCGGGTTCTACCGGCCCACCGGGCTGTCGGGTCTGTACGCGCGCGGTGCGCGCTACCTGCTGGACTCGTCATCGCCGTGGATGCCGGCTGCGGAATCCAGCCTGCGCCCTGACGACTCGGCGTGATGCCTTCGCGCGCCTTCCGGGGCGCTGCGCGCTTCGCTTGCCTCCAGGGGAAAGCCCTGCGGGCTATCCCCGCCGCGCAATGCTTGGCGCCCCTCAAAGACCGCCGAACCGGCTGCGCCGGATCGGCCAGACCACGGCAGTCGCTGTCGAACCTGTTTCCCGATGACTGGCGCATGAGCTTGTGCATCGAGCCTTGAAGTCCGGACGTCCCCGGCCAAGAAACATGGCCGGTCGCGCTGTCGTGCGCGTAGCGCATCGAGCCGCCTGCGGCGTCTCGCCCCATTCGGGCTTCCATCGTTCCCTCGCTCCGCTCGGCTGACGCCTCCGGCCCGGATTCCTAGATCCGGGCCTGCGCGCTTCGCTTGCCGTGCGATCGGCGTGTTGAGGGGCCGTTGCCATGTCCAGCCGTCTCCCCTGACTTCATCACCTTGTCCGCGACTGTAGCCCGCGCCCGTGCGCCGTCAAGGCGCGCAGGGCCGTGTCCTCGCTTCGCTGCGGGCCGCACCAACCCTGCGCTTGCCTCCTTGACGGCCCCCGTCCGCGCGCTCCTGACCGTCGCGGGCGATGAACTCAGGAAAGACGGTGGCAACAGGGCCAACCGGGTTCCTCGTGCCGACCGCACCAAACAGCCGAAAGGCTGGGCTCCGAATCTAGGAATCCGGTGTGCGGTGAACAGCAAACCCTTTTTTCTTTGTCAGGAGAAATGCCATGCAACTCGCATCCCGCTTCGCTTCCCGTTCCCCGGTGCTGCGTTCGGAACGTCCCTTGTCCGATGACCAAATCCGGGCAGTGGCCCCGTCCATCTTCGCGGAGGCACCACACGAAAGCCGCTCCGAGCGGTACAGCTACATCCCCACCGCGACCGTGCTGCAAGAACTGCGCGGGGAAGGCTTCGAGCCTTTCATGGTGACGCAAACCCGCGTGCGCCACGACGACCGCCGCGACTACACCAAGCACATGATCCGGCTGCGCCACGCCAGCCAGATCAACGGCCGCGAGGCCAACGAAATCATCCTGCTGAACTCCCATGACGGCACCAGTAGCTATCAGATGCTGGCCGGGATGTTCCGCTTCGTTTGCAGCAATGGCCTTGTCTGCGGCGACACCGTGGCCGACGTGCGCGTGCCGCACAAGGGCGACGTAGCCGGGCACGTCATCGAAGGCGCTTACGAAGTCCTGCACGGCTTCGACCGGGCGCAGGAATCCCGCGATGCCATGCGCGCCATCACGCTCGACGCCGGGGAATCGGAAGTGTTCGCCCGCGCTGCGCTGGCGTTGAAGTACGACGAGGACAAGCCCGCGCCCATCACGGAATCGCAAATCCTGATGCCGCGCCGCCACGACGATGACCGCCGCGACCTGTGGAGCGTGTTCAACCGCACGCAGGAGAACTTGACCAAAGGCGGCTTGTCCGCCCGCGCCGCGAATGGCCGCCGCCAGACCACCCGGCCCGTGCAGGGCATCGACCAAAGCGTGCGCCTGAATCGCGCCCTGTGGCTGCTGGCCGATGGCCTGCGCCAGTTGAAAGCCTGAATCCCCACGCGGCAGGGGCAGGCAGCAGCCCTTGCCGCTTCTCTCGCTGCTGCATCCCTAACCGCAAGGAGTTATCACCATGAACGCCGTACTCAAAACCGAAATCGCCGCCATCGAAACCGCCGCACCGCTGGAAATGGCCGACCCGTCCAAGAACCTGATTCTGGTTCCGCTGTCGCAGTTGCTGCCGCGCCGCTCCAAGCGCAACGCCCGCAAGATGCCGCGCCTGTCCATCCCCGAACTGGCCGCGAGCATTGCCCGCATCGGCCTGCTGCAAAACCTGATCGTCATCCTTTCCGCCGATGGCGAGGCTTACGAAGTGGTGGCCGGTGATCGCCGCCTGACCGCCTTGAAGCTGCTGGCGAAGAAGAAGCGCATCCCCGCCGACTACGAAGTGCCGTGCCTGCTGGTGCCCGATGCTTCGGCCCGCACCGTCAGCCTCGCGGAAAACCTGATGCGCGAGCAGATGCACCCCGCCGACCAGTTCGAGGCGTTCGCCGCGCTGGTCAAGGAAGGCCGGCCCATCGAGGACATTGCCGCCGACTTCGGCGTGTCCCCGCTGGTGGTGCAGCGCCGCTTGAAGCTGGCCCACATCGCGCCGCGCCTGATGGCCGACTATCGCGCCGGAACCGTCACGCTGGAACAGTTGATGGCCTTGACCATCACCGACGACCACGCCGCGCAGGAAGCCGCGTTCTATGGTGCGCCGGAATGGCAGCGCAGCCCGTCCAAGCTGCGCGAGCGCCTGACCGAGCGCGAAATCGACGCCACGCACGCGCTGGTGCGCTTCGTCGGGCTGGACACCTACCGGCAGGCAGGCGGCGGCATCCGCCGTGACCTGTTCGCGGAAGGCGATGCCGGAACCTACCTCACCGATACCGCAGTGCTGGAAACGCTGGTGCGCGACAAGCTGGCAACGCTGGCCGAGGACGTGCGCGCCGAGGGGTGGGCATGGGTGGAGGCCGTGCCGCATCTGGCCTACGAGGAACGGCAGGCGTTCCAGAACGCCCCGCGCCATCGTCGCGAGCCGACCACCCGTGAGGCCCGCCGCATCGCCTCGCTGGAAACCCGCCTCGAAAAGATCGACGGCGAACTGGAAGAAGCCTGCGACGCCGAGGACGAAGCCAAAGCCGAGAAGCTGGAACAGCGGCGCGATCAGGTGGTCGGGGAACTGCAAGACGCGGAGGACGCCTTACAGGGCTACACCCCCGAAGTGCGCGAGGTGGCCGGTGCCATCGTCACCATCGACCGCAACGGCGAAGCCGCCATTCATCGCGGCCTGCTGCGCGAAGCCGAGGCCAAGGCGCTGCGCACGCTGGAAAAGCTGCGGCGCGGTTTCGACAGCACCGAAGGCGAATCCGCCAACGACGAGCACGAGGACGCCGACGCGCCCAAGGCCGCAAGCCTGGCCGATGGCTCGGGCTGGATGCCCGCCATCTTCAAGGCCGCTGGCCCGCAGGATGCCGCGCAGGAAGAAGGCTCGGAGCAGGACGCCACGGAGGATGCCGAGGCAATGGCGGATGAACCCGCCGAGGCGCTGGCCGCTTGACCCGCGCCGAAGGCAAGCGCCCCGGCCTCGACCGGGGCGCTTCGCTGGAAGGAGAAGCCCCCATGACCCGCACCACCATTAGCCGCCCGCGCATGGCGGCGATCTACGCCGCTGGCACGGTACGCGCCCGCCGTTGGAACGGCGATGGCGACGTGCGCGGCTACCGCCCGCCCTCGGGCTGGACGGCCTGCGCCGACCTCACCGACATTCACCCCATCACGGGCCGCGCCTTGCCGCCTGCCGTGTGGTGGCTCATCGAGACGAAGGAATAACCGCGATCAGCACCGCAAAAATCCGGGCGCGGCAGTGGCCGCGCCCGGTGTTCAAGGCCACCAGCCGAATCGGCACGCCGCCGCCCTCGCGGCAGCTCAGACGGCGGCGTTGACGTGACCGGGCTTCCCGCCCGGTAATGGCAGGCCCGTATGGGTCTGCAAGCCGTAGCGCCCGCCGTGCGCGGGAATCACCAGCGGTTTTCGGCTTGCCGCGTGCATACCTCGCAGCGTAGGGCCGCGCCCATTTCATCAGAGGCATGTCCGCGTTTCCTGCTTAGAAATCTGGAACGGCCTGGGCGTGTCGGCGCATAGCGCCGCCGGGCTTTCGGGCTACGCCCCGTGCCGTCTTTGCCGTCACGGCCATTCGGCTTCAATCCCTCACGCCTTCGCGCCTGCGGCGCTGCGCGCTTCGCTTGCCTCCAGGGGAAAGCCC
This sequence comes from Pseudomonas sp. Snoq117.2, assembly GCF_900110545.1. Classification (NCBI taxonomy): domain Bacteria; kingdom Pseudomonadati; phylum Pseudomonadota; class Gammaproteobacteria; order Pseudomonadales; family Pseudomonadaceae; genus Pseudomonas; species Pseudomonas sp. Snoq117.2. Next base: position 46,711 of record NZ_FOED01000016.1, on the reverse strand, counting down.
TGCGAGCTATCCCCGCCGCGCGATGCTTGGCGCCCCTCGATGCTGCCGAACCGGCTGCGCCGGATCGGCCCGCCCAACGTCCCGCCGCGATGGACGGGACGCTGGCGAACACGCTGGCGCTTGCTGCGGCAGGTTGTGCAGGTGCGTGCCGTCCTCAACGCTGGCGGTTCCTGCCCATCACGTCACGAAGGACGGTTCACGGACAACCCGCCCGGTATCGCTATGGAGCTTCCACGCCACGCCTCAAGACCGGCGCCGCAAGGTATGGCGGGGGCGTTCTCGCCTGTCGTTGCGGGGTTGACCTGGCCCGCGTCAGCGGGCGAGCCGGAGAAGCCTTCGGGCGGGGATGCCGAGTCGGCCCCATCTCCTTTCGGAGCGGTTCGGCCCAAGGCGTCCTTGTCTCGTTGTGAATCCTGGCGGGGGCGCGGCTGCGCCTCGGGCTTCATGGCTGCAACCGTCCGGCGAAAACAATTTCCCCGCCGCTGCGCGGCTTCCTCGCGCAGCAAATTCTTTTCGCCTCCCGGCTCTCCACTGCGTTTCGACCGCAAGCGGTGCAGCCAGCCCGTCCCCCGCCGGCCGGATCACAACAAGGACGCGATGGGCGCGAACCTTGTTCAACCGAAAGGAGAAATCATCATGGCCAACATCGGCACCTTCACCGCAGACAAAGACGGCTTCACCGGCACGCTGCGCACCCTGACGCTCAACGTCAAGGTCAAGCTGGTTCCCAACGACAAGGGCAGCAGCGAGAACGCCCCCGACTTCCGCCTCCAGGCCGCCGGCCACGACATCGGCGCGGCGTGGAACAAGACCAGCGAGGCCGGGCGGGAATACAAGTCCGTGACCCTCGACGATCCTTCGTTCCCGGCTCCGGTCTATGCCCGCCTGATCGAAGGCGAGGACGGTACGCACGACCTGATCTGGTCGCGCAGCAAGCCCCAGGCGGCGTGACCGCCGCAGCGCCCCGCCCATCGCGGCGGGGCGCTGTGCTGCTGTTCGCAGCACATCACCACGTCACGCGCGCGGCTTCGCCGCGCCGCGCTCCTTCAGCACCGCCTCCAGCTCCCGGCGCACCTGCGCCAGCAGCTCGTCGGCCTTGTGCGGGCTGTCGCCCGCGTAGGCCAGCGTCAGCAGCGTGAGCGGGTGGATCTCCATCACCTCGCACAGCTCGGCCAGCTTATGCAGGGTCGGGCTTTTCAGGTCGCGTTCGAGGGTGCTCATATAGGTGCGGCTGGACACGTCAGAGAAGGCTTCCTGGCTCAAGCCACGCGCCTTCCTGACTGTCTTCAACGCCTTCGCCAATGAGTTCCCAGCCGCCACCTATGGTTTCCCTCGAAAAACCAAGATGACAGCCCATTGCGCCCTATAGGGCTACAATCTATAGTGTTCATTTGGTGTTCTACGTTTTCGTGCCTTTACGGAAATCCGCATTTGCTGGTTCCAGCAAAGCCACGCAAGCGCATCCGTGCTTGCACACGAAGGCGTAAATCCGGTTTGGCGGTTCTGCGCTTGGGCGTGAAACCGCATCCGTGCATCATTGGATTTGTGGGATTGCCAACCATGCCCCAGCCACTCGCCACCGTCCCGGAGCGCGCGCAACTGCTCGCCAACGGCGAGGCTCGTGCCGCTGGCCAGGCCATCGACCCGGTGCCCGTGGTGCGGCTGTTCACGCCGGACGCGCATGTGACCTGGCTGCTGGCCGCACTCGATCCCGCCGATGGCGACACCGCCTGGGGCCTCATCGACCTGGGAATCGGAATGCCGGCGCAAGGAACCGTCAAGCTGTCCGAGCTGGCTGGCATCGTCGGGCCGCATCAGCAGCCCGTGATGCGCGACCGCTACTTCCGGCCCACGCGCACGCTGTCGGAATACACCCGGCTGGCCGAGCGCGACGGGGCTATCCCGGACTGAACACAGCCTACTGTGACTTTTTCAGTCTGGTGTCATACCGGGCAGGTCTCAATCGAGATTCTTGCGGCGTAGCCGCGCCAGTCTGATCCAAACGGACATGATGCCTGACGCGGACTGCGGCAGGCTGGCCTGTACGGCGTCCCACGGGAGGGACGCTGCCGCCGCAGCATTGAGACGAATACCGCAACGCATCGGAGCCAGTCGGACTTGACAGCCCAACTATTCCCTTAACCCATTTCGTTCTGATGACACCGATGTAGCACGTAGTTCTTCTGTCGCGGCCAGTCCTGTTCGCAGGGAGGTTGCGTCATGGTCGATCGCAGCGCCGAGCACTGGTATCCGACTGCCGCGTATCTGTACGTGCTGCACTTGGACGACCTTGGGACGGCCTGGGAATATCTGCGCAGAAACCCCGATTACCGGCTCGACTGGCTGCGCCATCATCGCCGGCCGAAAGCCGCGCAGCAGGCGGCGCATCGCTGGGGCTTGCGCCTGCTGGAAGATCCGGCGTTGGATGCGCGCGACGCTCATCCAGCCTGGTTGCCCGGCCATGTGGCCGTGGTGCAGCTCTATCCCGACGCCGATCCGCCGCAGTATGCTCCCGCGTTCACGTTTTGGCGCATTGCCGGGCACAAGCAACTGCTCCATGACGGCAAAGGGCTGGCGCTGATGGCGCACAGCCCAGGTCATTGCCTGCGCTTCGCGCTGGCGCCCGGCCTGGAAGACGGGATGGCTGTCGCCTATGCCCGCCGCGGCGGCGCCGCCGCACCTGCGCGCAACCGTGCGCTCGGCGCGGCCCTGGCTTCTGCGAAGCCCAGGCCGGCACCCGCCGCGCTGCTTGAGCTACACACCTTGCAGGCGCTCGACGCAACCCTAGCGGGTGCGTCCTTGCGCGAGGTGGCCGAAGGCTTGTTCGGCGGCGATGCCGCAGCCGATTGGTACAGCGACGGCGGCCTGCGCTCCAAGGTACGCCGCTTGGTACGGCGCGGCGATGCGCTGATGCGCGGCGGCTATCGCCGCCTAGCACAGCTTCCGCCGCTTGAGAAGGGTCGTTTTGAGGACGACGCAAAACGGCCCTGAGCAGGACAGCTTGGTTTTCTGAGACTGCCTCCATCCGGTTGCGCTGTGTGGCCGGAGCTTTGAAAGCTATGGAGGTTCGCACCATGCGTCCCGCTCCTTTGCGGCCTGCCGCCACTGTCTCGACCGCTGCCGCGCAGCCCCAACGCTATCTCACCAACGACGAAGCCGCCGAGTACCTGCGGCTGTCGCCGCGCACGCTGGAAAAGCAGCGCGTGATCGGTGGTGGTCCGCGCTTTCGCAAGTTCGGCCGGCGCGTCATGTACGCCGTGGCCGACCTCGATGCCTGGGCCGCCGACCGCAGCTTCGAGACGACTTCCGATCCCGAGTACGCCGAGCACCACTCGGCCGACAGCCGTGCGCGCTGATCGGCGGCGCGCGGCAGGCCATCACCATGTCCAGCTCCGCGCTGCCGTTCCGGCAGCGGTCGTTGCAGGAGCGCGAACAGCTCGACCTGTTCCGCGCCTTGCCCGGCGACATGGCGCCGCGCGACAGCCAGGACTTGATGGCCTATCCGTTCTTCTCGCTCGGCAAGTCCAAGCGGGTCAAACCCATCGACTTCCGCGCGGGCAACGTGACGATCCGCGTAGAGGGCACGCAGGAGCACGGCATCGCCACGATTTGGGATGCGGACGTGCTGATATGGGCGGCCTCGCAGATCGTGGAAGCGAAGGACGCGGGCCTGCGCCCGTCGCGGCTGATGCGCGCGACGCCCTACGAGATCCTGCGCTTCATCGGACGCGGCAAGTCGCTGCGCGACTACCAGCGCCTCAAGGCCGCGCTGGATCGCCTGCAATCGACCACGGTGGCCACGTCCATCCGCGAGACAACAGGCCGGCGCCTGCACCGCTTTTCGTGGATCAACGAATGGAAGGAACTGGCCGATGCCAGCGGCACGCCGCTGGGCATCGAGCTGATCCTGCCGGACTGGTTCTTTGCCGGCGTGCTCGACGCTGCGCTGGTGCTGACCATCGACCCGGCGTATTTCCGGCTCACCGGCGGCATCGAGCGGTGGCTGTACCGCCTGGTGCGCAAGCACGGCGGCAAGCAGGCATACGGCTGGCAGTTCGACTTTCGCTATCTGCACCAGAAGTCCGGCAGCACCGCGAAGCCCTACGACTTCGCCTGCGATCTGCGCGCGCTCGTCGCGCGGCAGTCGCTGCCCGGTTACGTCCTGGGCATCGAGCGGATGCCCGACAACGGCATGGAACTGCTGACGTTCCGGCCCGTGCCGCAGACGGCACGGGGATAACTCCGGGAAAGCCTGTGAATGGTGTCGTGCTATCAGGCGTGCGGGGTATCGTGCTATCAGGCGTGGGACTATCGTGCTATCAGGCGTGCCGATCGGCCGCAAACCCGCGCCAGCACTGGGCTTGCGCGTCCTCTAACTTCCCTAACTTAGTTTCTCTAACTTTTAGTAGGGAAACGCCGCTGCGGTGGACAACCACCCCGCGGCCACAAACGCAGCAGCAAAAGCCCGGCTTTCCAGCATGGAGGGCCAGGCCATGATCGTCGCACTGCTCAACCAGAAAGGCGGCGTCGGCAAGACCACGCTCGCCACGCACATCGCCGGCGAGTTGGCGATGCGCGGCCAGCACGTCGTCCTGCTGGACGCTGACCCGCAGGGCTCATCGCTGGACTGGACGCAGCGCAGAAGCCAGCAAGGCTTGCCACGGCTGTTCAGCGCCGTGGGCCTCGCACGCGAAACGCTGCACCAAGAGGCGCCGGAACTCGCCAGGCGGGCCGATCACGTCATCATCGACGGCCCGCCGCGCATCGCCGCCTTGGCGCGCTCCGCGCTGCTGGCGGCCGAGCGCGTGCTGATCCCGGTGCAGCCCAGCCCCTACGACTTGTGGGCCAGCGCCGAGATGGTGGCGGTGATCCGCGAGGCGCAGGTATTTCGGCCTGCGCTGCGCGCGGCCTTCGTCATCAATCGGCGCGTCAGTACCACCGTGATCGGGCGCGAAGCACGCCAGGCACTCGCCGACCAGCCGCTTCCTGCGCTGCGCGCGGAAGTGCATCAGCGCATCGTGTTCGCCGATAGCGTGGCCGCTGGCCGGCTTGCACGCGAGACGGCACCCGACAGCGCCGCCGCACGCGAAATCACTGCGCTGGTGGACGAATTGCTGCGGTGGCCGACATGACCGCGAAGCCGCCATCGAACAGCAAGCGCACGGCAAAGCGCGTCGGCATCGGCGCGCGTCCGCCCGCGAATCCGCACGCCGAGGCGTGGATTCGCCAGGGCGACGCCGATGCGCTGGGCAAGGGCGACCTCTACACCGCCCGTCTGACTCTCGACATCACGCCCGCGATGCGGGCACGCATCAAGGTGTCGGCCTTCACGCAAGGCGTGACCGTGGCCGACCTGCTGCGTGGCCTGTTGGAGCGGGAGTTTCCAGAGCACCGCAGGGAGAACGCACCATGACTGCATCCGCTTCGCCTGCCGCTGGCGCGGCTACGGCTGCACTTGCCGGCCAGCCTGCCAGCGCGCCGCTGACGCGCGTGGCGCTGGCCTACATCGAACCACGCTTCAAGCTCTACCTGCGCTTCGGCGAACCTGCGCGCACGCACCAGCTCGACCGCTGGCGCCGTTGCGCGGTGTTCCTGCCGGGCGCCATGTTGTGCCGTATCCGCTGGCAGGCCAACGACTACGGCACTGTGCGTTGGCAGCTCATGGTGATGCAGGCTTGCACGCCGCTGGATGCCGCGCAGCGCATCCCCGGCGTGCAGCCGGGGGCGCGCTTGCTGCTCCACGCCGAAGGGGAGAACCAGGTGCGCGCGGTGCTGGAGTGCATCGACGCCATCGAGGCGCTGGGCATCGCGCCCGCCGCTGTCTCGCCCGCGTACTGGCGCACGCTCGCCAACCGGCTCGCTGCACGCCTGCCGCTGCCCGAATACACCGCCGAGCGGCACGCTGCCTGGCTAACCGGGAGGACGCTGCCATGACGCTTCCATCCGCCGTTGCCAGCGCAACCGGCATCCCGCCGCATCCTCGCTCGCGCCTGCGCGCTCGCCTCGTGTTGGCGGGCCTGTCCGCCTGCGGCCTCGCTGCGCTCGCCTGGGCGTCCTTCGTGCATCCGCTGCCGCGCCTGATCTACAACCCGTCCGACAGCGTGGCGGTCGGCTGGTATCGCGTCGATCCGCAAGGCCACGGCACCGACTCGCCGCCACGTCCCTTGTCCGTGGGCAGCATCGTCCTGACCACGCTGCCGCCAGACGCCGCCGCGCTGGCCGCGCAGCGCGGCTACCTGCCGGCGCGCGTGCCGCTGCTCAAGCGCGTGGGCGCCGTCGCGCCGCAGGAGGTGTGCAGCACTGGCCGCGTCGTCCGCATCGACGGCGTGCCTTCGGCCGCCGTGCTGCCTGCCGACCGCTGGGGCCGGCCGCTGCCATCCTGGCAGCAATGCCGCCGCCTCGAATCCGGCGAACTGTTCCTCTTGAGTGTGACCAACCCGGCGTCGTTCGACAGCCGGTATTTCGGGCCGGTCAGCGCATCCGCCGTGATCGGGGTCGCGCATCCAGTCTGGCTGGAATCCCGCCCATGATGGCCGCCGACTCGCTGCACGTTGCCGTGCATCTTGTCGTGCCATCGGGCGTGTCGCTCTGCTGGCCGTCGCCGTGTCGTCGCGCGTGCAGTGCGGGTGCATTCGCACCGCACTTCGCGCTGCCTTCGGCGCAGCCGTCCAACGTGCAGGCGTCTTGCCTCGAACGCGCCCGGCCTATGGCCGTCGCCGCGTTCGCCGGCGCGCTGGCTGCTCGCGCAGCAGCACCGCCGGGCCGCCGCTGCCCGGAGCGCCAGCGAGGGGCAAAGGCGGAAGGCAAGACAAAAGGACGCGGCACCGGGCCGCGTCGAAAGCCAGTCTGCACATGGGGTGGCGCGGCACGGAGCGGCTTCGCCGCCGTGCCGCTTGGGGCGCGAGGCCCGCGCCAATGCAGGGCTGTCCGCGTGCTTCACACGACCGGACACGCCAGAGCTTGCAGGGAGCGCAGCCATGACCGACCGCCGCGACGATGATTTCCGCATCCGCCCCAGCGCACCGAAGAACCGGGGCCAGAGCTTCGTTTCCAAGGTGCTCAAGCAGGCAGGCAAGGCCAGTAGCGGCAAGTCGTCGGTGCGCCGTCCTGGCGCTGCCAGCGGCTCCGGGAGGGGCAACGGCCAGCGGCCCGGCTCGCGCCTGGGGCGCGGCCACACGGCCGCGCGCTTCGCCGGAGCGAAGCTGACGCCCATGTCGCGGCGCGTGACCATCAAGACGCTGCTGGTCAACCAGCGCCAGGCCAGCCCGCAGTCGCTCGCCAAGCACCTGCGCTACATCGAGCGCGACGGCGTGGGCCGCGATGGCGAGCCGGGCCAAGCCTACGGGCCGCAGACCGATGCCGCCGACCTCGACGCTTTCAAGGAACGCTGCGCCGACGACCGACACCATTTCCGCTTCATCCTCTCACCCGAGGATGGCCCGGAACTCGAAGACCTGCGCACCTACACGCGGCACCTCATGGGCCGCATGGAGGCCGACCTGGGCACGGGCCTCGATTGGGTGGCGGTCAACCACTGGAATACCGACAACCCGCACACGCACATCGTCGTGCGCGGGCGCGATGACACCGGCAAAGACCTCATCATCGCGGGCGACTACATCGCCGATGGCTTCCGCCATCGTGCGGCCGAACTGGCGACCGAGTGGCTGGGGCCACGCACCGAGCTGGAGATCCAGCAGACCTTGCAGCGCGAGGTGGAACAGGAGCGGTGGACGAGCCTGGATCGCACGCTCAAGCGCGAGCTGGGCGACGATGGCCTGGTGCATGTCGAACGGCTCAACGAGCCGAGGTTGCAACGCCAGCGCCTGCTGCTGATCGGCCGGCTGCAACGCTTGCAGCGTCTGGGCCTGGCCGACGAAACGCAGCCGGGCACCTGGGCGGTCCATACCGACGCCGAAAAGACCCTGCGCGCCCTGGGCGAGCGTGGCGACATCATCCGCACCATGCAGCGGGCCATGAGCGGCCAGCCGCGCGAGCTGGCGGTGTTCGAGCCGGGCGAGGATGGCCGAACCATCCTCGGCCGCGTGGCCGCGAAGGGGCTGGCCGACGAACTGCGCGACCGGGGCTATCTGGTCATCGACGGGGTGGATGGCAGGGCCCACTACGTCGCGCTCAACGCCCGCGACGAGCTGGCGAACTACCCAGCCGGTGCCGTGGTGGAGGTGAAGGGATCGGCCGACGTGCGCGCCGCCGACAAGAACATCGCCGCACTGGCGAGCGGTGGCCTGTACCGCACCGATCATCACCTCGCCATCGCGCAGGGTCAGGCCGTACCGGGCCGCGATCCGCAGGAAGTCGTCGCGGCCCACGTCCGCCGGCTGGAAGCCCTGCGCCGCGCTGGCATCGTGGAGCGCGTGGCCGAGGGACTATGGAAGGTGCCGGACGACTTGGCCGAACAGGGCCGCCGCTACGACGCGCAGCGCCTGGGCGGCGTGGCCGTGGAACTGAAATCGCACCTGCCCATCGAGCGGCAGGCCCGCGTTATCGGGGCCACCTGGCTTGACCAGCAGTTGATCGGCGGCGGCTCGGGCCTGGGCGACCTGGGCTTTGGCGGCGAGGCCAAGCAGGCAATGCAGCAGCGCGCCGACTTCCTGGCCGAACAGGGGCTGGCCGAGCGGCGTGGGCAGCGCGTGATCCTCGCGCGCAACCTGCTGGGCACGCTGCGCAATCGGGAGCTGGCGCAGGCCGCCAAGGACATTGCGGCCGAAACCGGCTTGGAACATCGGCCTGCGGGTGACGGTCAGCGCGTGGCCGGTATCTACCGGCGCAGCGTCATGCTCGCCAGTGGGCGCTACGCCATGCTCGATGACGGCAAGGGGTTCAGTCTGGTGCCGTGGCGGCCGGTGGTCGAGCAGCGGCTGGGCCAGCAGCTTGCCGCTACGGTGCGCGGCGGCGGCGTGTCCTGGGAGATAGGACGGCAGCGTGGGCCTGCCGTTGGTTAACTTCCTACGATAGCAGTGTCCGGCACGGGGTCGCACAATAAACCGATTGACGGTCGGTTTTTTGTGGTGGATACTCTTGAGTTCGAGTCAAAGCTCGGAGCCGACAACATTGACCAACCACAGCGTACCAACACTTGGCGATCTGGAAATCGCCGTGCTCGAAGACATCTGGCGCTTCGGCCCGTCCGACACCAAGGCGGTGTACGCGCGCATTGGGCAGTCTCGCTCGATTTCCTTGAACACCGTGCAATCCACGCTAGAACGTCTGTTTCGCAAGGCCATGCTCCAGCGCGAAAAGATCAGCCATGCCTACGAATACTCGGCACGAGTATCTCGCCGGGAACTGATCCAGAAGCTGGTCGAGTCCACGGTGCGTCGTGTCGCAGGCCCGCAGCCGGATGCGTTGTTGAGCGCCTTTGTCGATCTTGCTGCAAGGGCGGATGATGACCAGCTCAAGAGGCTGGAGGAGTTGATTGCCCGTCGTCGCGCTGAATTGGATCAGCCGTGATGACGAGTTATGGCCCACTACTTCAGTTCGCATTGCTATCCGGCTTCGTGCTGGCAGTAACGCTTACCCTGCTGATTGGAGCCTGCGAGCGCCCATTACGCCGTGCGCTGTCGGGAAAGACCCCCTATCAGCGAGCAAGAGTGTCTTGGTGGATGCTGGTAACACCCGCATTGGCGGGTATTGCCTATACGGCCATGACCATCGCCATGCCGTCGATGTTTGATGATTCGGCCAGATTTGCCGCTGCCTGCTCTGCGCACGCTGACACGCTGCTGCACCTGTGCGTTTGGCACCCGAGCGGCAATGGGCAAAGTGCCTGGCTATGGGGAGCATTGGCATTGTTGGCGGGATACGCGGTTTGGCTGGCTTTACGGGCCGCAGTTGGCCTTTGGCGTGCTCGTCGAACCCTTGCCTCGATGGTGCGCCTGAGCTGGCGTCCGGGGCATCCAGACAAACTTCGCGTGCTTGATGTCGATCAGCCTATGGCGCTGGCTTGTGGCGTCGGGAATGGCCACATCCTGCTTTCAACCTCGTTGATGCGGCGACTCGACCCAACGCAATTGCGCGTGGTGCTGGCGCACGAACAGGCTCATATCGCCAATCGAGATGTGCTGCATCGCCTGATCGCTGTCGTCTTGTCGAGCATCCAGTTGCCGGGCACTCGTCGCCGGCTGTTGCGCGATCTGGAACTCGCCTTGGAACAGCGTTGTGATTTCGCTGCTGCAAACGAAGTGGGATGCCCTGTCGCCGTAGCCGAAACCATCGTTGCAGTAGAAAAGATATTTCGGCAACACGCCAAGAAACAGATGCCTTTGGCTATGGCGTTCTTTTCCGATTTCGTCCCTGAGCGTGTCGAGGCGTTGCTGTCGTCCAAGCACTCGTCTGTCTCATACCTGGGGCCGATGCTGGGCATTCTTGTTCTGGCGTTTTGCAGCCTATCTACCGGCTGGCTGCATTCCGTGACCGAATCTCTCATCACTGTGATGACGAGGTAAGTCCATATGCGCGCGTGCTGTGTTTTTTTGCCTGAAAAACCGATGGATGATCGGTTTTATGACGACTCCACTCAGGCGTGTGCGAGCAGCCATGACGCGGAATCGTTTGCTCGCCACCTGTCGTCGTCGTGAGGATTTTCATGAATTTGATCCGCTTAGTAGCCTTGGTGTTTGTCGGAGCCTGCGGTACATCCGCAGCCCTGGCCGCCGAACCCCTGCGATTGGAGGAGGCAGTCTCCCGAGCACTGGCCGCCCACCCATCCATCGCCGCCGAAACGGCGCAGCTCCAGGCCGTCCGAGCGCGCACACAGCGCGAAGCCCTGCCACCGCCTTACACCATTGGCGGCGAGGTTGAGAACGTCGCTGGGAACGGCAACCTGCGAGGTATCCGCTCGGCTGAAACGACATTGCGCATCGGTCGGGTCATAGAACTCGGCGGCAAGCGTGAGGCTCGCCAAACGCTAGGACAAGCCGAGCTGAGAGAACAAGAGCACCAGGCCACCAAAACGCGGATAGACCTGGCTAGTTCAACGACGGCCCGCTTCATTGAAGTGCTCGCCAGGCAACAGCGATTGACCTATGCCGAGGAACGCATCAAGCAAGCGGAACGCACGCGGCAAGAGGTTGCTGCGTGGGTAAAAGCCGCACGCAATCCTGATTCAGATTTGCAGGCTGCCGATATTGCAGTCGCTGAGGCCCAACTGAATCGGGAGAGTGCTGAACACGAACTGGCAAGCGCCAAGATGACTTTGGCCGCAAGCTGGGGGGCAACGATCCCCGACTTCGGCGAGGTCGTCGGCGACCTCCAAACCTTGCCGACCGTGGCGCCATTCGAGACGCTGGCCGCCCGTTTGCCCATGACGCCGGAACTGTGGGCTTCGCGTTTGCGGGCCGACACCATCGGCGCCCGCCGCCGGCTCGCGGAGGCCGAAGCCAAACCCAACATCGACGTCAGCTTGGGCATTCGGCGTTTGGAAGCCTACAAGGATCACGGCGTAGTGATGTCGATCTCGGTGCCGCTGGGCAGCCCGACGCGCTCTGGATACGCGGTATCCCAGGCCAATGCGGAGCTTGCTGCGCTTGAAGCGAGGCGTGACGCCGAACGTTTTGAGCGCCATCAGGCGCTGTTCGACAAGTATCAAGAACTCACGCGCGCACGGACAGAGGCTGAGTCGCTACGCGCACGAATGCTGCCTATGGCTGAAAGCGCCCTGGCAACGACTCGTCGCGGCTTCGAGCAAGGCCGATTCTCCTATTTGTCGTTGGCTCAAGCGCAGCGAACGCTATTCGACCTGCGTGCGCGAGCTGTGGAAGCCGCCACCCGCTATCACCTTCTGCTGGTCGAGGTGGAACGCCTCACCGCCACCGTTGAGGACACCGCACCATGATTCGCATTCTTTCCCTGCTGCTCCTTTGTGTACTTGCCGCCGCATGCAGCCCTGGCGGCGACAAGCCCAAAGAGGCGGCCAGTGCCCAAGCCAGCGGAAGCTATGAGCGCGGCCCAAACAATGGGCGGCTACTCCGCGACGGTGACTTCGCTTTGGAGGTCACCATCTACGAAACCAACGCCCCCCCGCATTACAGGCTCTACGCCTATCGTGACGGCAAGCCAGTTGCCCCCGCTGATGTTGCCGCAACGATCAAGCTCTCCCGTTTGGATGGCGAGGTCAACCAATTCACGTTCAGGCCAGAAGGCAACTATCTGGTCGGCAGCGGTGAAGTGACCGAGCCGCATTCTTTCGATGTCGCCGTGACCGCCGAACACGCCGGAAAGAAGTCCACTTGGTCTTATGAATCCTATGAGGGTCGCGTAAGCATTCCGGCTGGTATCGCCAAGGATGCTGGCATCAAGACCGAATCAGCGGGGCCGGCAGTCATCCGAGACGTTGTGCGGCTGATGGGAACCGTTGTTCTGGATGCCGACAGACACGCAGCGGTTCGCGCACGCTTCCCTGGCATCGTGCGGTCAGTGAACGTGCAACAGGGCGAGCGAGTCCGCCGCGGCCAGACGCTGGCCATCGTGGAGGGCAACGACAGCATGCGCACCTACCCGATTACCGCACCGTTCGACGGCGTGGTGCTCGCACGCAACACGAACGTCGGTGATGTGGCTGAAGCAGGTGCGCTGTTCGAGTTGGCTGACCCGTCCTACGTATGGATCGACCTGCGCGCCATCGGCACCGATGCCGAAGCCCTACAGCCAGGGCAGCCGGTACGAATCCGGTCAGCCACCGGGAAGACCGAAGCCAGCGGAAAGATCCAGCGATTGTTGCCGGTGGCTGGCAGCGGCCAAAGCGTCATTGCCCGCGTCAGCATCCCGAACCCGGAGGGGCGCTGGCGCCCTGGCATGACCGTGGCGGCCGAGGTCACAGTAGGCACGCGCAAGGTATCACTGGCGGTAAAGGAGTCCGGGTTGCAGAGATTCCGAGACTTCACCGTGGTTTTCGCACAGGTTGGCGAGACATACGAAGTCCGAATGCTCGAACTTGGCGAGCGCGATGGTGAATACGCCGAAGTGACTAACGGACTCAAGCCCGGCACAAACTACGTGGCCGAGCAAAGTTTCCTGATACGCCAAGACATCGAAAAGTCTGGCGCAAGCCACGATCACTGAGGGCGCGGATATGCTCGAACGTATCATTCGCGCGTCCATCGCGCATCGCTGGCTCGTGCTTCTATTGGTGCTGGCCCTGTCCGGGCTGGGCATCTGGAACTACAGCCGCTTACCGATCGACGCGATACCGGACATTACCAACGTCCAGGTACAGATCAATACTGAGGCGCCGGGCTACTCGCCAATGGAGGCTGAGCAGCGCGTCACTTTTCCGGTTGAGACGGCGCTAGCTGGCCTCGCCCGGTTGGAATACACCCGCTCGATTTCCCGCTACGGCCTGTCGCAAGTCACTGCGGTCTTTGAGGACGGTACTGATATTTACTTTGCCCGCCAGCAGGTCGCCGAACGCTTGCAGCAGGCATCTTCGCAACTTCCGGCGGGCCTGAATCCTTCTCTCGGGCCGGTGGCAACCGGCCTGGGCGAGATATTCATGTATACCTTGGAACCCGAAAAGGGCTACGAGGAAATATGGACACCGACGGCGCTGCGCACATTGCAAGACTGGTCGGTGCGTCCGCAGCTCCGCAATCTGAAAGGCGTCACCGAGGTCAACACCATCGGCGGTTACGTGCGTCAGTTCCACATCACACCCGATCCGGTCAAGCTACTGGCCTACGAGTTGACGATGAACGACGTGCTGAACGCCGTTGCGCGGAACAACGCCAACGTCGGTGCCGGCTACATCGAACGTCACGGCGAGCAGTACCTGATCCGCATCCCCGGACAGGTAGGCGACATCGAGCGACTGCGGAAGATTGTCGTGGCAACGCGCGATGGGCTGCCACTCCGAATGTCCGACGTGGCGGAAGTTCTGGAAGGTAGCGAACTGCGAACCGGCGCGGCCACAAAAGACGGCAAGGAGGTCGTGCTGGGAACAGCATTCATGCTGATTGGCGAGAACAGCCGAGCGGTTGCACAGCGCACGGTAGAAAAGCTCGCTGAAATCGACGCGACACTTCCCGAGGGAGTCCGAGCGCACGCGGTTTATGACCGCACTCAACTCGTTGATCGCACCATCGCAACCGTGCAGAAGAATCTTCTGGAAGGCGCGTTGCTGGTGATTGCCGTGCTGTTCATGTTGCTAGGCAACCTGCGCGCAGCCCTGATAACCGCAGCGGTCATTCCGCTCGCCATGCTGCTGACGATCACCGGCATGGTGCAAAACCGAATCTCGGCCAACCTGATGAGCTTGGGCGCACTGGATTTCGGCCTGATTGTCGATGGCGCGGTCATCATCGTGGAGAACTGCTTACGCAGGTTCAGCGAACGACAGCACCAGCTCGGTCGGCTGTTGACCCGCGATGAGCGTTTCTCGCTGGTTTCGAGCGCCAGTGCAGAGGTCATCAAGCCTGCCCTGTTCGGATTGTTCATCATCACGGCGGTTTACCTTCCAATATTCGCGCTATCGGGTGTGGAAGGAAAGATGTTCCATCCGATGGCTCTTACCGTCGTGATCGCATTGACTGGTGCGATGGTGTTGTCCCTGACTTTCGTGCCCGCTGCGGTCGCGTTGTTTGTCACCGGCAAGGTTTCCGAGAAGGAAACCAAGGTGATGCGGGGCATCAGCCGCTTCTATGCGCCACTTCTCCAGAAGGCAATCAGGCTGAGAGTCGCCGTCGTCGCGGCGGCAGCGGTGTTGGTAGTGCTGTCTGGTTTGCTTGCAACGCGCCTTGGCACCGAGTTCATCCCTAATCTGGATGAAGGCGACATCGCCTTGCACGCGATGCGGATTCCCGGAACGAGTCTGACCCAGGCGATTGGCATGCAGCGCCAGTTGGAAGCGCGGATCAAGGAGTTTCCAGAGGTTGAGGAAGTCTTTGCCAAGATCGGTACTGCCGAGGTTGCGACTGATCCCATGCCGCCTTCGGTAGCTGACACTTTCATCATGCTCAAGGATCGCAGCGAATGGCCCGATCCGCGCAAACCGAGAGCCGTATTGCTTGCCGAGCTGGAAAAGGCGGTGAACACCATTCCCGGCAACAACTACGAGTTCACTCAGCCCGTGCAGATGCGCATGAATGAGTTGATCGCGGGTGTTCGAGCCGAGGTGGCGATCAAGGTGTATGGCGATGACATGGAGCAACTGGCCCAACTAGGCTCCAAGCTTGAAGCCGTGGCCGAGAGTATCGAGGGATCTGCTGACGTGGCGCTCGAACAGATTACGGGCCTGCCGCTGATGACGATCACGCCGAACGTGGATGCACTGTCTCGATACGGTCTGGCGATCGCTGACATACAGCAGACGGTGGCAATCGCTCTTGGTGGTGCCGTCGCTGGTCAGGTGTTTGAGGGCGATCGCCGCTTCGATATTGTGGTTCGGTTGCCCGAAGCGCAGCGCCAAGACCCTAAAGCACTGGCGACACTACCCATTCCCGTCCCGAGCGGCACTGCTGCCGCACCGGGCCAAGCCGGTTACGTACCGCTTGGCCAGCTTGCGTCAATCGAAGTGGCACCCGGCCCCAATCAGATCAGCCGCGAGAACGGTAAACGCCGGATCGTCATTACCAGCAATGTGCGCGGACGCGATTTAGGGTCGTTCGTGGAAGAACTGCGTGAGCGCGTAAGCCGCGAAATCACACTGCCAGAGGGCTATTGGGTCAATTACGGAGGCACGTTCGAGCAACTCATTTCGGCGAGCCAACGGCTGTCCGTCGTCGTGCCGGCTGTACTGGTTCTGATCTTCGGCCTTCTGTTCATGGCCTTCGGCTCGGGCCGGGACGCCACAGTCGTCTTTAGCGGCGTGCCATTGGCACTGACAGGCGGCGTTGCCGCATTGTGGCTACGCGATATTCCGCTTTCGATTTCGGCAGGGGTTGGATTCATCGCCCTATCCGGTGTGGCGGTGCTCAACGGCCTGGTGATGGTGAGCTTCATTCGCAAGCTGCACCACGAAGGCACGCCGATTCACGATGCCATCGTGAACGGCGCGATGACGCGGCTACGCCCGGTACTGATGACTGCGCTGGTTGCAAGCCTTGGTTTCGTCCCGATGGCCGTCAACGTCGGAACGGGTGCGGAAGTGCAACGACCCCTTGCAACCGTCGTCATTGGCGGCATTGTTTCCTCGACGCTGTTGACGTTACTGGTGCTGCCGGCCCTGTATCGCCTCATCCATCGGCGCACCGATAGCCAGGACACCGCGCCGGCGTAAGCAAGACGCCAATTTCAACGGTTCGCATGGCGCGGCGAACGAGAAAGACGCTTGCCGCACCCGAACCACATGGATTCTTAGGTGAGTAATTGAGGTATGAAATTCATGCGTGAAAGATCACTTGAAGTAATGCCGGATCGCCATCGACCGACCTGGCAACGGACTTCCCTGTTTCTTATGGCGACGACTATCCTGCTGTTCGCGTGCGCGAATCAGGCACTCGCCCATGCCGTTGCCGAGGGCGATAAGGGCTACATCCAGGAAATATCCGGCGTCAACCTCATCCCTTTTATGTATCTAGGGGCGAAACATATGGCGACGGGATACGACCATATCCTGTTCCTGCTTGGCGTAATCTTCTTCCTGTACCGGATGAAGCATATCGCCCTGTATGTGACGCTATTTGCCATCGGCCACTCAACCACGATGCTGCTTGGCGTGTATTTCAACGTCGGGATAAACAGCTACATCATCGACGCGATCATCGGTCTTTCGGTGGTTTACAAGGCGCTCGACAACATCGGCGCATTTCAGCGTTGGCTCGGCTTCCAGCCCAACACGAAAGTCGCAACAGTCGTATTCGGACTCTTTCACGGATTCGGCCTGTCAACCAAGATCATCGAATACAACATCTCGCCCGATGGCCTGATTCCAAATCTTTTGGCATTCAATGTCGGCGTTGAAATCGGGCAGTTGATCGCGCTCGGCACTATTCTGATCGCAATGAGCTACTGGCGCCGAACAGCTAGTTTCTGGCGCCATGCGTACACCGCCAACGTAGCGATGATGTGTGCCGGTTTCATCCTGATCGGCTATCAGCTCACCGGCTATTTCGTTTCCTGAATCAAACACGGAGAAAATTCCATGTACAACGTATCCAAGCCAACCCTCGACGACCTTCCATCGTCGAAACAACTGCTGCGCTCGACGCTCATTGCACTCGTCGCCGCCATCGCAATTTTGGTCGGCATCGTCCTTCCCTCCGAGTACGCGATCGACCCAACAGGGATTGGTCGCGTCCTCGGCCTGACGGAAATGGGGGAGATCAAGACGCAATTGGCCGAAGAAGCCGCTGCGGATGCCGCGAAGGATGCAGCCATGCCCGCTGCCGCGACGACAGGGAATGCAGGCACCGCCGCGCCTGCACAAGCACAGAACGCCGCGCAGGCGGAGAACGGCGCCGCCTGGCGCGATGAAATGCGCGTCGCACTCAAGCCCGGCCAAGGGGCGGAGGTGAAGTTGAGTATGAAGGCCGGCGAGCAGGTCGAGTTCAGTTGGGTTGCCGAAGGGGGCGTTGTGAACTTCGATACCCACGGCGATGGTGGCGGCCAGTCCATCAGTTATGAAAAGGGTCGCGCGGTGCCCGCTAGCAATGGCGTGATCCAGGCTGCCTTTAGTGGAAATCACGGTTGGTTCTGGCGGAACCGTGGCGACGCTGACGTGACGGTGATTGTTCGCACTCGCGGTCAATACATGGAAATGAAGCGCGTCTTGTGATTGGCAAATTGGTTACGGGCACATGCCCATGCACTCCGGCTTCCCCCCCCCATGCCAATTGCATGGCAGGAAGCCGAAGTTTCCCGCCCTGCCACATAGGCCGGGCCTCATCCCAGGAGATATTGAAAAATGAACATTCGTCCGGTTTTGATTGCAGCTCTAGCCAGCGCCTCGCTCGCTTCGCCATTCGTGATGGCCCATACCGGCGGGCATGACGACGATGCGAAGGCGATACCGAAGACATGCGAGCAATTGGCAGATACGAAGCGGTATATCAGTGACGTGGCTTATCCCGAAGTAAAGAAGCTGAAAGAGCAATGCGACGCCGCGAAGAAGAAGCCAAACGCGGCGCAATCTTCTGCGGAACGCCGCCCGTCCAACGGCGGCAACTGATTGTTTAGGGCGTAGCCGCGACTCACAGGTCGCGGCTACCGCCTGCGATGCGCACTCGTGGGAGCTATTCGTCTATGGAGTTGAGACATCTAAAATACTTTCTCGCCGTGGCGGAGGAGCTTCACTTCGCTAGAGCTTCGGAGAAGCTGCACATTGAACAATCTCCACTTTCTCGCGCCATTAAGGAGCTAGAGGAGGAGCTAGGTGTTGTACTGTTTGCCCGTACCACACGCAGCACTCGCCTAACACGTGCAGGTAAGTTGTTTCTGGAGCATGTCCGCCGGGTATTTGCTGTTCTGCAACAAGCGCGCGACAGCGTAAAAGCAGCGGCCAATGGATTTCACGGTCAGTTGCGGGTGGCCTTATCGGACGGCATTACACCGTCGCGCCTTCCGGCGGTGCTCGCTTTGTGCCGACAGGAAGAACCTGAAGTCGAGATTCGCTTCTCCGAAGTGCCGTTGTCGCAACAAATCAAGGGGCTACACGACGATCTTTATGACGTAGGATTCGCGCAATCAGACGAAGTGGGCGAAGGCATCGTCGCTATACCCGTCTGGAGCGATGCGCTCATGGTGGCTGTACCTGCTCGACATCCTCTGCTGGTGCATAAGCGCATTCCGTTGGAGGAACTGCTCCGCTACCCTCTGGTTCTGTGCGATCCACAGGTTTGCGAAAGCCACGCGAAACACGTTGATCGGGTACTGCGCCGTGCGGACATGGAACCCCTGATCGCGGAGCGCGTGGCCTCCTGCGATTTGATGATGGCGCTTGTATCGGCCGGCTTCGCGCTTGGGCTTACGGGTGCAGCACACATTACAGCTAGCAGACAACCGGGCGTGGTGGCCCGCCCCTTGGCATCACGTGTCCCACCCCTGACAACCTATCTGCTGCACCCTATAGGCGAACCATCGGAGGTTCTGGCTCGATTCATTGAGCGCGTACAGGCCATCGAATCTCTGGAATCTCCCAGGCCCATGCTGGGCCGCAATCTTGATCCCCCGGAGGAACCTGCGCCATGACGAAGATCATCCATTTCTTGCTGGTGCCGGTGTTGACCGCCTGCGGCCAATCCGAAACGCCTCAGAAGGCCAACACATCGGAAGCGAATATCCCAACGGTGGAGGAACTGGCAGCCAATCCCGAACGGTTGAAGGAACTACGCCAACAGTGCAAGACGGATCGGCCCAAGCGGGGTGACGTGCTCTGCAATCGGGTGGCCGGGGCCACGCGCAAACGGTTCTATGGCGACGGCGAAACGCCCTACACGCCGCCGAAGGAATCGCCCAAGTTCTGATCGTTGGCAGTTCGCCGCATCGGCTTCAATTTTCTGTTCGACACGCCGCAATGCGCTATCGCTTGCGGCGTTTTTCTTTGATTCGACGCCGCGCGAATTCTGTCTTTTTGCTCGACCTTTCTGCTCGAAACGGTCTTTGACCGGCACTGACCTGGCACCGATCCTGACGCTAGCGGCACGTCCTTGTGCCGCGCTTTCCATGAGGAAGAAGCGCAGGGGAAATCGGAGGCCAGGTAATGCAAGGGACGAACGTGCTGTTCGGTCAGATCGCCGTGGTATTCGGCATCGTGATCGCCGGCGTGTGGGGCGCCACACAATGGACAGCAGCCGCCCTTGGTTATCAGCTACGCCTTGGCTCGCCCTGGTTCGATCTTCTTGGCACACCGATCTACCACCCGTGGAAGCTGTTTGAGTGGTGGTTCTTCTTCGATGCCTACGCGCCGCGCGTGTTCGATACCGGCGGCGCCATCGCGGGTGGCAGCGGCCTGCTGGCGGTGGTGGTCGCCATCGGCATGTCGATCTGGCGCTCACGGCAATCGCGCCTGGTCACGACCTACGGCTCGGCGCGCTGGGCGAACGCGGATGACATTCGCAAGGCGGGTCTGACGCAGCCGGCCGGCGTATTCCTCGGCCAGCACGACCGCCAGTACCTGCGGCATGAAGGCCCGGAACACGTCCTGACCTTCGCTCCCACACGCTCGGGCAAAGGTGTCGGCCTGGTGGTGCCGACGCTGCTTTCCTGGCCTGCGTCCGCCGTCATCCACGACATCAAAGGCGAGAACTGGCAGATCACTGCCGGCTGGCGTAGCCGCTTCAGCCACTGCCTGCTGTTCAACCCCACCGATGCAAAGTCGGCGACCTACAACCCACTGCTGGAGGTGCGGCGCGGCGCGCATGAGGTGCGCGACGTGCAGAACATCGCGGACATTCTGGTCGATCCCGAAGGTGCGCTGGAGAAGCGCAACCATTGGGAAAAGACCAGCCATGCGCTGTTGGTCGGCGCCATCCTGCATGTGCTCTACGCGGGCGAAGACAAGACGCTGCGCGGCGTCGCCAACTTCCTGTCCGACCCGGCCAGCCCCTTCGAGCTGACCTTGCACCGGATGATGACCACGCCGCACCTCGGCGATGGGCCGCATCCTGTCGTCGCTTCGGCGGCGCGCGAAGTGCTCAACAAGTCGGACAACGAGCGTTCCGGCGTGTTGAGCACCGCCATGTCGTTCCTCGGCCTGTACCGCGACCCCACGGTGGCCGAAGTCACATCGCGCTGCGACTGGCGCATTGCCGACCTGATCGCGGCAGAGCATCCGGTGTCGCTGTATTTGGTGGTGCCGCCCTCGGACATATCGCGGACGAAGCCGCTCATCCGCCTGATCCTCAACCAGATCGGCCGGCGCCTCACCGAATCGCTCGATGGCTCCGATGGCATCGAGCGCCGCCACAAGCTGCTACTGATGCTCGATGAGTTCCCCGCGCTGGGACGACTCGACTTCTTTGAGACGGCCTTGGCCTTCATGGCGGGCTACGGCATCCGCAGCTTCCTCATCGCGCAGTCGCTCAACCAGATCGACAAAGCCTACGGCCAGAACCATTCGATTCTCGACAACTGCCATGTGCGCGTGACGTTCGCCACGAACGACGAGCGCACGGCCAAGCGCATTTCCGAGACGCTGGGCACGGCCACCGAACTGCGCGCCCAGCGCAACTACGCGGGCCACCGGCTCGCGCCGTGGCTGGGCCACCTGATGGTGTCGCGCCAGGAAACCGCGCGCCCGCTGCTGACGCCGGGCGAAGTCATGCAGCTTCCGCCCGACGAGGCCGTGGTGATGGTGTCCAGCGTGGCGCCGATCAAGGCCAAGAAGCTGCGCTACTACGCGGACGCCAATTTCAAGCGTCGCGTGCTGCCGCCGCCCGCGCTGGCGGACGGGCAGTACGCCGACGCGCCGCCGTCGCGGCCCGACGACTGGAGCGGGCTGGCGATTCCTGCCGTGCCCGCTGCACTGGCCGCCGCATCCGCCGATGGCCTGGAGAACTTGGGTTCGACCGACGACGGCGGCCCGCGCCGTCAGCCCGAACTCTCCGAAACCGTCGCCTACGACCCCGAGCTGGCCGCTCCCGCGGCCGACCTTGGGCTGCTCGATGACGACGACGACCTGCCGCTTCCCCTTCCTCGCCAGCTCGATCCAGCCATGCAGCGCACGGCCCGGCTGGCTTCCCTCGACCCCAACGACGGAATCGAGCTATGAGCCACTACCGCCTCAACCTGTTCATCCAGCCGGAGCACGCCAAGCGGCTCGATGAGCTGGCCGCCAAGAAAGGCGTGTCCAAGTCGTCCATCGTCGCGGCGGCGCTCGCATCGTGGCTTTCGCCCGATGCTGCCGACCAGCGCGAGGCGGCCATTGCCAAGCGGCTTGATCGCCTGTCGCGCCAAGCCGAGCGCATGGAGCGCGACCAGAACATCGCCATCGAAACGCTGGCGCTGTTCATCCGCTACTACCTGACCGTGAGCACGCCAGTTCCCGAGGCGCACCAAGACGCGGCACGCGCGCAGGGCAAAGCGCGCTTCGAGCAGTTCACCGAGCAGCTTGGCCGCCACCTGCTGCGGGGCCGCAGCCTGGTGCGCGACGTGGTGGAGGAACTGCATCCCGACCCGATGCGGATGGAAGACGCGGCGGCAGCCGCGCAAGCGCAGGAGCGTGCGTCATGAGCGCCATTCCGCAGTCCATGAGTGCCACGTCGCTCGACCGCCGCATCCAGATGCTGCGCACGGCGATGGGGCCACTAATCGCCGCTGCGCTCGAAGACCCGGACGTGGTGGAGGTGATGCTGAATCCCGATCGCACCCTTTGGGTGGATCGGCTTTCCAGTGGGCGTGCGCCGATGGGCGTGGAACTGCCCGAGGCGGATGGCGAGCGAATCATCCGCCTGGTCGCGGCCCACGTCGGCGCGGAAGTCCATCGCGGCCAGCCGCTGCTGTCCGCCGAGTTGCCCGAGACGGGCGAACGCTTCGAGGGCATCTTGCCGCCGGCAGCGCCAGGGCCGGCCTTCGCGCTGCGCAAGCGCGCCATCGGTGTGATTCCGCTGGAGCGGTACGTCATCGACGGGATGATGACCAGCGCGCAGGCGGGCTTTCTCGTTCGTGCCGTGCGCGAGCGGCAGAACGTGTTGATTGCCGGCGCCACCAGCAGCGGCAAGACCACGCTCGCCAATGCTTTGCTCGCCGAAAACGCCGCCACCGGCGACCGCGTGCTGGTGCTCGAAGACACGGTGGAACTGCAATGCGCGGCCCGCGACCACGTTCCGCTGCGCACCCGCGCGGGCGTGGTGTCGATGACCGAACTGGTGCGCTCGTCCATGCGCTTGCGCCCTGATCGCGTCGTCGTCGGCGAGGTGCGCGGTGCCGAGGCGCTGGATCTCATCAAGGTGTGGGGCACGGGCCACCCCGGCGGCATCGCCACGATCCACGCCGGCTCCGCGCTCGGCGCGCTGCTGCGCCTGGAGCAACTGATTCTCGAAGTGGCGGTGAATCCGCCCCGTGCGCTGATCGCCGAGGCGGTCAACGTGGTGATCCACATCGCCGGACGCGGGCGCAAGCGCCGCATCGAGAGCATCGCCCGCGTCGTCGGCTTCGACGGCGTGGGCTACCAACTGGCGGACGCGCTGGAAACGCCGTTTCCCGAGCTGCCGCCACGTCCCGATGCCGCACCCGCTGCGGCGACATCCCCATCCCCTGACTCACTTGGAGAACTGCCATGACGCAGATGACCATTCCTGCTTTCCGTTTTTCTGCAAATCCGGCTTTGCGTCTTGCGCAGCTGCGCTGCCTGGCCCGCCCTGCGGGGCAAGGGCTGTTGCTGGCCGCGCTGCTGCTGTTCCTGGCCGGAACCGCGCAGGCCGCCGGTTCCTCGATGCCGTGGGAAGGCCCGCTGCAATCCATCCTCGAATCCATCCAGGGGCCGGTGGCGCGCATCGTCGCGGTCATCATCATCATCGCCACGGGCCTCGCGCTCGCGTTCGGTGACACGTCCGGCGGATTCCGCAAGCTGATCCAGATCGTGTTCGGTCTGTCCATCGCCTTCGCGGCGTCGAGCTTCTTCCTGTCGTTCTTCAGCTTCTCCGGCGGGGCCGTCGTATGAGTGCCCCGGACACCTTCGCGGACGGCTTCGAGGTGCCGCTGCATCGCTCGCTGACCGAGCCGATTCTGCTGGGCGGTGCGCCGCGCACCGTGGCGATCGCCAACGGCACGCTGGCCGCCGCTGTCGGCCTGGGCCTGCAACTGTGGATTCCCGGCGTGGTGCTCTGGATCGTCGGCCATTCGCTGGCGGTGTGGGGTGCGCGCGTCGATCCGCAGTTCATGCAGGTCTTCGCCCGGCACATCAAGCACCGCCCGCTGCCGGACGTGTGAGGGGAGGACGCCGCGATGCTGAACCTCGCCGAATACCGCCAGCGCCCGGCCTTGCTTGCCGACTGGCTGCCCTGGGCCGGGCTGGTCGCACCGGGCGTCGTCTTGAACAAGGACGGCAGTTTCCAGCGCACGGCCCGGTTTCGCGGGCCTGACCTCGACAGCGCGACGCAAGGCGAGCTAATCGCCACGTCGGCGCGGTTGAACAACGCGCTGCGTCGCATGGGATCGGGCTGGGCGCTGTTCATCGAGGCCGAGCGCCGCGCCGCCGCCGACTATCCGCGCTCGGAGTTTCCCGAGCCGCTTTCGTGGCTGGTGGAGGAAGAACGCCGGGCCGCCTTCGAGGAATCGGGCAATCACTTCGAGAGCGGCTATCACCTGACGCTGCTTTACCTGCCGCCGGAAGAATCCCGCGCCCGTGCAGCCACGATGCTCTACGAGAACACGCCGACGACCGGCGTGGACTGGCGCGGGCGGCTGCAAGCCTTCGTCGCGGAAACGGATCGCGTCTTTGACCTGCTCGACGGCGTGATGCCGGAGATCGCCTGGCTCGATGACAGCCAGACGCTGACCTACCTGCACGCGACCATCTCGACGCGGCGCTATCGCGTGGGCGTGCCCGAAGTGCCGTTCCACATCGACGCGCTGCTGACCGACTCGCCGCTGGTCGGTGGCCTGGCGCCCATGCTGGGCAACCAGCACCTGCGCGTGGTGTCGGTGCGAGGTTTCCCGACCTCGACCTGGCCGGGGATTCTGGATGACCTCAACCGCCTTGGCTTTGCGTACCGCTGGAGCACGCGCTTTCTCTGCCTCGACAAAGCCGAGGCGGAGAAAGAACTTTCCCGCCTGCGCCGCCAGTGGTTCGCCAAGCGCAAGAACGTCATCGCGCTGCTGCGCGAAGCGATCTTCCAGCAGGAAAGCCCGCTGGTCGATACCGACGCCAACAACAAGGCCGCCGATGCGGACGCTGCCTTGCAGGAGTTGGGCAGCGATCAAGTCGCCTTCGGCTACCTGACGGCGACCGTCACCGTCATGGACGAGGACGCCGCCGTGGCGGACGAGAAGCTGCGCATGGTGGAGCGCGTCATCCAGGGCCGGGGCTTCGTGACCATTCCCGAAGCGCTCAACGCCGTGGATGCGTGGCTGTCGTCCATTCCGGGCAACGCCTACGCCAACGTGCGCCAGCCCATCGTCTCGACACTGAATCTGGCCCACATGATGCCGGTGTCGGCGGTATGGGCGGGGCCGGAGAAGAACGACCACCTCGACGGCCCGCCGCTGATCGTCACGCGCACCGATGGCGCGACGCCGTTCCGGCTGGTGACGCACATCGGCGACGTGGGCCACACGCTGGTCGCAGGCCCGACCGGCATGGGCAAGTCGGTTCTGCTCGCCACGCTGGCGATGCAATTCCGCCGCTATCGCGGTTCGCGCATCTTCGCCTTCGACATGGGCCGCTCGATGCGGGCCACGATCCTGGGCCTGGGCGGCGAGCACTACGACCTGGGCACGGATGGCGAAATCGCCTTCCAGCCACTGGCACGCATCGACCGCGAGGGCTACCGCACCTGGGCCGCCGAATGGATCGAAGGCCGCTTGCTGCACGAAGGCGTGGCGGTCGGCCCCGACGAGAAGGCGGCTATCTGGTCGGCGCTGGGAAGTCTCGCCGGGGCGCCGGTGGAGCAGCGCACGATGACGGGGCTTTCCGTGCTGTTGCAATCGAACACGCTGCGGCAGGCGCTGTCGCCTTATGTGCTCGGCGGTGCCCACGGCAAGCTGCTGGACGCCGACCACGACCGGCTGGGCACGGCCGACGTGCAGTGCTTCGAGATGGAGGAGCTGATGCACAGCAAGGCCGCCGTCATGGCCGTGCTGCATTACCTCTTTGCGCGTTTTGATGAACGCTTCGACGGGGCGCCCACGCTGCTGATCCTCGACGAAGCATGGCTGTTCCTCGATGACCCGGTGTTTGCCGCGCGTATCCGCCAGTGGCTCAAGACACTGCGCAAGAAGAACGTCAGCGTCATATTCGCCACGCAGAGCCTTGCCGACATCAAGGATTCGAGCATCGCACCCGCGATCATCGAAAGCTGCGCGAGTCGGATTTTCTTGCCCAACCCGCAGGCGACCGAGCCGCAGATTCGCACGATCTACGAGGGCTTCGGCCTCAACAGGCGGCAGATCGAAATCGTCGCCACCGCGCAGCCCAAGCGCGACTACTACTACCAATCCCGCCTCGGCAACCGCCTGTTCGACCTCGACCTGGGGCCGGCGGCGCTGGCCTTCGCGGGCGCTTCCACGCCGCAAGACCAGCGCGACATTGACCGCGTGCTGCTGGACGCCGGCGTGCCCGGTTTCGCGGGTGCCTGGCTTCGCCACCGCGGCCTCGATTGGGCGGCCGACCTGCTGCCCTCGTTCCCCGGCCTCGCGCCGGGTGCTCGCTGACCAACCCCTGGAGAACCTGCCATGAAGAAGCGCCTTGTCGCGGCCGCCATCGCGGCCATGCTTTGCACCGCCACCGCCCATGCGCAATGGGTCGTGGTCGATCCCACCAACCTCGTGCAGAACACGCTGACCGCGATCCGCACGCTGGAGCAGATCAACAACCAGATCCAGCAGCTTCAGAACGAAGCGCAGATGCTGATGAACCAGGCGCGCAACCTCGCCAGCCTGCCGTCCAGCGTGGTCGGCCAGTTGCGCGCCAATTTGGCGACCACCGAGCGGCTGATCGACCAGGCCCGAGGATTGGCCTACGACGTGACGAATCTGGATCGGGAGTTCGCGCGCCTGTATCCCGAGCAGTACGCCGCCACCGTCAGCGGCGACCAGATGTACCGCGACGCGCAGGAGCGTTGGAGGAACACGCTCCACGGCTTGCAGACCACCATGCAGATGCAGGCCCAGGTGTCGCAGAACCTGGGCGAAGACGAAAGCGTGCTGGCCGACCTCGTGGGCAAGAGCCAGTCGGCGCAAGGCGCCTTGCAGGCGATGCAGGCCATGAACCAGTTGCTCGCCTTGCAGGCCAAGCAGTCGATCCAGTCGCAGCGGCTCCAGATCACGCAAGACCGGGCCGCCTCGCTGGAACTGGCGCGGCAGGCGGCTGCCACGGAGCGCGCCCGCGAGGTGCGGCGGCGCTTCCTGGGCGACGGCACGCCGTACACGCCGCAGCCCGTGAACTTCTACGGCAACTGACGGGAGGCCGCCATGCGATGCGTCCTCGTCCTGTGTGTCGCGCTGCTGGCCGCTTGCGGCGAGCAGCCGGCCGACCACCTTGCCGATGCCCTGGCCGCCGATCCCGTGCGGCTCAAGGCATTGCGCGCGCAATGCGCGGCCGACCGGCAGGCCACGGGCGAGGATGCTTGCCGTGCCGCCGCCGAAGCCTTCCGGCGGCGCTTCTTCTCCGGCCAGGCCGGGCCGGATGAGTACCAGACGCTGGCCGACCTGCCGCCGATCCCGCCGAGCTTCGAGGAGCCGGCCGATGGCATGGCGCCGGCCGATCCCGCCGAACCGGAGGACACGCCATGAATGACGTGACCATCATCGACCAGTTCCTCAACACCTTTGCCGCTTATATCGACTCGGGTTTCGGGCTGCTGCGGGGCGAAGTGGCGTTCCTCACGGCCACGCTAATCGTCATCGACATGACGATCGCCGGCCTGTATTGGGCCATGAGCCATGCCACCGGCCAGGGCGAGGACGTGATCGCCAAGCTGCTGCGCAAGGTGCTCTACGTCGGTGCCTTCGCTTACATCATCAACAACTTCAACTGGCTGGCCAGCATCGTGTTCCGCTCGTTTGCGGGATTGGGCATCACCGCCACCGGCTCGGCCATCACGATGGAGAACTTCTTGCAGCCGGGCCGGCTGGCGAAAACCGGCATCGACGCCGGGGCGCCGCTTCTGGAGCAGATCGGCGAGATGGCGGGCTTTCCCGAAGTGTTCGTGAACCTCGACCCCATCGTGGTGATGTTCCTCGCGTGGCTGGTCGTGGTCCTGTGCTTCTTCGTGCTGGCGATCCAACTGTTCATCACGCTGATCGAGTTCAAGCTGACCACGCTCGCCGGATTCGTGCTGGTGCCATTCGCGCTCTGGAACAAGACCGCGTTCCTCGCCGAAAAGGTCTTAGGCAACGTGGTGGCCTCCGGCGTCAAGGTTCTGGTGCTGGCCGTGATCGTCGGGATCGGCTCGGGCTTGTTCGCTCAGTTCCAAGTCCATCCCGCCGAGCCGTCCATCGACCACGCGCTGGTCATCATGCTGGCCTCACTCACGCTGCTGGCGCTGGGGATCTTCGGCCCCGGCATTGCCACGGGCCTCGTGTCCGGTGCGCCGCAACTCGGCGCGGGCGCAATGGCCGGTGCTGCTGTCGGCGCTGCCGGCACGGCCGTCGCCATTGGCGCCGCTGCGACGGGCGTAGGCGGTGCCGTGGCCGCTGGCGCGCGCATGGCCCCGGCTGCCGCCAAGCTGGCCGGCGCTGGTGCGCGTGCCGCCACGTCGGCGGCTGGTAGTGCGAAATCGGCGTTCCAGGCCGGCTCCGCCGCCGCAGGTGGTGGTGCGAAAGGCGCAATGGCGGGCCTGGGCAACGTCGCCAAGACCGGCGCGCAGGCAGCCGGGCGAGGCGCTGCATCCCGCGCTTCCGCTGCCGGGCAACGCATGGCCGCTCCCTTCCGCGCTGGCTGGAATGGCGCTGCTGCCGATAGCGGCGCGGGCGCGGCATCCGGTCAGGGTGCCGCAGGCGAGGCCGCATCCGGCGCCGCTACGGCGCAGACACAGGAACAGCCCGCTTGGGCCAAGCGCCTGCATCGCCGCCAGCAACTCACCCATGCCGCGACCACCACCGCCCACGCGCTGCGCGGTGGCGATGGCGGCGGCTCCGGCCAAGGGCCAAGCCTGCGCGATTCCGATTCATAAGGAGAACTGACCATGCGATTCAAGAAACCGCAGGTGCGCTATGCCGACACGCCGCAGCCTGCCACGCCGTACCAAGCTGCCGGCCAGGTGAGGGACGACCGTATCGGCTCGCCGCGTGTGCAGGCGAAGAACTGGCGGCTGATGGCCTTCGGGTGCCTCACGCTCGCACTTCTGATGGCCGGCGGCCTGGTGTGGCGCTCGGCGCAGTCCATCGTGACGCCTTACGTGGTGGAGGTGGACAACGCGGGCCAGGTGCGCGCCGTGGGCGAAGCCGCCACGCCGTACCGGCCCAACGATGCGCAGACCGCGCACCACATCGCGCGCTTCGTGACGCTGGTGCGCTCGCTGTCCATCGACCCCATTGTCGTCCGCCAGAACTGGCTGGACGCCTACGACTACACGACCGACAAGGGCGCGGCCGTGCTCAACGACTACGCACGGGTCAACGACCCGTTCGCGCGCATCGGCAAGGAGTCGGTGACGGTGCAGATTGCCAGCGTGACCCGTGCCAGCGACACGTCTTTCAACGTGCGCTGGACGGAGCGGCGCTACGTCAACGGCGCCGCCGCAGGCACTGAACGCTGGAACGCCGTGATTTCCATCGTGCAGCAGACGCCACGCACCGAGGAACGCCTGCGCAAGAACCCTCTCGGCATTTACGTCAATGGCCTGTCGTGGAGCCGCGAACTGGATTCTTCCGAAGGAGTAAAACCATGAACCTGTCTTTCCGCTTTTTCGCTTTGCCGTTGATGCTCGCTGCCCTTGCGGGCTGCGCCACGCAGGGCAAGCCACCGCCGACCATCTCGCTCGATGAGCAGCCGGTGCAGGCCCAGCCGCTACCCGAGCCACCCGCGCCGGTGGAGGTGGTGGCCGTGCCCGAGGTGCTGCCGATGCCGGCGCAGTTGAAGCCATTGCCCGAAGCCGAGGACGCCAAGCCCACGCCGGAGCCAGCCGACGAGAAGGTGCGCGTCTCACGGGCCAATGCCGAGGCGCGCGTCGCACCCACGCGCGAGGGATACGTCAACGCGATTCAGGTGTGGCCGTTCACCGATGGCGCGCTCTACCAAGTCTATGCAGCCGTAGGCCGCGTGACCGTGATTTCGCTCCAGCCGGGCGAGGAGCTGGTGACGGTGGCCGCTGGTGATACCGTGCGCTGGATCGTGGGCGATACGTCGAGCGGCAGCGGTGCTGACCTGCGCGTCAATGTGCTGGTCAAGCCGATCCGCTCGGGCCTCAAGACCAATCTCGTCATCACCACCAACCGCAGGACGTACCTGCTGGAGTTGGCTTCGACGGAAAAGACGTGGATGGCGTCGGCTTCTTGGGAGTATCCGCGTGACCGGATGCTGGCCTTGCAGCGCCAAGCGCAGGCGGCCAGCGCCGCCGCGCCGGTGGACTCCGGCTTGTCGCTGGAGAACCTGCGCTTTCGCTACGCGGTCAGCGGCAGCACCCCGCCGTGGAAGCCGCTGCGCGCGTTCGACGACGGCGCGAAGGTCTATATCCAGTTCCCGCCCGGTATCGCGCAAGGCGAGTTGCCGCCGCTGTTCGTGATCGGGCCGGAAGGCGACGGGCAACTGGTCAACTACCGCTTCCGCTCGCCGTACTACATCGTGGATCGGCTGTTCGGCGCCGCCGAACTGCGCCTGGGCGGGGACAAGGGTGACGTGGTGCGAATTGAGCGCACGGACGGCGTTGCGCGGAGGAACTGACCATGAGCCAGGACGACACCCCCGACCTCGCCACGCCACAGGCGGGCAAGGTCGCGCCGGAGGCGGTGGCGCTGCGCGCCCAGCCGCGCCCAGTCACTCGCCTGAATCGGCGCACGCTGGCCATCCTCGTCGGCGGCCTGTCCGTCGCCGTGCTCGGGGCCACGATCTGGTCGCTGCAACCGCAGCGGCGCGGCGCGGGCGAGCAGACCGAGCTTTACAACGTCGATCGTGTCTCGAAGTCCGAAGGGTTGGACGGCCTGCCGGCGGACTACTCGAAGCTGACGCCGAAAGTGCCCGAGCTGGGGCGGCCGCTACCGGGCGACCTCGGCCCGGCCATCGTGAACTCGCAGCAGCCGGCCGTGGCCGCTTACGCGGCCCCTGGCCACGATCCCAACGACGCCTTGCGCAAGGAGGCGGAAGCCGCTGCGGCTTCGTCGGTGTTCTTCCGCTCGGGCGGCCAAGGGCAGGCGGCCGCCACGATAGCGCAGGCGGCGCCGGGTGCGCCCGGCGGTGCAAGCGCACTCGCGGCCTTCGACCCGCTCGCTGCCGGGCCGGCCTCGACGGCGGCCCAGCCCGCCGACCCGACTGCCGTGCAGAACCGGCAAGACCAGAAAGAGGCGTTCCTGAAAGCCGGCTCTACGGAAACCCGCAATTCCGGCAATCTGGCGCTGCCGGCGTCGCCCTATCAGGTGATGGCCGGAACCGTGATCGCCGGGGCGCTGGTGACAGGCATCAAGTCCGATCTTCCGGGCGATGTGATCGCCACCGTCACAGAGCCGGTCTATGACACGGCCACGGGCAAGTTCCTGCTGATCCCGCAGGGGTCGCGCATCCTGGGCAAGTACAACAGCCAGGTCAGCTATGGGCAGAGCCGCGTGCAGGTGGTGTGGAACCGGGTCATCCTGCCGGATACCTCATCGCTGACGCTCGACAACCTTGTGGGCACCGATCCAGCGGGCTACGCCGGCCTGGAGGACGACGTGGACTGGCATTGGAAGCGCATCGTCTCGGGCGCGGTGCTGACGACGCTGCTGGGCGTGGGCGCCGAACTGGCCGCGCCGGAGAACCGCCAGGACGGCAACCGCATCGTCATCGCCGGGCGTGATAGCGCCCAGGACAGCATCAATCAAGTCGGACAGGAGATCACCCGGCGCAACATGAACATCCAGCCGACGCTGACCACGCGGCCCGGCCTGCCGGTGCGGATCATCGTCAACCGGGATCTGGTGCTGCGGCCGTACCAGCCCCTGTTCTTTAATCGGGGAGCTTCGCAATGACCACGACCAAGAAGCTGCGGCTCGGGCCTCTGCCCAAGACCGAGAGTGTCAAGCTGACCTTCGCCTGCCCGGCAAGCCTGAAAGCCGACCTCGACCGCTACGCCTCGCTGCACGCGCAGGCGTATGGCGAGGTGGTCGATGCAGAGAAATTGATCCCGCACATGCTGGAGGCGTTCATGGCGGGGGATCGGGGATTCAGGAAGGGCACGGCGACCCGGAGCGCGCCATCGAAGCCGACATGATGGCGTCACATACCAACGGCATCCATCGAACGCGCAGCCACCGGCTGCGCGTTCTTCATTCTGGATGCCGCCAAGCCTCTTGGGCTATGATGACGCGACAGGCCCGCCGTTCCTCGGCAATCCAGCACGACACGGTGCGATGCGGCTTTCTCTCCCGACGCTCTTATGTGGCTCCTAGCCGACGAAGCCGCGGTTCTGCAAAGCGGCCCCGAAAAGAGCTAACCTACTGTCCCATATACGGTTTCAAGCCCTGCGTGATTTGCGCGAAAGACTTGACACCGGCACTTTTTTGACCGCTGGAAGCAAGGCCGCTTGCGCTCACTGCTTGTCTGCATTGCTGACGAAACCGTAATGTCCAAATCAGCATTTTGACAGGTACGCTCGGTTAGCTTAGACACAAGCCCAAGCCTCTGTTTATGGAGCTGCGCTGGGTCTCCCGTGTCTTCGAACGAGGTAACAAGTAATGAAATTTTTCAGATCCCTTTCTGTACTACTCGCCATCGCAGCAAGCTCTTCCTATGCAATGGCAGAAGGTGGTGGTGATCGTACCTTTGCTCGTATGGAGCAGGCTCGCCAAGTAGCGATCGCTAATTATCAGGCTGACCAGAAGGACCAAGCCCAAGAGGTAGCCTCAGAGGCAGCCTCAGCGAAGCACGCTCACGCTAATTGCTGAGGCGAAACCTTCGGCAAATGTGATCACGCAGATTCTGAACTATGGCAGCTACTACGAATGTTGAAGCTGCCACGGTGTTGGCACTGCAACATCAGTTGTTAGAACCGACGAAGTCGGTATTAGCTACGCTGAACCTTGTCTCGTTAAAAACGTTACCTAGCACCCCCGCACCAAGCGGGTGAACCGTATATTGGCTAGTTAAAAATCAATCTTCTTTAACGGCTAAGTTGATAATTGTTGAATGAATCGCCCCAGCTTTCCTAGACATTCTCCAAGCTCTGGAAATAGCGCTTTTCAAACTCCACTGGCGATAGCTGCATAGCGCTGCTGTGCCGTCGCTTGGGGTTATAGAACATCTCGATGTAATCGAACACATCACTGCGGGCTTCTTCGCGGGTTCCGTAGGTTTTCCGTCGGATGCGTTCCCGCTTCAGCAACTGGAAAAAGCTTTCCGCGACCGCGTTGTCGTGACAGTTACCGCGTCGACTCATGCTGCTGATCAGATTGTTGGCCTTGAGGAAACTCTGCCAGTCCGAGCTGCTGAACTGGCTGCCCTGGTCGGAATGGATCATCACTTCCTGCTTGGGCTTGCGCCGCCACACTGCCATCAGCAACGCATCGATGGCCAGATCGCTGCACATCCGAGGCTTCATCGACCAGCCGATCACTTGGCGAGAAAACAGATCCAGCACCACCGCCAAGTACAACCAGCCCTCATACGTGCGGATGTAAGTGATGTCGGTGACCCAGACCTTGTTCGGTTCACTGACATTGAACTGCCGCTCCAGACGGTTGGGCGAGACCACTGGCGGCTTGCCACCGTAGTACCCGGGGCGCCGGCGATAACCGGTCTGAGAGCGCAGCCCCTCTCTCCTCATCAGGCGAGCCACACGGTGCCGGCCACAGGACTCGCCCAGCTCACGCAGGTCGTCGTGGATCTTGCGGTAGCCGTAGACCCCGCCGCTTTCCAACCAGGCATGCTTGATCAATCCGAGCAGACGCTGATCTTCCTTGGCACGCGCGGATTTCGGCTCGGCCAGCCAGGCGTAGTAACCGCTGGGATGCACCTGGAGGGTCTGGCAGAGACGCCGTACCGGGTACTCCACCGACAGTTTGCTGATAACGGCGTACTTCAGCCGGACTCCTTGGCAAAGTACGCAGCGGCCTTTTTTAGGATGTCTCGCTCTTCGGTCACCCGCTTGAGTTCCGCGCGCAAGCGACGCAGCTCAGCCTGCTGATCATCTACCTGCTGCCGCTGTATTTGGGGTTTGCTGTAGCGCTTTACCCAGGCGTACAGGCTGTGCGTGGACACGCCTAAACGCTCTGCTACATCAGCAACGCGCAAGCCGCGTTCAGTGATGTGCTTGACCGCTTCAATCTTGAATTCTTCGGGGTAACGCTGGTTGCTCATGGCACCTCCTGCTGGGTCTCATTATGAGGCTTGGAGGTGTCTACGAAACTAGGGGCGATTCAAGTCGACGTTCAGGTTGAACAAGCAAAATATGCGGAAAATTCGATTCGTTTCCAGGCTGCATTTACTCGGCTGAACGGCGCATTCAAGAGGTTAATGATGGCCCTGAAAGGTGAGTGAAAAAGCAATCTTCCTTTGGCTCTGCGCCCGTAAGGAACCTCTGGGCTGTGCGAGACAGGCTCTCACTCGCTTTTAAACAACAGTCCCTCAATTCGATCGTGTTCTTCCCGTGTCGGTAGAGCGGTTGAATCTACATTGTCATCACTATCCGACTCGTCGTTTTTCGGCGAACCACGTTCAGGGTGGTAACCGCCATCTGCGTCGAACGCTACCCACCCGTACCACTCTCGGATGACCTTAGACGGTTGGCCGTCTTCCATTGCCACATACCAGTCCGCCAATCGAAAACGCTTACCGGCAAGCTTCGAAGTAGCCCTTTCGGCTCGAACCAACGCGAGATAGAGCGGGTGCGGCAGCTTTTCTATGGCTCCGGTTTCGTCGAGCAAGAAAGTGAACGAGGCGTGCGATAGTTGCCTTGTGGAACCGGCCAGCTCCTCTTCCTCGCCTAAGGTAAACACAGGAGCAAAGCCGCCCCCCTCCGTTCGAAAGTTGGTCGTTTGGCCTTGGTAGACCCTGGCAGCGTTCCACTGCACCTCGCCAGCATAAGCGTACGCGCGCAGGTCAAACTTCATTGGTCGTACCTGAGGGTCGGCGACGGTTCTACGCTCGCCAGGAGCTATAAGGGACTGGGCCAAGTAGTTTCCGCCAATGATTTCTTCCCAAACCCGCTTGGTGAGCTTGTCTCCTCGGTACGCACCGCGACTACCAAACCCGCTGACAGGCTTGAAAAAGAGGCTACGGCGGTTTTGCCAGAGGTGCTCCGCATTGCGATGCTCGACAGGAACGGTAAGCGGGACGTATTGGGCCAATACGGTTCGGATTTGCTGATCAACGCCAATCTCTTCCAAAAAACGTGCGTTGGTTAGGTCAACCAACCGGCGTTTGTCGGCATAAAGGGCATAGGCCTGAGGGTGTGGCGTTACCGTCACGACATCAGCCAAATAAGCGCTGCGCAGCGCGCTGCAATTGTCGCCTTCCAGATAGAAATCGGTGAGTCGGTTATAGACGAGATCCACAGGCTTTCCGTCGACCAAGAGGCACTCGTTGTGAAAGGCCAGATCGGCTGGGTCTGCGATTAGGCAGTCGATTCCTGCTGACTGGAATAACCGCTGAAAAAGAAGGAACTCCGGATACAGGTATTGGGCTTGTGGGCTTTCATCCAAGATCACCACGCGCGTGAGCGGACGTTGCTCGCCGCTCGCAGACCATTCCTGGGCGAACATATCCAGAATCAACTGCTCGAATCCTCCGGACCCGCCCCGCCCCGGCGATAGCCCGACTACGCCGCTGCAACAACTGCGCTGAGCGCGGGCGAGCAATACGTTTAGCATCGCTCCGCCGGCATTTGTGTTTATTTCGATAAGCCCAAGCTTGTCCTCAGCCAGATGAAAGTCGTAGCCAAAGAAGACGCCGCGCGCACCCCGAGGATCATGTCGTGCAATAGGAGGTGCAGAATCCAGAGCATGCTCACGCCAACCGGGCGAACTCACGGTCTGCTCGATGGCCTGAATAACCGCATTAACCTGGCGCAGCCGCAAGGATGAAACAAAGACCGGTCGTGCAGCAAACACATGGGCGCAACGTGACTTCAATAGCTCCGACAGCTCTGAATCCCCAAGCTGTTCGGTCAATGCGTTTACGAGCGCAGCTTGATCTAGGCTTACGCAGAAGCACGCTTCGTTGAGCGCTGCGGCTGTCGAACCGCATTTTCTTGATGAGGACGCTTGCACGTGAAACCTCCAGAACCAAATATACAGCTTCGAAAGTCTCGGCCTCTTTCGGTTCAGCCTGGCGTTTCTATGAGCGTAGGTCAGGGTCGTTGCTGGCACTCTGCCATTAACTAGGGAAACTCTGAAAAAGACTTCTGATTTGGCAAAATACCGCGACCCCACCCACCGAGTTTCCCGATGAAGCAGATGACCTTCGCCGACGCCGAGTACGCTGGCAAGCGCAAGCAAACCCGCAAGGAGTTGTTCCTGATCGAGATGGATCGGGTGGTGCGGTGGAAGGGCTTGATTGCTTTGATCGAGCCACATTATCCGAAGGGTGAAGGTGGCCGTCCGGCCTACCCGTTGATGGCGATGCTGCGTGTGCATCTGCTGCAGAACTGGTTCGGCTACAGCGATCCAGCGATGGAGGAAGCGCTGTACGAAACCACGATCCTGCGCCAGTTTGCCGGGCTGAACCTGGAGCGCATCCCCGACGAAACCACCATTCTCAACTTCCGCCGCTTGCTGGAGAAACACGAGCTGGCGGCCGGCATCCTCGCTGTCATCAATGGCTATCTGGGCGACCGCGGCCTGTCGCTGCGCCAGGGCACCATCGTCGATGCAACGCTGATCAATGCGCCCAGTTCGACCAAGAACAAGGACGGCAAGCGCGACCCGGAAATGCACCAGACCAAGAAGGGAAACCAGTATTATTTCGGCATGAAGGCCCACATCGGCGCCGATGACGAATCGGGTCTGGTGCACAGCGTAGTGGGCACGGCGGCCAATGTGGCGGATGTCACCCAGCTGGACAAATTGCTGCATGGCGACGAAAACGTGGTCTGCGCCGATGCAGGCTACACCGGTGTCGAAAAGCGGCCCGAGCATGAAGGACGTGAAGTTATCTGGCAGGTGGCGGCACGCCGCAGCACCTACAAAAAACTCGATAAGCGCAGCGTGCTGTACAAAGCCAAGCGCAAGATTGAAAAGGCCAAGGCTCAGGTGCGCGCCAAGGTCGAGCATCCGTTCCGGGTAATCAAGCGCCAGTTCGGTTACACCAAGGTGCGCTTTCGCGGCTTGGCCAAAAACACGGCGCAACTGGTGACACTGTTCGCTCTGTCGAACCTGTGGATGGCGCGCCGACATTTACTGACGAATGCAGGAGAGGTGCGCCTGTAATGCGGGAAATGGCCACCGGAGTGGGGTCCGGGTGGCGAAAACGTAAGAAATACTCGTCGAATTGATTGTTTTTTGATCATTTGGCGAGTTTAAGTTGCGCTAGGTGGTATGCCGGGGAAATACATGGCTACTTCAGACCATCCCTAGACATAAGCTTTGGAAGCGTCATTGTGAAAGTCGTATGCCCCTCAGCTGATTCGCAAGCGATGCGCCCTTTGTGCGCTTCGACTATCGAACGAGTGATAGCCATGCCGAGGCCCGCATTCATGGTGGTTCCTTCGCGCCTTGCGGTGTCGACCCTATAGAATCGATCAAACACTCGGGCCTGAAGCTCGGCTGGAATCGTTGTGCCTCGGTTGGATATGGCTGTGCAAACCGAGCCACCGCTCTCGCTTATTTCAACGCTGATGGTGCTGCCTTCCTCTGCATATCGAACTGCGTTAGAGACTATGTTTGAGACGGCCCGTCTCAGCATCGATTTATCGCCATGTACCGATCCATCGCCTGAAAGCGCGATTTCTACCTTTTTGTCCTCGGCTGCAAGCTCGTAA
Organism: Pseudomonas sp. Snoq117.2; assembly: GCF_900110545.1. NCBI lineage: Bacteria > Pseudomonadati > Pseudomonadota > Gammaproteobacteria > Pseudomonadales > Pseudomonadaceae > Pseudomonas > Pseudomonas sp. Snoq117.2. The sequence goes on along the minus strand of NZ_FOED01000016.1, from coordinate 9,056 downwards.
TATTCGATAACGCTCGCGGTAATCTCAGCCATGCTGGCATCTTCGGCATTGGGCGTAATCTTCCCGTTGTCCGCCTTGGCGAGGAATAGCATGTCATCGACCATCTTTGACATGCGCCTAAGTTCTTCGAGGGCGGAATACAAAATGTCTTTGTAGTCGGTATTCTCGCGGTCGCGCAAGAGCGCGACCTCCATTTGGGTAAGCATGCTGTTCAGCGGCGTTCTTAGCTCATGCGCGATATCCGCTGAGAAACCTGACAATCTGAGAAAAGAGTCGTCCAAGCGCGAAAGCATTTCGTTGAAGTTGTCTACGAGTTCATGCAGCTCGCCTGGCACCGACTCGGTTGGAATTCTGGTATCTAAGCAGTGGGCGGTTACCGTAGAAGAAGTCTTGGACAGTTCGTCTATTGGTTTTAAGCCTTTCCTGATCAGAGCAACACCTAACGCGCCACTCAGAAGTGCACTAACGACAAGCGTATAAGCAAGCCACTGCTGAATCATATCGAAGAAGTGGATTCGGTGCGTTACATCCAAAGCCAAATAGATAACAGTGTCCTGCCCTTCTACCCACCGATTTACTTTTCTGGTAATTCCGCTGTACTGGTGGCCACCGAAACTTACCGTCCAGCGTTCCTCTTGGATGTCTGTGACAAGAGGTAGCAAGCTCTCAGACAGATTGTGATGGGAGTAAACCGTCTTACCGTCTACTACAACCGCAGTCGCGAAGCCAAAGGAGTGCTCAATAACGGCATCGATCCTTGAAGCGGTCTCAGGCCCGAATGCTGAGCTGTTGAGTAGCGTACGCTCTACTGCAGCGGCCTTTTCATTAAGCACTTGTGCATCTTTGCGTTCGAAATGGAGCTGACAAAAATAATTAAAGCTGATTGCGGCCGCCAGCAGCACAACCGTAACCACGAGCATGAGAGCTATCGCCATTCTGCTCGTCAGTGACACTTTTCCCATCAGTACGGTCCTGGTTAGGCCATCAAGCACAAAAAAGCAGGTGGGGCACCCCCCACCTGCTTCGATCATTGTTACTCACACCCTCATATCCTATGCTGCGTCTGGATTTTCGCCATTTTGCGAGTGGTCGGCTTTGGCGGCCCCCATCATCTCACGACACTCTTTCATCATTCCACGCATGTCACCCATCATTTCCATATGCTTGTCGCCGCTCATCATGCCGGTTTCTGAATGGCTTTGGTCCGCTTTATCTGCCGCTGCGAAACTCAGTCCGCTCGCCAAGGTGATTGCGATTGCTGTAACGGTGATGGCCTTTCGCATGTTAAATCTCCAAGTTCAGTGGGTTATTCGCTTTTGATTAACAAGGTGTTTTCGCCAACGTTGGGCTCCTTGGGCTTGTCGCACTTACCGCTAGACATATGCTTCATGCATACGACCATCATCAACAAGCAGGGCAAGAGAAAGAGCAGGCTTGGCAGCGTTGTTGCCAACGCCGCAGTGCTTTGGTTCAGTAGCATGTAGCCAACCACAGCTGCGGTTAACCCCGTTACGACCGGATTGCGCTGCAGTACGCTTTTAATCTTGGATATTATGCTGCTCATCTAACTATCCCTCGGATATTAAGCTTGGCAGATTAGCCATTGTTCACGCCAACTGGGGTGCTCAGGAACTCTACCGTATGGATCTTCCCGTCGGGGGTCTTGACCTTCATCTCATACGTCTGGACTTGGGCACTAGTTCTATAGTTTTGAATCATTCGAGTCGTGCCGGTCGCCCCTGCAGGTGCGATGCTCAGCACTTGACCCTCTTTGACAAGCTCCTTAAGGGTGGGCTTTGCTCCTGCTGAGTCATTTAAGCGATTCAGCGTACGTTCGCTTCCGCCTTCGGCCATTGCAAGCGAGGAAGCAACGGTCAGAATAAAAGGAACGATTACTTTGGTTATGCGGTTCATGGTTTGCACCTCTTGGTTAGTTGATGCCTGTAGATTAAAGGCTTGCTACTTACAAGAAGGTGTTGCCAAGGTTACAAAGCGGTAATCGCTTCATTCTCGTGTTGGTACGACCGCCGCGCCTGCGGCGGTCGCTTTCTGCTCTTTACTGCTTTTCGATGCGCGTAATGGTGGAATCCATACCTTTCGAGGAGAACTCGAATTCGACCTGGTCCCCTTCTTTCAGCGTTTGGAGCTGATCAGGCTTTGCTTTGAAGCCCATCGTCATCGACGGCCAGCCCAACGCTTCGACCGGGCCGTGGGCAATGGTGACGGTTCCGCTCTCGGTGTTTACTTTCTTGACCGTACCTGTGGCTGTAGCGGTCTGTCCCGCCGACTTCTGGTCCATTGGCATGTTCATGCCTTTGTGATCCATCGGCATGCCGTCCATTGGCTCCTTGTCGGCGGCATAGGCGACTGGTACTAGGAAGAGTGAGGCAAGGGTGATGTGCTTGATGTTCATAGATGTTCTCCAGGGGAGTTGGTTGCGTGCTGGGCCTGCAATTGCCGGCGGCGCATCAGCAGGTAGGCTGCCGGCAGAACGAACAGGGAGAGCAACGGCGCGGTGATCATCCCGCCCACCATGGGCGCGGCAATACGGCTCATGATTTCGCTGCCGGTCCCGCCGCCCCAAAGGATGGGCAGCAGGCCAGCGATGATCACGGCGACGGTCATGGCCTTGGGGCGCACTCGCTGGACAGCACCTTCACGAATGGCGTCGAGCAGGACGCCTTCGCCATGGGCTCCAGCGTTAACCCGATCCGTCCAGGCGTTCTTCAAATACAGCAGCATAATGACGCCGAACTCAGCAGAAACGCCTGCCAGTGCGATGAATCCGATTCCTGTCGCTACGGATAGGTTGTACCCGAGCAGATATAGGAACCAGACGCCCCCGGTCAGAGCGAATGGCAGCGTAGCCATGATGAGCAGCGCCTCGCCAAAGCGGGCAAACGTTAGGTAGAGCAATACAAAAATGATCAGCAAGGTAGCCGGAACGACGAGCTTCAGCTTCGCGTTAGCGCGCTCCATGAATTCGAATTGGCCGGAATAGCTGATGCTCATGCCGGATTCGAGCTGGACCCCTTTGCTGATCTTTTCCCTCAGATCGCCCACCACAGCCGCCATGTCGCGGCCACGAACATCGACGTAAACCCAGCCCGACAGCCTTGCGTTTTCGCTTTTAAGCATGGGCGGTCCGTCTGTCACCTGTACTTTGGCCACGGTCCCAAACGTGATCTGGCTGCCTTGCGGCGTGTAGATCGGTAGGTTGCGCAGATCGGATATCGAGTCGCGCCACTCGCGGCCATAGCGGAGGTTGATCGGATACCTGGCGAGCCCTTCCACGGTTTCACCAATGGTTTGACCACCGATGGCACCGGCCACGATCGATTGCACGTCCGCGATATTCAGGCCGTAGCGTGCGGCGGCGACACGAACGATATCCACATCGATATACCTGCCGCCGGTCAGTCTCTCAGCAAGCGCCGAACTGACCCCAGGCACCGTTTTGGCGATTTTTTCCACTGCCTGGGTGGCTTTGTCGATCTGTGCCAAGTCAGTGCCATACACTTTCACCCCGATCGGGCTCTTGATACCCGTCGCCAGCATATCGATACGGTTTCGAATCGGCGGGATCCACAGATTGGCTAATCCAGGTACCTGTACGGTGCGATCCAACTCCTCAACCAGCTTGTCAGGCGTCATCCCAGGGCGCCATTGATCCTTCGGCTTGAACTGAATGGTCGTCTCGAACATTTCCAGCGGGGCGGGATCTGTAGCGGTGTCGGCTCGACCAGCCTTACCGAACACGTGTGCAACTTCTGGAACCGTTTTTATGAGCCGGTCCGTCTGCTGCAGTAGCTCAGAAGCCTTCTGAGCGGAGAGGCCTGGAAGCGCAGTGGGCATATAAAGGAGGTCACCTTCATCCAGCGGGGGCAAGAACTCCCCACCAAGGCGAGAGGCCGGCCACAAGCCTGTCAGGAAGACCAGAACAGCCACCAGCAGAGTCATCTTGGGCCAGCGCAGTACCGCGTCCAGGGCCGGCTTGTAGATCCAGATGAGGCCACGGTTGAGTGGATTACGGTGTTCGTCAGGGATTTTGCCCCTGATCCAATACCCCATGAGCACAGGAACCAGCGTGACAGACAGGCCCGCGGCGGCTGCCATTGCATAGGTTTTGGTGAACGCCAGTGGACCGAACAGCCGGCCTTCCTGCGCCTCCAGGGTGAACACTGGAATGAACGACAGCGTGATGATCAGCAGGCTGAAGAACAATGCCGGCCCCACTTCAACAGCCGCGTCAGTAATGACCTTCCAGTGCTCCTGGCCCTTCAAGGTGGAGTCAGGATGCCGCTTGTGCCAGGCCTCAATGTGCTTGTGGGCGTTTTCAATCATGACGATTGCTGCATCGACCATCGCTCCGATGGCGATCGCGATGCCACCCAACGACATGATGTTGGCGTTGATGCCTTGCCGCTGCATGATCACAAAAGCAATCAGGATGCCGATCGGCAACGACACGATGGCGACCAACGACGAGCGCAGATGCCACAGAAAAATCGCGCAAACTAACGCAACGACAATGAACTCCTCGATGAGCTTGTGCGTGAGGTTTTCAACGGCACTGTCGATCACCTTGCTACGGTCGTACGTCGTGACGATTTCGACGCCTTGGGGCAGGCTCGCTTTCAGCTCATCCAGTTTGGTCTGAACGGCAGCGATGGTTTCCCGAGCGTTCTTGCCGCTCCGCAGGATCACCACGCCGCCGACTACCTCACCTTCACCGTCAAGCTCGCTGATGCCCCGGCGCATTTCCGGGCCGAGCTGGATATGCGCAACGTCCCCTAGCGTCACTGGCACGCCGCCGTCGAGACGCAAAGGAATGGCTCGAAAGTCGTTGAGTGTCTTCAGATACCCGGTCGCACGGACCATGAACTCGGTTTCTGCTAGCTCTAGAACACTCCCGCCGGTTTCACGATTGGCCTCGTCGATAGCTTGAGCGATCTGCTGTTGCGTCACGCCCCGGCTGGCCATCCGTATAGGATCCATTACGACCTGGTACTGCTTGACCATCCCGCCTATGGGTGCGACTTCCGCCACGTTGGGTAGTGTCTTTAGTTCATAGCGCAGAAACCAATCTTGCAATGAGCGCAGCTGTGAGAGGTCATGCTTGCCCGTTCGGTCTACCAAGGCATATTGGTAAATCCAACCGACACCTGTGGCGTCAGGCCCCAAGGCGGGTTTGGCGGCGGCAGGGAGCCGGCTCTGAACCTGACTCAGGTACTCCAGCACACGTGAACGGGCCCAATAAAGGTCTGTGCCGTCTTCGAACAGGACGTACACGTAGCTGTCCCCAAAGAAGGAGTAGCCGCGAACCGTTTTGGCACCGGGAACAGACAGCATGGTCGTCGTAAGCGGGTAGGTGACCTGATTCTCGACAATCTGCGGCGCCTGCCCTGGGTATGGCGTGCGAATGATGACCTGAACGTCGGAAAGGTCTGGCAACGCATCGACAGCAGTGTTCTTGACCGACCAGATACCCCAGGCCACCGCGAACAAAGTGGCCAGCAGGATCAGAAAGCGGTTGGCTACTGACCATCGGATTATGGCTGCAATCATTTCTGGCCCCCGAGCTTCTCGATGCGCTCGATGACCAGGCCTTCGTCGCTTTCACGCACGCCCACACGGACGCGGTCGTCGACTTGCAAGCCTGACAGCAGGGATTGATCCGCAACCGGAAAGGACATGGTCATCCCAGGCATGTTCAGCGTCTTGAACGGCCCATGCGACAGGCCAACCATGCCATCTTCCAGGCTGACGATCGTACCTTCAGCCTCGTGCAGCGCAGTTTCTGTAGAAGTTGCAGGCTCCTCCAAACCCTGAGCGGTCAGCCCGCGTAGGCTCGCCTCTGAATCCAGGAGAAACTGACCGGACGCCACGACCTTCTGACCGGCTTCCAGCCCTTCAAGCACCTCTGTCTGGTCATCGAATTCCCGGCCTGTGCGAACCTCAATCGGGCGGTAACGGCCTTGATCCTCGGCCAGCATCACCAATGCGCGCCGACCGGTGCGAATGACCGCCTCGGACGGGATGACCAAGACATCTTCGACGTTGCGACTCAACGTCACCTCGGCCGTCATGCCGGGACGAAGCCGTTGTTGCGGGTTAGGTAGCTCGACCCGGACACGCACAGTGCGGCTATCCAGGTTGGCCTGCGATAGTACCGTCTGGATCGTTCCTTCCAGCGTTTCACCCGCAAAAGCGGGCAGGCGCGTTGTTACTGATTGCCCTGGCGCTAAATTTGCGCTCCGCGCCTCTGGTACTGCAACTTCTAGCCAAACCGTGTCCAGCCCGTTGACGCGCGCAAGAGTAGCGCCGGCGGGTACGGTCATGCCCTCGCGAACGTCGAGGCTGTTCAGCACGCCGCCTATTGGACTCGTCACTGTCCAAACGGGGCGCGCTTTACCAGTTCGTTCTAGCTGCACTATGACTTCTGGCGGCATGCCAGCAAGGCGCAACCGCTGGCGAGCCGCTGCGAGCAGCTGGGGTTGGCCGACCCCTTTGAGCGCCAGGTACTCTTCCTGTGCGGCAGCCCATTCGGGAACCAAAAGATCGGCTAACGGCGCGCCTTTTTCGATGACATCCTCCGGTGCTCGGTCGTAAACGCGCTCGACAAAGCCACCGGCACGCGCCTGCACAACCGCCACGTCTCGCTCGTCAAACATCAACGCGCCTGTCGCTTCGAGCGACTGGCTGATCGATTCACGCGTTACGGTTGCCAAGCGCACGCCGAGATTCTGCGTCACGCTCGGGTCGATACTGATCGATGCCCCGTCGCTTCCCTCATCTGCATAGCGTGGAATCAATTCCATATCCATGAATGGCGACTTGCCCGGCTTATCGAACTTTTGCTGGGGGACCATAGGGTCATACCAATAGAGCACTTCCTTGTCTTCTTCTGCAGGCGATTGTCCGAAGGCTGCGGTAGGCAGACCGATTAGCGCTGCAGCGCTAATCATCAGAGGCAGACTGAAGGCGAGTACCAGCCGCTTGTGTTGGAATGTCATGGTCGGGTATCTCCAAAGGCGAAATGCAGGCGGGCATTGCTCAACGATCGATCGCGGGCGACGTCAATACGCCGTAGCCGGGTCTCCACAAGCTGTCGTCGCGCTTCGATCACAGCGGTCAGCTCACCGCTTCCGGAGCGGTAATCGGCCATGGCAAGGCGGACCTTCTCTTCAGCGAGGGGTAGTAAGGTTTTGTCGAGGCGGATGAGTGCGCGGTCCAGACGCTGATACTCAGCGAGGTCAGTACTCAGCTCTTGGTTGTACAGGCGCAAGGTCGCTTGGCGCTGAGCCTCGATCTGGGCAAGGCGAGCTCGTTCGGCCGCGATCTTCGGATCCTGCCGAGAGCTGGTAAACAGCGGCAGGTCGAAGCTGACGCTGAGGTTCACCATGTCGCCGTACTCACGGCCACGTCGCAGGTAGTCGATCCCCCAACTCCAATCCGGTGTTTTCTCTGCGATGGCCTGGTGAACCTTTGCCTCCGCTTCACGAGTCATCGGGTCGAAGGCGAGTAACGCCGGGTGCCGGTTCAGGTTGTGCTGATAGTTATCAACGGCGGCAAGCCATTGCGGCCAGTCACCTGTAAGCGGCTGGCCTGCTAGCTCGCCTATCCAGCGCCGGAGGCCGGCCCGCGCAACAGCCTGGTTACGCAGCAGCTCATCCTCTTGTTCAGCCAGCAATGCTGCCTCTTGCCTCGGAAGTACGCTGTCTGCGGTTTGTCCGCTGCCGCCAGCAATGCGGGCCTGAACAGCCCGCGAAAGGAGCTGATTCTCGCTGTAAAGCTGCTTGAAAAGGCTTAGCTTCTGCTCGACCGCGAAGCTAGCGATCCATGCCTCGGCGGTTGCTTGGCGCACACCGAGACGTTCAACCGTTTGCTGGGCGTTTGCGAGCGCAACACTAGCCTGCGCGGCCTCGACACGAGCGCGCCTTTTCGCTCGGTTTGGCACATCTTGCATGACCCCAACCATTTGCATGGTCATGGCCTCTTGCTCCAACTGCCAGCGAGCGTCACCTTCGATGGGCACGCTTTGCAGTCCAAGCTTAAGTTTAGGGTCAGGAAGCTCGCCGGCAGGGATTGCAGCGCTGCGTGCGGCCACCAGGTTGGCGGCTTGCGCATGCAGCGAAGGCGCGTCTTGCTCGGCCACGCTCAGAGCTTGTTCTAAGGTCAAAGCGGACGCTAACCCTGGAAACGAGAGCGCGCCCATGATCAAGGCGGCCACGTACGGCGGCGCCCAATAAATACGGGGTTTCATTTGCGAAGGATTCCTGATCTTTCATGCGAGCCAAAGGCGCGCAGTAGCCGGCCCGAATGCTCACTCGGGCGGTTCCTATAATTTGATCGGAATTAGACGCGGGGTGGACGCCAGACGGCGTCTAAAAGGCTAGAGGAGATCAGGCCGTTATAGGGAGTGGTCACGGGTTCAGCAGCAGGCATCAGCTGGGCTTTTATTGAGACAAGCTGAAGGATACTTGCAGTTTTGCATTCTTGGCCCGTCTTGCAGACGGTCTCCGTTCCATGCTCATTCGCTTCACAGCACTCGTGTTCAGCACCGTCATCGGCGCCAACCATCGAAGCGTGGTCGGTCGTCATGGCGCCCACACCTTCCATATCGGACATCACGTGATGCCCGGACGATCCAACCGGCATGAGCATTTCCGCTATCCCATTGATCGGAAGCGCAAGCACTAGCAGCAGGATAAGGAAGGAGCGCATTGTAGTGGTCTACTGATTCCGGACACCCATTTAGGGCGAGAATGCTCGCCATAGAGAGGTGTCTGATGACCAAGCAACGTCGTTCCTTTACGCCCGAGTTCAAACGAGAGGCCGCCTGCCTGGTGCTCGATCAGGGCTACAGCCATATCGAAGCAGCTCGTTCACTGGGAGTGGTTGAGTCGGCCCTGCGCCGTTGGGTAAAACAGCTTCAAGAGGAGCGCGTGGGCGTTACCCCGAAGAGCAAAGCACTGACGCCCGAACAGCAGAAAATCCAGGAGCTGGAAGCCAGGATCGACCGACTGGAACGGGAGAAAGCGATCCTAAAAAAG
>NZ_FOED01000007.1:79878-264432 GCF_900110545.1 Pseudomonas sp. Snoq117.2 | reverse complement strand
CGAAAGCCAATACTTCGACCTGCACACCACCGGTATCGGTTACCTCAACCGCATCCGCGAAGTGAAACCCAAAGGCAGAGGCGCCAAGCCGTTTTTGGCCGTCACCGTAGCAGCCCTGTGCGGCAGCAAAGAAGCGGTGGAATACCGCTACATCGACTGCAATGTCGTCGGCGCCGAAGCTGAAAAGCTGGTTCGTCGTTGCATTGAAGCCGTCAACGCTGAGAAGAAGGTCCTCGTGTCCTTCCGCATCGGTGATTGCTGGGCTGATCCCTTCACCTACTCTTCCGGACCGAAGCAGGGACAACACGGCGCAAGCCTGAAAGGTCGCCTCCTGTACATCGGCTGGATCAAAGTAGAAGGTGAGTTCGTCTACGAAGCCAAACCGCGCGACGCAGCCCCGGCTGAGCAGCAAGGTACGGATCAAGGGGATGACAGCGACCAATCGGCCGCTTGATTCACTCAGTTCTTCCAGGCGCCCACAGGGCGCCCCTGCTCTACCTAGGCTTTGCCACCTTTCTCTTCGCACACCCATCCGGGGGCACCATCCCCGGACCGGGGCATGGTGATCTCCATTAGCTGAATTTTGGAGCCCATCATGCAAGTCATCGCCACCATCAAGTCCGAGCTGCCCGCCCTGCCCATCGTTGCCGAAGTCTCCTATGACGACGTCACCGAAGAGCTGCTGAGCAGCGACCTGTTCTGCGACAACGCCTGGTTCCTGTTCGAGATGAACGCCACCAGCGCTGACCGCGTCCAGGCCTGACTGACCACACCCTATAGGCGCCCTCGGGCGCCTTTGCTTTTGGAGGCCCCATGGCTACCGATACCCCTGCAGGCTTCGGCCGGCTCGCCTTCGAATCCGAAGGCAAACACTTTCCCCTTCAGGTACTGCGCAGCAACGCGGGCTACTACATCGGCACTGTCGATGAGGATGGCTTTCCGCTGAGTCGCGAGTCGAAGGAGTACTTCCGCAAGCAGGCCGAGGCTGACCAAGCCCTGGCAGAAGGCACCTGGACCCAGCACGGTTTGTCGTCGCTTGTTCCTGCCTTGCTTGGCTTCTAACCCGCTTCGTCTACCCTTGAGGGATTCGTCATCCCTTAAGGGCATGATGGATCCCAGGACGTTGGAGGCATCATGGATTTGATTATTCAACACTTCGAAGGCCAGGCTTTCGTTAGCAACCCGTACGTACCTGGCACCTCTCTTCGCCAAGACCTCTTTGAGCGGCAATTCACCATCCTCCTTCATGGGTTGATGGAGCTGCTTGAGGACTCCGGTCGCGGCACCTTCCACATCGATGGCTACGTCCAGCTCGGCCATTGCGGCCTGCTCGATGACATTCTGCCCATCGCCCTGGACGCTGTCCGACAAGACCGCTATCCGATACCTGCAGCAGCGCTTGCCTTCTGCCCGAAACGGATCTCCGTTTCCGATCGCCACGGCCACCTGGTCATGGTGGGCAAGGTGGATCGGGAGAGCCGCCGCATCGACTGGATTGACCCCTGCCGCACGGCTGAGGAAGAGAAGGTGGTGCTGGCTCAGATCCAGCTGTTGCGTTCGCGCTCTGCGTTCCAACACGGCTGGGACAACTTCAGCACGTCTCACCTGCTTGATACTGATGCCGACCTGCTCAAGGGCCGCTTGGTCCACAAACTATGGCGACCGCACGTGAGTGCATTGTTGAACGCCTGATCTCAACTCCTCCCATTCGGGGCTTTCCCCGAGTGGGGTATGGCTCCGACGCACCTTCGTGTTTGCCAGCTAGCTATCGATTGCTATGCTGCGACTTCAACAGGATGTGAACCATGCCATATAACGTTGTGATTTCAGGATGCGTCGAGTGCGCGGTCGTAAGCCTTGAGGCTGCCGGTCAAGCCCTCACCTTTTACCGAGCGCTAGGCCACAAGCCGCGGTTGTTTTACTCGATGTCCTTCGATCACCTAGGTGATGAGATTGATGACGCGGGTAAGCCCGTGCGCGAGTACACCTCAATGAACGCAGCGGAGTTTGCCGAGTACCTCAAGAGGTTTCGTCAGGTCCGATACGCCCGCGATCACGATCTCGACTGCCCTACCATACCTGCGCAGGTTTTCAGCATATTCGGGACCTACAAAGGCCGTGAACGCCTGATAGCTGAGCTTCATTACCAGGGCGAATCAGAGCAGTCCGCTGAGATTCGCGTCCATACCCATTTGCTACGTGTCACCCAGGGCCTCATGGCTCTCGAAGACCTGTAGCAACACCTGACCACTACCCAGAGGGGCTGACCCTCTGGGCGGCTCTTCGTCCGAGGAGCTGCACATGAACAACGATTCGACTTCCGCTACTCGTACCATCACCGAGCACACCGGCCTGGTGGCCGTGCTGGCCGACCTGCAGCGTCAAGGTTGGCGCGCGACTGAGCTTTGGGATGGCGAAGAATGGGGCCCTATCCACGCCTCTTGGTCCGCCGAAGAAATAGCGGGGCATGCAACAGAAACCGAGTTGGCCAAGCTGCGCTTCCTCTCGGAAAGCCACGCCGGCCATGAAGGCTCGATGCTGCTGGTCTGGGGCAACAGTCCTATCGAACTAATCGCCGACATGACCACGGCGAATGGCTTCGCCGAGGCCGTCGAACGCGCTCAGCGGACGGTTTGGCCACACTACCCCGAGGACGAAGTAGCCACCCGCTGGGCATGTCCGAAGTGCGGATCTGCAGATGTCTCGGCAGAGGGCGGTGAGGAACCGTCTGAGCCTCTGAACGGCACGCTTGATGGTGAATCTACCATTGACGATACCTGTGAGATCACCTGTAACACCTGCCAGCACCAAGACAGCGCGATGTTCTTCGCTATCGATCTAGACCAGCTGTAGCACACGCTCAAACAAGCTCAAACACCATCACACCACCCAGGGGGGCCGACCCTCTGGGCGGCTCCTCTTTCCGAGGAGACGCTTATGACAAATCCCAACCCCTTCATCCGCGGCTACCAAAACCTGTACATCCGCCGCGAGCTGATGATCACTTACGAAGAGCACTTTGCGCCCTGCTACCGGCAGATCGGGGCTGAGCAACAGGATGCAGGCGACGACCGACTGGTAGGCCACCACGCCATCTTCAACGACACCCATGCTTTAGCTATCGAGCCGGAAACGGTCACCGACGACCAGCACACTCTCTACCCGGCCAACGGGCAGGTACGCGCTGTCGTTTATGCAGTTCGTGCTACTGAGAATGGCGAAGAGCTTCACCTCGGCGATACTGAATCGCGACCGCGGGCCGAAGGCCTGCTCAAGCGCATCCAGTTCGAGACGGGCTTCTACAGCCGCTCCTTCGAAATCACCTCGGCGCATTTGCCAGATGAGGAGTGGGACGAGCTGCAGGACCTGGTGCAGCACGCCGATACCCAGCCACTAATGTTTGAGTGTTTCACCCTGCCAGACAGCGATGCCATTGGCTTCAAGCTGCACTGTACGCCTTGGACGGATGAACATCTCGCTTATGCCTGCGCCTGTTCACTTTCGGAAGTTCAGGCCGCTATGGAGGGCCAAGGATTCGAGCCCGAAACCATACGGGTGCTCAGCCTGGCAGGCCAGGCCGACGTCAGGATCTTGATACTTGATCCCAATGGCTGCCTGCTCGAAGGCCTGCCTCAGTTCTAATTCCCCCTATCAGGCGCCTCCGGGCGCCTTTCTTTTGCGCGGGCTATTGACCAGGTACGGCGTCGCTTTCAGAATTCACAGCACATGCCGCTGACGTTGTCAGCCATGCCCAGGTGGTCAGGATCTCACGACCACGGCGCCCCGCGCTGATCCAACCCCAAGCTTGCCGAGCATCCGGTAGCGCAAGCGGTCGGCTCCGCCGATGGATGCACCTCTCACCGTTTTCTCCCACAGGGTACCCATCCCCTGCTGGGCATGGCGTGCCCCCTATTCACGAGGACCGCCATGATCAAGATCCCCGGCCACCTGGCCATCCGCACCATCCAGGGACGCAACGGCGCTTTCAACGTCGGCCGGCTCTCTACCTCTATCGGCGAATTCGTCATCAAGGATGCTGTGCTCGAGCAACACGTCGAGGGCAAGTACCGAGGTGAGTTCGTCATCACCGAGATCCGTGCATCGTCCTACAGCACCGGCGGCCGCCTGGTCATCGAGATTCGCGCGCGCCTGGACAGCATGGTGCTCGAGGACCTCGATACCCTGACGGCCTACGACAACGCGCAGATCGATGCGCAGTCGCCGGATCCACTTGATGAAGAGCTACCTGTCGCGGCACCGCCGCCAAAGGTTCGACCACAACCCTCTCGTCCCGCCAGGCCTGCCAGTACCCCGGTAGTACCTGCAGACGACAACGCACCCTTCGGGATGCCGGCATCACCAGCATCTACCCAGCTGACGCCTGAGCCAGATGTCGATGAAGCTGACCAGGAGCTCTTCGGTACGGTCTGGCCACTTGGCGAGACCGTGCGGCTGGACTCCACGGTCGACCGGCACCGCCTCAGGCAGCAATGCCAACGGCTGGGCCAGTTGGGCTACACCATGGACTTCAAGTCGCAGGCCTGGAACCACGCGGCCTGACCTCCCCCTTCATAACCAACCCGGCTGGGACCTCTCCCAGCGGGAAGGCCTGGCCATCACCACAAGGACCTTCCCTATGGGCTGGCTGTTTTCTCACCCCACGCGCGATGCGCTGATCTCCGAACTCACCGCCAATGGCGAGACCACCAACTGCACACGCACGGTCCTCGATCATCACCTGGTCGACAACGTGCTGTGGCAGGTCGTGAGGCTGGTACCCAAGCGCGATGGCATCTTTCCCGGCGTCGCCGCCGGTGAAGCTTGCGTCCTGATCGGCTGCGACCTGCTGGACGTTCATGGGGGCCAGTGGGGCCACAAATCACTGGACGAAAGCTCGGGCCCCTTCTACTGGAGTTGCCCGCTGCACTTCCTGCCCAGGGCTACCCACGGCATCAATTCCGAATGGCGCGAAGGCGTCCGGCGATACCACGCGGCGCGCTGAGCGTCCTCTCTCACCCACCTCGGGGCAACCGCCCCTGGGCGCGTTGCCTCCCTCAGGAGCTGACGATGCCCCTTTACCCTATCGATGAGTGCCCCGATCTGCTGGTTGACGCCTGTGTCTGCGATGAAGAGCGGCGGCTGATCTTTCTGTCGGCCTGGGGCCGCGACACCGCCGTCCAGGAGTTTCTAGCCAGGCTCACCCTGGGACGCAGCGAAGGCGGCCTTGAGCAATTCCACCTGGTCCAGAGCGGTCGCAGCCTGCCGGTTTTTCCGGACGCGGAGCGGCTGGAGAAGCGCACGACCCGCCAGCTGCGCGGCACCCTGTTTGGCAGCCTACTTCACGTCTGGCTGTTCGACGGGCGCTGCGCGGTACCGGATCGTGCCAATCACCTGGCCTACGCCCTGGTGCGGGAAGGCGTCGACCCCCTGACTAGCCTCTGGCCACTGGTGGTCGACACCTGCCCACTCCCGCTCCTGCCGCACTGGCAGGGACCGGTCATGGAGCTGCTCCTGCAGGAGCGGATGCTCGAGCGCCTACCCGGCGCCCTGGGCGACCTGGCCGGCTGGCGACTCCGACTCAAGCTCGACGAGCTGCAGTACCACCTTGGCCAGCGTATCCGCGCCGGTCAGCTCACCACCTCCTGATCGGGCCGCTTGCGGCCCCTCCTCTCTCGCTTTCCCAACACTGGAGCTCCGACCATGGCCCTGATGTTTCCGCGCCTGGCGCGCAACTTTGCCAAGAACGGCTATTACCCCACCGACGAGGTCACGCTCGAACGGACCCTGCAGGCCCTGAGCCCTGCCTCCACCGGCACCATGCGGATCCTCGATCCGTGCGCCGGCGAAGGTGTGGCCCTGGCGGAAGCTGCTCATACCCTCGGCCGTGAGCGCGTCCAGGCCTGCGCGGTGGAATACGACCGGGAGCGTGCCGAGCACGCGCGCGGCCTGCTCGATCGCGTCCTGCAGGGCGACCTGATGGACACCATCGTCACGCGGCAGGCCTTCGGGCTACTCTGGCTCAATCCACCCTATGGCGACCTGGTCGCCGACCACAGCGGCGCCACCCAGTATCAGGGCAGCGGCCGCCGGCGACTGGAGAAGCTGTTCTATCAGCGCTCGTTACCGCTGCTGCAGTACGGCGGCACCTTGGTGCTGATCGTGCCGCATTACGTCCTGGACGATGAGCTGTGTGGCTGGCTCTGCAATCACTTCACCGGCCTGCGGATTCATGCGGCTGCGGATCCGACCTTCAAACAGATGGTGATCTTCGGTATCCGGATCCGCCGGCAGGACCTGGCAAGGCCCGCTGACGTCAAGGCAACCCGAGAGCACTTCCGTGCGATCGGCAGCGGTGAGGCCTCGGCCGACCCGCTACCGGAGGTATGGCTTGGGGAACCCTATGGTGTGCCAGCCGCCGTCACGGAGCTGGAGCACTTCTACCGCGTCACCCTGGAGCCCGAGCAGCTCGCCCTGGAAACAGGTCGACTGGGCGGACTCTGGAGCGACTTCACCCTGCACTTTGGCCAGGCTGGCCAAGTACCACGACCACCGGTCAAGGCGCTGTCGCAATGGCACCTGGCGCTGGCCCTCGCGGCCGGAGCGATCTCGGGCGTGGTCACCTCTCCCAATGGGCGCGTCCTGGTGCTCAAGGGCGACACCCACAAGGAAAAGGTCAGCCGCACCGAATTCACTGAGGATGAGGACGGCAACGTTCTGGAGTCGCGGATCCTGACCGACCGTTTCGTGCCCGTCATCCGGGCCTGGGACATGACACCGGGATCTCAGACGCTGGGACAGGTCCTGACCATCACCTCGGCGCCGGCAGCGGCCGAGCCACCACCATCTGCAGCACCTGAACCACTCCGGCCACCGGCAGGACGCTTCGACCCTGGTCGGATCGTCATGACGGCAGCGGTGAGCGAGCTGGTGGAACGCGGTGAGCTCAACCCCGTGACCTACCTGCGACGTCACCTGCAGGCGGACTGGGGCGAGCTTGACCAAGAGGACAAGCACAGCAACGACCAGGCCCTGCGCCTGGGCAATCGGCTGTTCTCCAGCTACGACACCCCGATGTCCGATGAGCCCCGGCTCTGGATCATTACCGAAGCTGACCGCAGCGTGACCACGCTGCTGTTGCCCTCGGACTACTAACCCGACCCGCCGCCGGCGGCCATGCTGTTACTCGACATCCTGTTACTTCCATCCCCTGGGTACGCCGATACCCATCCGGGGTCGGCCGTGCCTGTTTCTCATCTCAGGAGATCCACATGACCGACCTCAACGCTGGCCAACCGGCCCTGCTCACCACCGTCAGCCTGACCGACTTCATCGCCGAGTTCGGCGAGGGTCTGCTCGACTCCCTCAACCGTTCCAACCCACCGGTCTATGCCGGCGCCGCTCACCCCGGGCGCCAGGCCGTGATGGCAGGTCTCAAACGCACACCCTTCCCGGCGCAAGCCGATGTCGTCCAGGCGATCGCCGCCCTGCTGCTCGACCGCGGCGAACAGGCCGGGATCATCAACGCCGAGATGGGGACTGGAAAGACCATGATGGCCATCGCCGTGGCCGCTGTACTCCACGCAGAGGGCTATCGCCGCACCCTGGTCGTCTCGCCGCCCCACCTGGTCTACAAGTGGCGGCGCGAGATCCTCGAAACCGTCCCGGGCGCGCGCGTCTGGGTGCTCAACGGGCCGGACACCCTGGTGAAGTTGCTCAAGCTCCGCCAGGCCCTAGGCGAGCCGTACGATGGTCGTCAGGAGTTCTTCATCCTGGGCCGTGTGCGGATGCGGATGGGCTTTCACTGGCGGTTGGCGTGCGGTACGCGCCGCGCCGCCGGTGGACGGCGACTGGCCTGCTGCACGGACTGTGGTCGCGTGCTCGAGGACGAGGAAGGCAACTACCTCACCCTGGAGGACTTCCAGTGCGAGGAACGACGCCGGCAGTGCCCGAAGTGCAAGGCGCCCCTCTGGACGCTGATGCGCCCGGGCAAGACCGCGAGTGGTGACAGACGCAGCGTGATCCTCAAGTCGATGTGCCGCATACCCACCATCGGCCCCATCCGGGCCGAGAAGTTGGTGGCGGACTTCGGAGAAGAGTTTCTCGCCACGATGCTGGCTGACAACGTCCACGAGTTCATCAATCTGATGGACGCAAAGGGCAACTTCGTCTTCAGCGACCGCCAGGCCAAGCGAATGGAGCGGGCGATGGCCAACCTGGAATTCGGCTTCGGCGAGGGCGGGTACCAACCGACCGAGTTCATCAAGCGCTACCTCCCGGACGGCTACTTCGACCTGCTGGTGGTGGACGAGGGACACGAGTACAAGAACAGCGGTTCGGCCCAGGGCCAGGCCATGGGAGTGCTGGCAGCAAAAGCGCGCAAGACGCTGCTGCTGACGGGCACGCTCATGGGCGGCTACGCCGACGACCTGTTCTACCTCCTGTTTCGGATCCTCTCCCGGCGCATGATCGAGGACGGCTACCGACCGAACGCGCGCGGCAGCATGGCCCCTGCGGCCATGTCATTCATGCGCGACCACGGCGTGCTCAAGGACATCTACACCGAGCGCGACAGCCAGTCGCACAAGACGGCACGGGGCAAGAAGCTCTCGGTACGGACGGTGAAGGCCCCAGGCTTCGGCCCCAAAGGCATCCACCGCTTCGTGCTGCCCTTTACCGTGTTTCTCAAGCTCAAGGACATCGGCGGCAATGTGCTGCCGGCGTACCAGGAGGAGTTCATCGACATCCCAATGGAGGCGCACCAGGAGGCGGCCTATCGGCAGCTGGCTGGCAAACTGACCGCGGAGCTCCGCCAGGCCTTGGCACGGCGAGACACCACCCTTCTCGGGGTGGTGCTCAATGTGCTGCTGGCCTGGCCGGACTGCTGTTTCCGGCCGGAGGTGGTGAAACACCCCCGGACCCGGGACACCTTGGCCAGGGTCGACGCGATCTTCGACGAAGACCAGGCCAGCCCCAAGGAGGAGGCGCTGATCGAGCTGTGCCGTCAGGAGAAGGCGCTGGGCCGCAAGGTGCTGGCCTACACCGTCTACAGCGGCACCCGGGACACGACCAGTCGGCTCAAGCGGTTGCTCGAGCAGGCCGGTCTGAAGGTGGCGGTACTGCGTGCTTCGGTGGATACGGCCCGGCGCGAGGATTGGATCCTCGACCAGGTCGACCGTGGCGTCGACGTGCTGGTCACCAACCCGGAGCTGGTGAAGACAGGTCTGGATCTGCTGGACTTCCCGACCATCGTCTTCCTGCAGACGGGCTACAACGTCTACACCCTGCAGCAGGCAGCGCGCCGGTCGTGGCGGATCGGTCAGAAGCAGGCGGTACGGGTGCTGTTCTTCGGCTATGCCGGCAGCTCGCAGATCACCTGCCTGCAGCTGATGGCCAAGAAGATCGCGGTGGCTCAGAGCACGTCGGGAGACGTTCCAGAGTCTGGGCTCGATGCGTTGAACCAGGACGGTGATTCGGTCGAGATGGCGTTGGCCAGGCAATTGGTCAACGGGTGAGATTAGCCCCCTCTCAGGAGGGGGCACCTTGTCAGAAATCCAACCGTGACCGGCCTGTCACGGTTGACTAGAGGCCCATCTTTTGGGAAAGTGGACATGAGGACTGCAAACGCGCATTTCCGGGCTTGGCTGTCCAGTATTGGCCCCCCGGACTTTCGGCAGCAGTGAAACTGGTACTCACTGACGTAGGGACAACTGATAGGCCTATTGGCTGATGATTCGGTTGGATTCTGAACCAAAGGACACGGAAACGTAGTTCCGAAGCTAAAGAATCGCTGCGACTATGCCTCGAAATTCTTGAAAAGCGCCTTAGGGCGCTTTTTTTTGTGCTCAAAAAGACCTCTGGATGGTGCCTACCAACACGCCTCTAGGGGTTCGTCTTGGAGTCCAAGTGACGACCGAGTACATACTTCCCAACTGCCTGTCATGGATCGGCTCCAAGACCAGAGTGCCCTCGATCGCTCGGAGCATAGTGACCCTTTTCTTGTGCGCCATTGCGTGACTGCGATCGTGATAGAGCTCAGCACCTAGCACGATGAGGCTAGCAATGAACGCTGGTACGTCATCGATACAAAGACATCCGTGCCTGAAAAGATCGTTCTGCTTGCCTTCCCATATATGACGCACGCCGAAACCGCTCGGTGCTGATCCTCTTAGCGCTCTGTGCTCCCCCATACGCAGGTACACAAATGCCTCTTGGAGCTGCAAGGGAGCGATGGCGGGAATCACCCCGAACACCTGGCCACCCGCAGGATGATCTATCAGGTGGTTCTTCTTCCATGTCTGGTCTACTGGCACAACAACCTCTGCTGACTGCGCACACGATGTTAGCTACCAGTGCCGCCAAGTGAAAGCGACCATCCTTCATCAGCCCAAGCCGTCGAAGCTAGTGTTCGTTTAAGGTATACCTCAAGCGCTACATCTTTCAGCACGGTTCTAGCCGTAGCGAAAAGTAGCCAAACAAACCCAAACGACTACAGACATATTTCGATACTCCAAACGACTACAGGAGCCCCGCCATGTTCGTTCGCGCCTCGACAGACGATCAGGACGCCACCCGCGCACGGGAGGCCTTGAGCGCCTTCCACGGAGCACGGCGCCCGGATCGCCGCCACCTACGTCGAGAACGCCTCAGGCACACTGCTGGAGCGTCGCGAACTGCTTCGCCTGCTGGCTGATGCCGAGCCGGGGGACGTGCTGCTGTTGGAAGCGCTAGACAGGCTGTCCCGCCCAAGGCAAAGGCGGCGGGAGTCTACAAAGGGCGGCCGAGGGATGAGCAGTTACACGCGCGGATTAGCGAATGCTTGGCCGGGGGGATGTCTGTGCGGGGGACGGCCAGGCTGCTGGGGTGGTCGACCAGCACCGTCAACAGATGTCGCTCGACAAAAGCGAATGTTCAATTCGGATGCTAGGCTCCAATCCAGGGCGCGGTACCCGTCTAGTGAATGGATATGAAACCAACCAATGAGCAAAAGCTGATCATTTTGATGCTGGCCGATATTGCCGAAAAGCTGGGAGCGGATACCCATTTCGATCTTAAGCTAGTCGCAAAGGCCATTGGGTACGATTCAGCCTGGATGCTTCCTTTTGAATACAGCATGTCATTCGAAAATGAAGATCTACCGGTAGAGGTAAAAGACGTCATCAACGTCTTGGACATGTTCGACTTCATCGAGCGTGGAGTCGAAGGCCTGAGCCCTGACGATCAAGCAGAAATCAGGGTTGTTCCAAATGGTCACAATGTGGTGTTTCGCGGCTTTGATGGGAACAACGAGACGACCCATTACGGAATCGCTGGCCACCTCGTCAATGATCTGAAGCGATTCAGTCGCTTCTATGGCAGAGACCTCAATAGCGATCGCCTCTTCTCCATGTATATGGCCGCATGCTGGAGGCCTATGTGCCTATCCGTCGCAACGTCGTAATGCGTGAGATGAGGAAGGATGGAAAACTCGCAGTAGTCGCAGAGTCAGTGCATCCCGAGCGCCGATATGTTCAGGACCTGCTTGACTACAGCAACTGCTATCTCCTGCCTTAGGCAATAGTCGATAACCAGCCCCTAAGAGGCTGGCCACGGAGCGGTATCAGACCTGGGCACTACTAATGATCGCAACGGCGGGCAATGTATTGGGTTCAGTCGTGAACTGGTGGCTTGGCCGCTCGGTTGAGCGCTATGGTCGTGGTTCGCTGTTGTTCAGCTGGGTGCCTATCATCGGCGATCCGATTACCGTGGTAGCGGGGATTCTGCATGAGCCCTTCTGGTGCTTTCTGGTGCTCATCACATTGGCCAAAGCCGCTCGTTATCTGGTGCTCATCCGACTGACGCTGGGATGGCTGGGGTGACAGAACACGACCGAGACAAGGGCCTGGATCTAATCAAGTGGCTCGCGATCTTTACCATGGTGTTGGATCATCTACGCTATCTCTGGCCTAACGCTGAATGGCTGTTCATCCTAGGCCGCTTGGCCTTTCCGCTGTTCTGTCTGGGTATCGCTGCGAACATCGCGCGCTCGCCGGCTGGCGAGCTCTATACCGAACGCAACGCGCGCTATCTCATCAGGATGACGGTGTTCGCCGTCTTTTCCGAGCTTCCTTATCGACTGCTGTCTGACGACAGCGGCACGCTCAACGTCATGTACTCGCTGATGCTGGGATTGCTGATTGTCTGGGGAGTCCACCATCGCGGTCGCGACGGACTGTTGCTGGTATTGGTTAGCGTCAGTGTGGCGGTGCTCATTCGCGAACGGCTGATGTATGGCGTCTTTGGCGCACTGCTACCTGCGGCCCTGCTGCTTGCCATACGCCGGCCAGGCCTGCTGTGGCTCCTTCCTGCCGCGCTCTGCGTGCTAGCCAACGGTCGCAATCGCTGGGTGGAGGAATGGGATTTGCCAGTATTCGCCGCGCTTACTCTGCTGGTAGCTTTCGTCGCCCCTGGACTCGGGCTTTGGCTGCTAAGTCGCTCCTACGACTTCAAGATCTGGCCAGTGCGTCGGTGGAGCTACTGGTTTTACCCAGGGCATTTGACCGCTCTGTACCTGATAGACCTGGTGGCTTGACCCCTTCCCAGATCTACTCTCTATCACCTCTTGCAGAAGGGACCGACACAGCTATCTCGGTCGGTTCATGCTGACATTTCTACTATGATGTAGCGTTGTATCGCCTAGAATTCGTCAGCGCTGATTTATGATGGGAATCCAACGCCACGCGCTTCCGCTCTACGCCTTATTATGCGTCTCCCGTTTGCAGCACCTATAGATGCTAAAAAGCCGAGGCTTCAGGTTGGCTTCGGTCAGCATGCCGTAAGAAGGTCAGAATGAATGCCGTCCGGTCTTCCTCGGAAATACACGAAATAGCGCCGCCATGGGCCTGCATCAAGGAACGGGCAATCGACAGCCCTAGTCCTGCGTTCCCGGCCCCCTCTCGACGCGCCGGGTCAGCCCGATAGAACCGGTCAAAGATTCGGTTCAGATGCTCAGGTGCTATTACAGGGCCTGGGTTCTCAACTCGCACCTCCACCCGTTCATCGTAGTCCTGGATGATTACTTCGATAGTTTCCCCTGGCGGGGTGTAACGCAAGGCATTGGACAGCAGGTTCGACACGACCCGATCTATCATCACGCTGTCTGCGAAGATCAAGGCGCTTCCTGACGCCCGCAACTGAATACCCTTGTCCTCCGCGAGAAACTCGTAATAGCCGAACAGCTTGCTAATTACTTTCTCTAGGTGGAGTTCTACCGGTTCAGGCACGACCAACCCGTTGTCGGACTTGGCCAGGAACAGCATGCCATCGATGATTCCCGATAGACGATTGAGCTCTTCCAGATTGGAAGTCAGGTTCTCCTCGTACACGTCCGAATCCCGCTTCTTGGCAAGGATCACCTCGGTATGCGTCCGCAAATTGCTGATCGGGGTGCGAAGCTCGTGCGCGATGTCGGCAGAGAAATTCGAGAGACGCATAAACGAATCATCCAGGCGACCGAGCATGGAATTGAAGGCGGTAATGAGCTCTCGCAACTCATCGGGCACTGGCTCCAAAGGAATACGTTGCTTTAAAGATCCTGCGGACATCGAGGCAGCTGTCTGAGTCACCTGGGCCACCGGACGCAGCCCGTTCTTGGCAACCAGCCAACCAAGTGCGGCGCTCAGCACGGTGCTGGCTATCAGAACACCCCAGAACCAGCGCTCCAGCATGGCAAAGAAGTGCATATGTGTCGTTACGTCCAAGACCAGCCACGCGGTCAGCGGAGAGCTGCTATCTGGCACCGAGAGTGGCGCCCTTAAAGCCCTGAACATATGTCCATCGCTTTTCCACTCCCACACGCCGTCGTGCTCGATCGCCTGCGCAAGGGACGGCGCTGATGATTGGGGAGGCTCTGCGAAAAAGAGGCTTCCGTCAGCCTTCAGAAAGACCGCACTGAGGTCGGAATGTGCTCCTAGGAGGGTATGCCAGCGAATCTTGAGCTGGTCCGAATTTGCGCCAGGCTCCTTAGCAATCTGGGCGATCGCTTCCAACTTTTCTTCCAGCGCTTGAGCATCCAGAGTGCGGAAGTGATGACGGCTCAGCTCGTTGAAAGCAATTGCTACGATAATGAGGACAGCAGAGACCGCTACTACGAATAACAGGCTCAAACGGAAGGTGAGTGAGCTTGGCCTCATCCTTCGTCCTGCGCCTCCAGCATGTAGCCCATTCCTCGGTAAGTGTGGAGCAGTTTCACCTCGAAGTTATCGTCAATCTTGGCCCTTAACCGCCGAATCGCTACCTCGATTACATTGGTGTCGCTGTCAAAATTCATGTCCCATACCTGGGAGGCAATCAGGGACTTAGAAAGGACCTCACCTCGCCGACGCATAAGCAACTCCAGCAAGGCAAACTCTTTGGCCGTAAGGTCGATTCGATTGCCGCCTCGCGCGGCTCGGCGTTTGAGTAGGTCAACCTGAAGGTCTCCGATTTGAAGATTCGTTTGAACCGGCAAGTTACTGCTGCTGCGCCGCAATAGCGTTCTGACCCGTGCGAGCAGCTCGGAAAAGGCAAACGGCTTGACCAGGTAATCATCAGCACCTAATTCAAGACCCTTGACTCGATCATCTACCCCATCCCGTGCCGTCAAAAACAACACCGGTACGGACTGACCTGCGGAGCGAAGGCGTTTGACGACCTCCCAGCCATCGAGTCCCGGCATCATCACATCAAGAATCAACAGGTCATAGGCTACAGCTTGCACCTGATCGATGGCATCGGTTCCAGTTATAACGCGATCCACCGTGAAGCCAGCCTCTCGGAGGCCCTGCTGCAGATAGATCCCGGTCTTGGGTTCGTCTTCTGCTACCAGTAGTTTCATACTCCAACCTCAGCGGCGCGATCTCGGTCTGGTGGAAATGCAGGCTCGGACAGGCTTACATTCCTGCTTCCATCTCAGGAGATAGGGTGCCAAGCCAGGCAACCAGACCCAGCACCAGAACAGCGGAGCCAAGCTCTAGCGCCATGCTGTAGCGGATGGACCGTGCTGCGCGAGTGTAGTCGCCCTGGTGCACAGCCTGCTCCAATGCCGGACTAAGGAAAAATCGGTTGGCCGAGGCCAACCCTATCATCCCGGTAAAGAGGACCAACTTACCGAGCAGTAGAGCGCCATAGGTGCTTTTCGTCAGGCTACTGATATGAGGTCCAACGATGAATAGATAATTCACCACACCCGTGAAGACGATCAGCGCCACAATCACTGCCCCAGCTCGCTCGAAGCTACTAAGCGTGCGTGACAGGATTTGAATTGACTCAAAGGTTTCTACTTTGCTGGGCCGTAGCATAAGAGCGAAAGCCACCAGTGCACCGAACCAGCCACTGGAGGCCAACAGGTGAAGGATGTCTGCACTAAAGTGCAAGAAGCGGCGGGAGCCTTCATCCATAGCACCGTGCCCGGCCCACGCTAACGTGGCCAGCGCAACGCCTGCCAGCAGCGACACCACCAATAGGCTCGCCATTGGCCAACGAGGGTTAAAGGCAATAGCCACAGCAACGGCCAAAAGTGCGACCATACGGATGAGCCAGGCGGTGCCGAGCTCCGTCTCGGCGACCATCATCTCCACGTGCGGCATGGCCTCCTTCCATTCCGCCGCCCCACTCATAGCCTTGGCCATTTGCACAATTGATACGGCCGAGAGCAAGAGGCCCACTAGCGCGGTTGCAGCCAGCAATGGCAGGAACGGCAATACCATGCCCGAGCGGCGTTCAGCGCCACGTAAGCTATAGAGGCCAAAGAGCGCCAGCCCGAACAGCATCATCAAATCGACATACAGGGCAAAGCGAAGTCCGACGCTGAACGGATCTTCCATGGTTATTTGACCTTGAACGTCACGCTACCGGTGATGGGGTGTGTGTCAGATGACACTGCCCGCCAATCGACCTTGTAAGTACCGGCCGTCAAAGGCGACGCAGGCGCGATGACCATAGTCTTGGGATCAGCACCGCCCGAAACCGCCGCTTTGATCGCCATCGGTGAATGCTCCATGCCGGGCATCGCTGTCATGACCAACTTCGCGCCGGAAAACTGGGTGACCAGATTTTCAGAGAAATGTAGTTCTATCTTCGCCGGCGCTGCGCCTTCACTGCCTTCGGCAGGCGTCGAAGACACCAGCTTCGGATGGGCTTGAGCCAGGGCACTGAGCAGCATTCCAGCGGCAAAGAACATTACGAAAGGTGCACGATTGAACATGCGAACTCCTACAGCCAAAGGGCCGTTCGTTGGGATGAAATCTAAAATTGTTAGGAATGAAACTTGAAGCCTAGTTAGAACCACATACGCACGCCCAGCACCAGACGGGCTTCGCTGCGATCTTCACCCTCCTCTCGGGCAAAATCAGCGGTATTGCCATAGGAGCGGTTCCAGGTAACACCGACGTACGGAGCGAACTCCCGGTAAATTTCGTACCTCAAGCGCACTCCAACTTCAGTCTCGGACAGGCCAGAGCCAATCCCGCGCTTAGGATCGTTGTGCCCATAGAAGTTGGCTTCAGCTGTGGGCTGTAATATTAGGCGGTTAGTCAGCAAAATGTCGTAATCGCCTTCCAACCTCAAGGCGGTTTGACCACCCTCTCCAAGGAAGGCAGTCGCTTCGGCTTCGAAGTTGTACAAGGCTAAACCTTGGAGACCAAACGCAGCCCAGGTCTGCGGTGAACCAGGCTTGAAGTCCTGCCGAACGCCGCCGACCACATCCCACCATGGACCAATCGAGTGTCCCCATAGCGCTTGTAATTCGGCAGATTCGGTTTTGCCGTTGGTACGCTCGCCCTCGGAGCGAATCCACAGCCGGTCGATGTCACCGCCGACCCAGCCGTTAACATCCCAGTTCAGGACACTGCCATTATTAGCGTCCTGCCATTCGAGCTGATCGAACAACAGGAAGTAGTTGAGCGCATCATCATGGACGGTATGACCTTTAGCACTTTGATACACCGCAGCCCGGTTGGCATCAGTGACGGGCGGGATAGGGGTGCGGCTTTGGGTGAGAGCTTCTGGCTTGCTAGGAGCCATGGTAGTCATTCCGGAGTCCATACCTTGCATGTTGGAATGATCCATCCCCTGCATCTGGCTGTGGTCCATCCTCTGCATCTGGGAATGATCCATCCCCTGCATCTGGCTGTGGGCCATCCCCTGCATTTGGGAATGATCCATCCCCTGCATCTGGCTGTGGTCCATCCCCTGCATTTGGGAATGATCCATCCCCTGCATCTGGCTGTGGTCCATCCCCTGCATTTGGGAATGATCCATCCCCTGCATCTGGCTGTGGTCCATCCCCTGCATCTTGGAATGATCCATCCCCTGCATCTGGCTGTGGTCCATGCCAGAACTGCCCGCCTCTGCAGCTAGGGCAATAGCCGGGGCGATGCTGAAGCTGGTGATGGCAAGCAGCGAACAAACTTGGAGTCGATTTATAGCGGTCACTGGCTTCACTCCTCTACCCGCACTTCGCGGAACATACCCATCTCCATGTGGTACAGCAGATGGCAGTGATAGGCCCATCGCCCAAGGGCATCGGCAGTCACGCGATAGCTGCGTTTGGAGCCTGGAGGCATATCGATGGTGTGCTTGCGTACCAGAAAGTTGCCCTCCTCGTCCTCTAAATCACTCCACATTCCGTGCAGATGAATTGGGTGCGTCATCATCGTATCGTTCACAAGCACGATCCTTACGCGCTCCCCGTATTTCAGAACCAGAGGGTGAGCTTCAGAGAACTTGATGCCGTCGAACGACCAAGCGAATTTCTCCATGTGTCCTGTCAGATGTAGCTCAATGGTGCGGCTTGGCTCGCGGCCATCAGGGTCTTCGAAAGCACTCCTAAGGTCAGCGTAGGTGAGCACCTTGCGCCCGTTGTTACGCAGGCCCAGGCCGGGGTCACTTAATTTGGCAGTAGGGGTCATCGCCTGCATGTCGACCAGCGGGTTGCTCTGCTCGCTCGCAGGATGGCCTTGCATCGTCATGCCGGCCATTCCAGCCATTGAGCTATGATCCATCCCTGGCATAGCGCTATGGTCCATGCCCTGCATGGTGGACATCTTGCTTTGGTCCATAGCCGACATGGGGTCGCCTCCCATGCTGCTCATGGCCTGCATACCGTCGCCGGAGCCTGAATCCATGCCGCTCATACTGCTATGGTCCATGGCGCCCATGCTACCGTGATCCATACCGCCCATACCCATATCGTCCATTGTGACGAGTGGTCGAGGATCGAGCGGCGGGACTTGGGCAACCAAGCCATCTCTTACGGCCAAGGTGCCACGGGCATAACCGGTACGATCCATGGATTGAGCGAAGAGTGTGTATGCGTCGGCAGTGGGCTCGACTATTACATCGTAGGTTTCGGCCACGGCGATGCGAAGCTCATCGACCTGAACTGGTTTAACGTACAAACCATCCGAAGCTACTACGGTCATTTTCAGGCCGGGGATACGGATATCGAAGTAGGTCATGGCGGAACCGTTGATGAATCGCAGACGCAGCTTTTCACCAGGACGGAACAAGCCGGTCCAATTCATATCGGGCGCTTGGCCATTAAGTAGGTAGGTGTAGGTCGCCCCGCTTACATCCGCAAGGTCCGTAGGGTTCATCTTCATCTCGGCCCACATCTTGCGATCCGCAAGAGTAGCGGCCCAGCCCTTATCAGCAACGTCATTGACGAAGTCGCCAACCGTGCGCTTGTGGAAGTTGTAGTAGTCGGACTGCTTTTTCAGCGTACGCATCAGCGAAGCCGGATCTTCATCTGTCCAGTCCGTCAGCATCACCACATGCTCACGGTCATACTTGAAAGGTTCTGGCTCCTTTGCCTCGATGACTAAGGGGCCGTACACCCCCAGCTGCTCCTGAAAGCCCGAGTGACTGTGATACCAGTACGTCCCGTTCTGTTGGACTTTGAACTGGTAAACGTACACACCGCCTGGCTCGATGCCCGCGAAGCTCAGTCCTGGTACGCCGTCCATATTGGGCGGCAAGATGATTCCGTGCCAATGTATGGACGTGGTCGTATCCAGTCTATTACGCACTCGTAGGGTGACCGTGTCACCCTCTTTCCAACGCAGCAAAGGCCCGGGTAAGCCTCCGTTAATCGCCATCGCCGTGCGACGTTTGCCAGTGATGTTTACCGGCATCTCACCAATTGACAGGTCGAACTCTTTACCAGAAAGCGTGCTGAGCGCGGGTAAGGCAGATGCCGCCCAGCCGGACGTACGCCATAAACCTAGTCCACCGAGCATGCCGGCAGCCGCAAGACCTTTCACGAAGGTACGTCGAGAACTTCTTGATTCCATACACGCGGGTCCAGAGGGCAAGGACGGCACTGAGGCCGTGCGAAGGAGGTAGTGAACGGGACAATGTCACAACTTCGTCAGCGGTACGATTACATTTTTGTAAGCATAGGAGATGCCGCGCCGTTAGCAAGATTCTTCAATTTTTGAAATTTTTGCCGCTACAGAGGCCGTCTCTGTTTCGGCCATTTTGCTAAGCGTTGTCTGTCGCGAATCCATCATTCGGGTGAGCATGCGGCCTGCGCCACCTTCCGAGAACGCAACAGTGGAGAAGGAAAAAACGAAGGTAAGTAGTGCAGGCTTGACCAGATTCATAATGGAGTACCTTGAGCTATACGCGCGGTATAACATGCCCTTGGGTATGAAGACCAATACAAACCCAAGAAGCTAACGCAGTGATGAACGCAAAACTACAATTTCGCAAACTTCCAGATCATCAACTATGCTTCCAACAATCTTCATCTCTTTGCTTCCAGGCAAGAAGCTGAAGCTGTTAAGCATGTAGCCCATGGAGGCGTCACTGCCATCGGAAACTAGGAAAAAATGCGCGTGCATTTAGAACAGACGCTGACATCCCAAATCTTTATC
Source organism: Pseudomonas sp. Snoq117.2 (assembly GCF_900110545.1). Lineage (NCBI taxonomy): Bacteria > Pseudomonadati > Pseudomonadota > Gammaproteobacteria > Pseudomonadales > Pseudomonadaceae > Pseudomonas > Pseudomonas sp. Snoq117.2. The sequence goes on along the minus strand of NZ_FOED01000007.1, from coordinate 244,540 downwards.
TTGACAACTAAGCGCACTGTAGAAATATGAAATATTTTGCATTATACCGAATCATAAGAACGACCAGTAATTACTGGAAATCGATCACTAGTCGACTAGCCTCTAAGTATCTTCCAAACTAAAACAGCGCACCGCAAAATGCGCAAATTTATCTACACCAAAATCAAAATAAACACCATATCTTCAGCTCATATCATCTTTAAAATAGATATCGACAAAGGCCGAGCCTCCTGACTTAAAGTCAACCTCCAACCCGACCAAATGCCCCGCTTGTTTATTCCCAGCACAGCAACAATGGTAGCTACCGGATAGCAATCTTATTATTCTTCCGCAAAGCAAAAGCATCAAAATTAAAAAGCCATAAAATTTACATTTCTTTAACGTCAAAGTCTCTGCCACTAGAGATCAGCGATTCAAACTGAAAACGTTACGCAATGAAAATTATACAAAATATCAGCAGCATCTCTAGATCATTATAAATCTGTACAGGCCGCGCGAGAGAATCTAGAAAATGACAAAATTGTAATGATATAGTCAGCTTCTTGAAAGGTTAACTATCGAAAAATAAGCCCTCAATAAGAAAAGACACGTCAGCTCATACCTGCCGAACCTTCTAGGAGAACCACCTTGCCCTCCCCTATAAAACCCCTATTGCTTTCCTCTTTATTTTTTTCACCACTGGCAGGCGCTGCTCTAGAAGAAAAAAACAGTCAAGGCTTTTTTGAAGACAGCTCTTTCTCCATTGTAAATCGCAACTATTATTTCAATAGAGACTTTAAAAAAGGCCAAGCGAATTCCGCAGGGAATGGTTATTCCGAAACGTGGGCGCATGGCCTGCTAGGATTTTTCAAATCAGGATACACACAGGGTACTGTGGGTGTAGGGATAGATGCAGTCGGTCTCCTTGGTTTGCGCTTAGATAGTGGCAAAGGTCGATCTGGAATAGGCGGCAGTGTCAACTTGCTTCCAGTAGACGATAACGGCAGTCCAACCGATGAATATTCAAAACTGCTTGGTGCTATAAAAGTAAAACTCCTAGAAACCGAGTTCAAATTTGGCGATGTGTTTCCAAGCACTCCCGTAGTACATTATGGGGGTTCTCGGCTTCTGCCAGAAAGCTTCAAAGGCATAACCCTCACAAACAGCAGGCTTGAAGCCTTAACAATTCAAGGTGGACGCTTACACGCGATGAGCCAGCCCCAAGAGAGCGAAACGGGTAGCGATTTCGTCACATTCTACGGCGGCCAAGTGAGCTCATCATACTTGTCGTACTTAGGCGGCGACTACAAGATCAACGAGTATCTCACCAGCAGCCTTTACACAAGCAAGCTCGACGACGCCTGGCGTCAATACTATTTTGGATCCATAGCAAGCTACCCTATCAATGATAGCTTAGCCATGACAGCGGGCTTCAATTATTACCGATCGATTGATGATGGAAAAAAACTTCTAGGAGAATTTACCACCAATATATGGAGTGTCAGCGGGGGGATTGTGGCTGGAGCACATTCCCTAACTCTTAGCTACCAACGCAACAATAGCGACAATGACTTTGACTACCTGAGACAGTCCGACTCTATCTATCTAAATAACTCAATCCAGTACAGTGACTTCAACTCCCCAGAAGAGCAGTCCGTACTACTGCGCTATGATATAAACCTTGCTCAATACGGCATTCCCGGATTAACCCTAATGACCCGCTACGGCAAGGGCTGGAATGCTGACTACTCTAACGCAAACCCAGTTTATATGCGCCGCGACGAAGGCGGGCTACCCCTGACGGACCAGCGCCGCTGGGAACGTGATATAGAAGCACGTTATGTAGTGCAAAGCGGCCCTGCAAAAGATTTGTCAATTCGACTGAGGCAGGCCACAACCCGCGCGAGCCAGTTTGAGTCAGACTTAGATGAAGTCAGAATAATAACCGAATACCCTCTTTCCATACTCTAAATAAGCAGCTGTTCTACGTACATCTTTTGTTCCTTTGGTTGGGATGTACGTCTTAGGGCGCCGAATGGCGCCCTTTTTTTTATCGCCATGGGCGCCATAGTCACACAGGGAAAGTAAATAACTAGCCTACCCTGACCGGCAAGGATCACATAGCAATATAAGTGTCGCCTTTCTAAAGCCTTTCTTGCCGATAACTCATAGTGACACACAGCGAAAGGCTTTCTTACCCTAGGCCTAAATCCTTACCAATCTAACATACACTGCGTACCGTAGACCGAATGACATTACTATTCGTGTACATCCTAGAGCATCCGCACTGTATGAGCCTTCTTGCTACCACAAGCCGAACCTCAAGCGAACCAAACTGCTTGATCGTGTGTCGGCCTTACTGCGCTGGATAGTCGCTTACGACTACCTGTTCTCCGGTTTTTTTCACCCCCACGATCTGATAAGCATTTCTACGATTCCCGTATTCCATACCCGGCGATCCCATGGGCATGCCCGGCGCGGCTACGCCTGCGAGGTCCTCTCGTTTCGCTAGCTCATTGATTTGCTCCACCGGAACATGGCCTTCTACGAATTTTCCGTTTACCACTCCGGTATGGCACGACATCAATTTCTCAGGTACTCCCAGCTTGGCCTTTAGCGGACTCATGTTGGCTTCCAAATGGTCGTTCACCGTAAAGCCGTGATCTCGAAGATAGGCAATCCATTTGGAGCAGCAACCGCAGTTGGGGTCTCGATACACATCAATCAGCTCACCAGCATCAGCTTGCGCTAACGAGGCAGTAGCCAGCGTAGCGAGAACGGCTAGACGCTGCATAGCTGAGGTAAGGCCTTTAATCTTCATAATTTTTTAGTCACCTGATTAGTTATTACTGGCGAGGACCGGCCCGTAGTGATTTCCTGCTCGCTAGCTCGTCCTGTTGCATTGCAGCAGGAACATGGACTGGTTATTGGAAGAGACCTCTGTGCATTTGACCAAAGACTGCGGCCTAGATCGTTGCACTGAGCACCGCTGCTATGCCACTTGGTGGTCCGGGCATGCATTGGCAACAGCCCAAGATTCGACACAATCCGTCTCTTCTACTTTGGCTGATTGCCACAGGCGCTACCAGAACAGCATCCCCCGGATGTTTGGGCGCGTTGTGCAGGCTTAACGGCCGCCACCTGCGGCGCGCTATCGCAGCACGGTGTGACAACGCTAATAACGCGTGCGGATACAGGAGTTGCAATTGGCACCGTCCGCTCGGAATCCGCCTGCCAGGCTTTCAAGGCCTCACGAATAACCTGCCGAGCCGAGTGCAGGAAAAGCGCAGCGATAGCCAAGCCGACCAAGACGTCCGGCCAGAGGCTGCCACTCACAGCCACAAGTACGGCAGCCACTACCACGCTTGCATTGGCCACCAGGTCATTCCGTGAGCAAATCCAGGTCGACCTCATGTTCAGATCGTCCGCTCTATGGCTGTACAGGAGATAGAAGCAGTAGGTGTTGGCTAGGAGTGCGGCTAGGCCAACGATGCCCATCCAGTCGGCCAGCGGCGCCTCCTGCAGAATCAGCTTACGCACTGCGTCTGCGATCACCACCAAGCCGAACAGCAACATGAAGCCACCTTTCACCAGCGCCGCGCCAGCCCGGGCTCGTTCGCTACGGTTCAGGACGAACAGCGTCAGGGCATAGACCGAGGCGTCCCCAAACATATCCAGCGAGTCCCCCAGCAGCGCGGTCGAGCCCGCCAACCAACCGGCCGTGAACTCAACCAGGAACATGACGGCGTTGATCGCTAGCACAATGTAGAGGACGCGGCTCTGACGACTCCGTAGCTGAGCGAGTTCGCTAGCTTTGTTTTCACAGCAACTGTCCATGGCACCCTCTCTGCAACACTTAGGATTTGCCTTAGGCTGAGGGTTATAGTCGCTATAAGGTCAACACCATGAACGTCAGCACCTACACCATCGGTCAGTTAGCCAAGGCCACGGACACCAAGACCGTCACCATCCGCTACTACGAAAAGGAAGGCTTACTGCCTAGCTCAACACGTTCAGTGTCAGGCTATCGGCTGTATGGCCCAGTTGAGCGGGATCGGCTGCAATTCATCAGGCGCGCCCGAGCGCTGGGCTTTAGCCTGGACGAAGTGCGCGAGCTACTCGGCCTGGCAGATCGCCAACAATCACCCTGCGATGCCGTGGATAGCTTGGTTGCGGAACACTTGCGGCAGGTACGGTTGAGGCTGGCCGATTTGCAGGCATTGGAGGGCGAACTGCAGCGTCTGTTAGCGTGCTGCCACGGCGGGACGATCTCGGAGTGCAGGATCATCGAAGCGCTTGTCAGCAGTGCCAAATCGCAAAAGGCGGGAACCTCTTGCTAGAAGTCAGTCGAGATCGACCCCACTTCGCAGGAACTTGCATTGTCAGGTCTTAACCGGAAGCGTTATCAACCACCGGCCATGTGTACATCATTCCAAGCAGTTTTGCTGAGTAGAGGCCGCAAGACGTGGCCATAAGCGATGCTATGATCGCTCATGGCCACAGGCTGTCAGTTCGTCGCCTGAACACTGCCTGTTTTGTCTGACTGGCGACCTTCTTTCGCCAACGTCTCATGCATCTCCCGGTGCTGCTTGAGAGCCGCTTGGCTCTCTCGGAAGTCTGCATTTTGCGATATAGAACGCTCGCTGCCATCGGCAGCAAAGCTGATATTTGCAACGACGAGTACGGCGGCAGCCACGGCAGCTTTAACGAAAGTCATGATGTTTTTTCCTTCTAGAGTGTAGCGTGGGTATGAGTATCACTCTAGACGGACTTGGCTGACGCCAGGATGAGCCGCGCATTACAATTCCGTCATCCTGCGCCTGCAGTTTCGCGCCGGCGCAGGACGCTGTGGTAGAGCGCAGGCAAGACCAGCAGTGTCAGGGCGGTGGAGGACAGGATGCCGCCGATCACCACGGTTGCCAGCGGGCGTTGTACCTCCGCGCCGGTGCCCGTCGCCAGCGCCATGGGAATGAAGCCCAACGAGGCCACCAGCGCGGTCATCAGCACCGGCCGCAGGCGGACCAGGGCCCCCTCGCGCACGGCGATGTCCAGCGGCTTGCCCTCCTCCAGCAGGCCACGGATGAAGGAGACCATCACCAAGCCATTGAGCACCGCGACGCCCGACAGCGCGATGAAGCCTACGCCTGCCGAAATCGACAAGGGAATGTCCCGTAGCCACAACGCCAGCACTCCGCCCGTCAAGGCGAAGGGAATGCCGGTAAACACCACGAGGCCGTCGCGCAGATTGCCGAACATCATGAACAGCAGCACGAACACCAGCAGCAAGGCCACCGGCACCACGAGTTGCAGCCGGGCGGCAGCAGCCTGCAACTGCTCGAATTGGCCGCCCCAACTGGTCCAGTAGCCTGCGGGAATGCGTATCTGGTCCGTGATGGCGGCGGTGGCATCCGCCACGAAGCTACCCAGATCCCGATCACGCACATTGGCACTGACGATCACAAGGCGCTTGCCGTCTTCACGGCTGATCTGATTCGGCCCCAGTACCGATTCCAGGCGCGCCACATCGGCCAGGGGGATGAACTCGACGCGGCCTTCCACCGCTGGCAATGGAATGGGCAGGCGCGCCAATACCGCCGGATCGCTGCGCAGGGTCTCAGGGAGACGGATCATCAGATCGAAGCGACGATCACCCTCGAAGAGCGTGCCGGCCTTGCGTCCGCCGAGCGCCGTTGCGACCACATCCTGGATGTCACCGACATTGAGGCCGTAACGCGCGGCTCGCTCACGATCGATCTGCACGCTCAGCAGCGGCAGCCCACCGGTCTGCTCCACCTTCACCTCGGCAGCGCCGGTGACCTTCTGCAACACCCTGGCAATGTCCGCAGCGGTCTTGTTCAGCACCGCCATGTCATCGCCAAAGACCTTGACCGCCACATCGCTGCGCACCCCGGAAATCAGCTCGTTGAACCTCAGCTGGATCGGTTGCGACAGCTCGTAGTTGCTACCGGGGACGCGCGCAGCCGCCGCCTCCAGCTCGGCCATCAGCTGCTCGCGCGACTTGCCTGGATCGGGCCACTGCGCCTGTGGCCTGAGCATCACATAGCTGTCGGAGATATTCGGCGGCATCGGATCCGCGGCGATCTCGGCAGTGCCGGTACGCGCGAATACCCGCTCCACCTCGGGTATCCGATCCAGGATGGAGCGCTCCAGGCGCTGCTGCATGTCCACCGACTGCCCCAGGCCGGTACCCGGCACCCTGAGCGCCTGCAGCGCGAAATCACCTTCGCTCAAGCTGGGCACGAATTCACTGCCCAGGCGCAGTGCCAGCAGCGCCGTCAGCACCACGCTCAGGCCAGCGCCGGCGAAGACCAGTGGCCGCCGACGCATGGCTGCATCCAGCGCGACGGCATAGCCGCGCCGCGCCGCGCTCATCAGCCGATTGTCCTTTTCCTGCACGCGACCCGTGACGAACAGCGCCACGGCCGCCGGGACGAAGGTGATGGACAGCAGCATGGCGCCCAGCAGGGCGATCACCACGGTGAAGGCCATGGGATGGAACATCTTGCCTTCCACACCCGTCAGGGCGAACACCGGCAGATAGACCACCATGATGATCAGCTGTCCGAAGATGAGGGGTCTTCGCGCCTCGCGGGCGGCGGCGAACACTTCCTGGAACCGCTCCCTGCGGTCGAGCACCCGGCCGTGCCGCCCCTGGGCATGAGCCAGCCGGCGGATGGCATTCTCCACGATCACCACGGCGCCATCGACGATGATGCCGAAGTCGAGCGCACCCAGGCTCATCAGGTTGGCGCTGACCCGATTCGCGGCCATACCGCTGAAGGTGAAGAGCATCGAGAGTGGAATCACCAGCGCCGTAATCAGCGCCGCGCGCAGATTGCCGAGGAAGACGAAGAGCACGGCGATGACCAGCAGCGCACCTTCCACGAGATTCTTACGTACCGTGGCGATCGCCTTGTCCACCAGCGTGGTGCGATCGTACACGGCGACCGCCTGCACGCCTTCCGGCAGGTTGCGGTTGATCTGAGCCAGGCGCTCAGCCACTGCCAGGGCCACCTCGCGGCTGTTCTCGCCCACGCGCATGAAGACGGTGCCGAGTACCGCCTCCTCGCCATTTTCGGTAGCCGCCCCGGAACGCAACTCCTGCCCTACCCCAACCGTGGCCACATCCCGGACCCGTACCGGGGTACCGTCCACGGTAGCGAGCACGATGGTGGCGATATCCTCGACGGAGCCGAGCTGACCTGGTACCCGGATCACCAGCTGCTCCCCGGCGCGCTCGATGAAACCGGCGCCGACGTTGGCATTGTTCCGCTCCAGCGCCACCGCCAGTTGTTCCAGGGTGATGCGATAGCCGGCCAGGCGCTTGGGATCAGGCGCGATCTGATACTCCTTGGCATAGCCGCCAATGGTGTTGACTTCCGCCACACCGGGTACGGTGCGCAACTGGGGTTTGACGATCCAGTCCTGGATCTCCCGCAGATCGGTGAGCGTATAGGCTTCGCCGTCAGCCCGGCGCACCTGGGGCGCCGCCTTCACCGTCCAGAGGAAGATCTCCCCAAGCCCCGTGGACAGCGGACCCATGTTGACCTCCACACCCTCTGGCAGGGCTTCGCGTGCCCCCTGAAGGCGTTCGCTCACCTGCTGGCGAGCGAAGAAGAGGTCAGTCCCGTCGGCAAAGATGACACTGATCTGCGCAAACCCCGAGCGCGACAACGACCGAGTCCGCTCCAGCCCGGGCAAGCCGGCCATGGCCGTTTCCAGGGGATAGGTGACCCGCTGTTCGACCTCCAGCGGCGAAGCGCCCGGTACTTCCGCGTTGATCTGTACCTGGACGTTGGTGATGTCTGGCACCGCATCGATGGGCAGGTGGCGATAGCTGTAGATCCCGAGTGCGGCGATGCCGAGCGTGGCGAGCAGCACCAGCCAGCGCTGCTCGATGGCGAAGCGAAGAATACGTTCGAACATGATGCGCCCTTAGTGGGAGTGCTCGGCCGAGCCCTTGCCCAGTTCCGACTTGAGAATGAAGCTGCCGCGGTCGGCCACTACCTGGCCGGCGCTCAAGCCCTGACGAATCTCTGTGCGCTCACCGTCCCGGACCCCGGTGACCACGGGTGTCGCCTGAAAGCCGTCTGCCGTCCGGACGAACACCACGGTGCGATCCTCCACGACATGCACGGCGCCACTGGGCACGCCCAGTACCTTGTCCCGTCGCTCGTCATCGAGCCGCACCGTGACAAACAGACCCGGGCGCCAGGCGCCCTCCGGATTGGCCAGGGTGACGCGGGCGGTCGCCGCCCGGGTCTGCTCGCCCAGCAGATTGCCGACATGCGCCACGGTGCCCTCGGTGCGGCTGTCCAGCTCTCCTGCGATTACCTCCACCGTTCGGCCAACGGTCACTCGATCGAGGTCGCGTGCGGGAACGGCGAATGTGGCCCAGACGCGGGACAGGTCGGTGAGCGTGAAGAGATTGCTGGTTTCGTCCACCCGCTCACCCAGGACCAGGTGCTTCTCCACTACCACGCCGTCGAAGGGCGCGCGCAGCTCGTAGCGACTGCCGCCCAGAGCGGAAGCCGCTCCACCCAGGGCCTGGGCTTTCTGGCGGGCGTTGCGGACGGCGATCTCGGCTTCCTGCAGGGTCTGCCGCGCCTGCAGCAGATCCTGCTCGGCACTGATCCGCTCCTGCCAGAGGCTCTGCTCGCGGGCATAGAGGGTGCGCGCCAGTTGCAGACGCTGCTGTGCGGTCGCCAACTCGCTGCGCACCTCGGACAGCTGTTCGCTGGCAATGACTGCCAGCACCTGCCCCTTGCGCACCCGGTCCCCGAGATTGGCCTTCACCTCCTCGATGATGCCGGGGGTTCGCGACACGACATGCGCGGTGCGATCCTCATCGAAGCGAATCTCGCCGGGGAGACTCAAGGAGGCGCCGACGCTCACCGGCGTGACCACCTGGGTCTCGATGCCGGCCGCACGAATTTGCTCCTCCGTCAGCTCGATTTCACCTTCGGCATGGCCCTCCTCCCCATCGGCATGTGCGCCCTCAACTGCCTCATGATCCTCTTTGCTTTCGGCAGGATCCGTGCGGGGTTGGGTCGTACCAGCATTGGCGTCTGCCACCTTTGCCGCTACTGGTGCAGAAGATTCTGGATGGTCATGGCCGGCACCCGCCTGAACCCTGGCAAAGGGCAGCCCGATACCAAGTACCGTGATCAGCAGCAACAATCTCGGCCTCAATGAAATCATGGTCATGCAAGAACTCCGCACCCGGTTTAGTCCCGGGATTTGTAGCGTCATGGGGAAGTGAAGAGCGGGCCGTGAAGGCGTTCAAGGCGGGTCCATGCCTCAATCTGCGCACGCTGGGAGAGCAGGTACTGCCCCCTGGCCGAAATCAGGGCGCGCTGGGCTTCAAGCACGTCTAGCTGGGCAAAACGGCCCAGCGAGAATCCACGCGTAAGGTCGTCGACGGTGCGTTGGCCAGCCGGCAATATTCGGTTGCGCAGGTCATCAACGTCTGCTGATGCGCTGCGCCAGTCACGCAGCGCTTGAAGGGTCTCGGCCTGAACTTGCAGCTCGGTCGCTCGCTGTAGATCGCGGGCCTGGTCGGCGCGACTGGAGGCCGCGAGCAGGTTGCCCTGGTTACGATCGAAGAGCGGTAGCGGGAGCGAGAAGCCCACCAGATTGACCCGCTCCCCCTCGAGCTCGTCGTATTGGCTGCCCAGGCTCACCCGCACGTCCGGATAGCGCTGGCTGCGCTGCAGATCGACGTCGGCATCCCCGGCGGCTACCTGCCACCGCGCCTTGAGCATTGCCGGTGTCTGGCGGATCGCCTGCAGCAGCAGGGCTTCGCCGGGAGGTGCGGGCAGACGATCCAGGTCACCGACCGGCTCACCGAGCTCGGTCACGGAGATACCCAGTTGGCGGGCAAGACTCACCCGCGCGTTGTCACGCTGCTGCAGTGCGCGTCTCAGCTCCAGCCGCTGGGTGACTTGCTCTACTTCAGCGCGGGTGCCTGATACCGGCGAGATCTTGCCGGCACGTATCTGCGATGCTGAGCTGTCTAGGCTACGCTGGGCCAACGCCTGCGACTGCTCGGCGAGACGTACTCCCTCTTCGGCGAGTAACAGTTCGTAAAAGCTTTGGATAATGTCCGCCCGTAGCGCATAACTTCGCGCCGTGAGTTCGGCGTCGACGACAGCGGCGTTAGCCTCCGCCAACGCAACCCGCGCGGCGCGCTTGCCTCCCAGTTCGAAGGGCTGGGTAAGGGTTACGCTGCGGGTCTGACTTGAAGAGCGGGTATCCTCTACCTCGAAGGCCAGCTCTGGATTTGGTATGAGACCGGCCTGCTGGCGTGCCCCCACCGCTGCGGCGGTCTCTTGGCGGGCGGCCAGGTAGTCGGGACTGTCGCGAAGGGCTTGAGCGAGCGCCTGCTCCAAGGTGAGCGGTGCAGCCTGGATGGGGCCACCAGCCAGTAGGAGACCTAGCCCGAAAAGCAGGCCCGTCAGGCGAGCGGACATGGAGTGTCGACAGCGAGGGTGTAACGGCACGACGGCGGCTCCTGTGCGGAAGGCGCGACGCCCGAAGGGATCGTCGCTCGATAGCGGAAGCCGACTCTAAGGAGCCCTACCTATCGCTCCGGTGACGCCAACATTACAAAGTTGCAAGGAAGTTGCTGTCGTGCAGGTATACCGGCACGCTTGCTCGCTTGATCCTCTAGCGACTACAGGCTTCAGCCTGCGCCACATTCTCTACACGACCGACAAAAAACGATGCGCTTACTGATAGTGGAAGACGAAGCTCGGGCCGCGGACTACCTGCAGCAGGGTCTCACGGAGAATGGCTATGTGGTCGATCGCGCCGCGAACGGGATCGATGGTTTGCATCTCGCCCTGCAGCAGGACTACGACCTGATCCTGCTGGACATCAATCTGCCGACGATGGATGGCCTGGAGGTTCTGGAACTACTCCGGCGACGCAAGCAAACTCGGGTGATGCTGCTAACGGGCCAAAGCCGAACCAGCGAACGCGTCCGAGGACTGGACGCTGGTGCTGACGACTACTTGACTAAACCGTTCGAATTTCCAGAGTTGCTTGCCCGTATTCGCGCACTGCTACGGCGCGGGGATACGCGGCAGGTCAGCGATACGCTACAACTGGCCGATCTTGAGCTGCATCCATTTCGCCATCGTGCCTTCCGCGGTGACCAGCGGATTGACCTGACCAGTAAGGAATTCGCTCTGCTTCAGCTGCTCATGCAGCGCCAAGGCGAGGTGCTCTCGCGCACTGAAATCATCTCAAGAGTCTGGGACATGAATTTCGACTGCGACACCAACGTGGTCGAAGTCGCTGTCCGACGCCTGCGGATGAAGGTCGATGAGCCTTTTGGTGAGCCGCTTATCCATACCGTACGGGGTGTTGGCTACGTGATGGAGCGGCGGTCATGAAACCCATGAGCCTGGCCTTGCGCCTGGGACTGATTGTTACAGGCGTGGGCTTGCTTTTGGCAACCGTTTTGGTGGTTCTGGTGTACGGCGTTTTGGCCCGCGAGTTGGATAAGCGCGCAGTTGACCAGCTGCAATCTAAATTGGGACAAATCCAGCACAGCTTGGAAGAGCGCCCCACGGATCCTGGAGCACCTTGGCAGCACATGTTGGCTGACGCGCTGCTCGGTCACGACGAGCTGTCTGTGACGGTGCTGTCTTCCGACGATGGCGCTCCCCTGTATGGTCTCGGCTCACACGCCTATGCTGAGGAGCTGCGACAAGGAAATTGGCCGAATGGCCAGACAATGGCCTGGCATGCCGACGACGGTCACGATCTGCTAACCGTTCGGGCAGACTTGGCAATCCCAGGCTTGCCCGCGCAGCGGCTGCTGCTAAGCCAGGACCGCAGTAGCGATAATTTTCTTCTTGATGCTTTCCTGCGCGCGGCTCTGATAAGCCTACCAATTTTACTGCTGCTAATCGGCGCCGCAGCTTGGTGGACAGGTTACCAAGGCCTGGCACCATTACGGCGCTTTCGCCGTACTACACGCGCCGTTACCACTCGGCAGCTGTCACTGCGGCTTGATGACACCGACCTGCCTGCGGAAGTGGCTGATCTAGCAGCCGCGCTGAACACTATGCTGGAGCGGCTCAATGCCGGCGTGCAGCAGCTTGATCGCTTCGCAGACGACGTCGCGCACGAGTTACGTGCCCCTCTAGGTACGTTGGTAGGTCGTACACAGATGGTATTGAGCCGAAAGCGAGATGAGGCGACATACCGGCAGGCGTTGGAGGAATCGTTGGATGAGCTGGACCGCTTGGGTCGGATCGTCGAGGACATGCTGCTACTGGCTCGACTGGATAGCCAGGAGCCCCTGCGCTCACCGACTCGAGTGAACGTTGATCAGGAAGCGCTCAAAGTCTGTAGCCTGTTCGAAGCCTATGCCGAGGCGCACGAAATCGAGCTGGTGGTCAAAGGTCACCTTGCAGTTGAAGGTGACAAGCTGATGATTCAACGTGCGCTTTCAAATTTGCTATCGAATGCGATTCGTCACGCGAATCCTAAAACACCGGTGTACATAGAGCTGGTAGCTCAAGAACACGGCGCTGGTGGCCACGTAGCTGTGATCAACCAAGGCAAGACGATTGATCCGCAGGACCTTCCCAAAATCTTCGAGCGCTTTTACCGATTGGGTAACCGGCAAACAGGCGGCAATGGACTAGGGTTGGCAATCGTACGCGCAATCATGGCTTACCATCAGGGGCAGGTGCAGGTCGAAAGTCAGAAAGGAAATACGAGCTTCGTCCTGACATTTCCCCCTATTTTCTCTTCTGCCCCCACCACAAAGATTAATGGCAGTCTCACCGTCCGCTAGCCCTCGTGGAATATGTAGGTATTATGTATGGGACTGCTTGGGTCCGAGATAGGGTGCTTGGATACGGATCAACTCCGCTAGTCTTGCAGCGGTGCAAACGACAAAAGGCTCCTTTCCCGCCTTGTTCCCCTTGCCTATTATTGAGCGTGCGGCTCTGTTGGACAGGACGTTTAGCTTGGATAGGGAGAGTTCAGGGCTAGTCAAAAAGCACGTATAGGGGTTTTATATTCCTTTGCCCTGGAGATGCTTTGATCCTTGCAAAGAAGGTAGGAGGACCGACTGCGTTAGTCTGACTGATGCTGGTTGTACTCATAACTACCCGCCTAGCTAAGGGAGCTTCTGAAGGTGACGCTCTGCACCAACCTGCCGTAGGTAAAGATGCGGCTGGATCGCCTCGCTTTAACGGACAACCGCCAACGCGCCAGGCTGCTAGCTGCCCGCTAGGTACGGCCGAGAGCGCGTCATGCTAATTGCTGCATCGATCTTCGTCCTACTCTGGTCCGGGAGATATGGTAGCCACAACAGTTGGGGTTGGCTCGAGCACAGTAGGAGATGCAGTAGTCCCGCTATGATCTGTAGCTTCGTCCGTGATGCAACGGCTATCTTCACCGCCGTGATCATAATCAGCCTGGTGCTGGAGGAAGTACTTTTTCAAGTAGACAGCACTTTAATCACGGCGAGACGCCTACTGTCATGCAGGTCAGTAGCGAATCCCAATCGTTGAATACGGTGAATCAGCTGCGGGTGCTCGGCCGGTAGATGCGCATGATGATCACCCCAAACGGGACGCATGAAGCCCTCGGCCATTATAAAAAGGAAGCAAACATCATGGGAAAGCTAATAAAATTAGCGCTCCTCAACGGAGGCCAAGCCCCCACTGACTGATCTTAATTTAGAGCAAAATGATAGTACTGATATTCGCTAAGCACTAGTTAAATCATGCTCGATATAATCGACCTGTCACAGCTAGCCTGAGGCACTCTGTGCACTTCATCTCCCGTCACACCTGGAAGAGATTCAAGCGCGAGCCATGGTGAAGTGTAGAGACGAGGATAGGCCTAGGCAATAGACCCTGTTGCACTGAAACTAAATGTGAACGGTATGCATAATCCATTTTGAATACACAAATTGCAAATTGCAATTTGCAAAGGCCATATCGCTATCTCGATATGCCCCAATCAGCAACGATTGTTAGGCATTGAACCATAGTATCGCTAGGCAAGCTTATTTGCAGAGATGAAGGGAAAAAATCTAATTGGTGCAGCGTGTAGATAAAAATATCGATAACGAGGAATAGCGAAAGCGCTATACGCACATGTTGCGCCCTCCACAAAAAAACATTGGTAAAACCTCCGTGCCGAAATATTCGAGCATGGCTGGCGCAAAGTACGTGACAAGATCACATATGGTCTGGCTGTCGCCCAGTCGACAATATTTACAGTACTGCAAATAGACCAAGAGAAAAACTAATAGCGATGACTACCATTGGCAGATAGCCATCGCTAATTAAGCAGGCGACCGGATGAAGCATTAGCAAGCAAATGGCATCAAGACGATGATTGTCACCTCGCCCCCCTGCCAAGACAGATGCGTACGCCGGCAGAATACTTACTATCACTTAATCGCCAAACAAGACACAAAAGAAATAGCTACTTATTAATCCATAAGTTGAGCTCATTAATGCTTTTGTTCTGCTCTGCTATGTTTCTTTCCGCCATTTCCCTTATAACAGGATCGCTAGTGTACTTAAGAACAACATTTGACATTTCAATCGCACCTTTATGATGCTCGACCATCATTCTTGCCCAAGTTGCCGACGGATCTGCACTCATGCTTCTCATCATTCCCTGATCCATTTTCTGCATCGCTTGTTTGTAACCTTCGGATGCTCCATTAACCCTTACAGACGACTCTACGCTTTCTGATCTGCCTTTATCTGTGAATGCAGCATGAGCGCTATTATTATCCGCAAATGACAACTGCGCAGAAAATAAAAAAACAAGACCCGCCATAGATACACCCGCCAAACGATGTTTTGTCATAGCACACCTCATATCATAGTACAGAAAAGGGCCAATCCTTCGGCAAGAACGTAGCACTCTACGTCTAAGATAGACTAGTCGACAAAAAGTGCCTTGTCCAACTCTTAGATTACATTCTTGTAAGGTTGGACACCCCTCTTTTCGACCCTTAATGTAGTGTCAATCGTCAAAAATTATTCGGAGCAACAACCGCATGAAAGACTGGAGATCAGTATTCACGTATAGCAGCGGTGTAAACGCCCAACTGATCTAGGATCTGCCAATAAAAGCCAAGACTTACATGCAATCCCTCAGCGCCTGCTCACCAGAATGCTGGTGAACTACGAAATCCAGCCTGACCGAAGGTCGCGGCACTACTATAAGATGTCATGAAGCATAAATAGCTTACAAGGGCGCTACCATAAGGAGCTGGCTCCAAAGCTATGGTTGTATGCTTGACCGAGCTTACAGAAATGTGATCGCGGGATCCACATTGCAATATCTTCTTTAATGACGGCGGTCTCACGTGCCTAGCCATAACAGGCAATGCGATGCGATTCAGCGAATGGATCATATTCGAAGGCAAGGTATGAACCATAGCCGAATAATGAATCGATTAAGCAAATAATAGCTTTGCTCAATGAACTTAAGCGGCAAGACGCTGACAATGCAAGCGCGTTTAGATAAGATGTCATCGGCGTGACTGGTAATGACATCAACAGGCTTAGGGCCCGTGCGGAAGGCGAGGACCTTAACGGCAAGACTGAAGAGGCAAAGGTACAGGCCCTGTATGGGCATACTGTTAAAATCTAGTAAGATGTTGTTACGGGCATTTGCTAGGACTTAAAGCCGGGTAAACCGCAGATCTGGGCAGCATTTGGTCTTCGGGGCCTGGCGTCGTATAACTTTGGAGCTGAAGCCACAGCCTTTATTGACAAAAGCGGGCAAACAGCATTGCGCTTTGAAGGCACTACGACGTTCTCCTGACAAATCGGCCCATCTAGCAACACACCGTATTGTCAATCTATACGGAAAGAATGACGCGTAGAGGGATATGGGGGCGGGGCTGGCCGAAAGCGAAGTGGTGGACGAATTCTCTACAGAATCCGCTGCTAGGTTGCTCCATATACCGGTATGACTTGGAACCAGCCATATGGGAATACTGCCGCTTATGCCGGCGACGAGGGCGAAGATCACAGTGAAGCCCGCTTGGTCCCCCTGCGTACGCATTTGCGTATAACACTTACCTCCATCCGGCAACCTCCTAATCGAGTACTTGTCTGTTTTAAAGTGCGTTTCATGTCTCCTTTAAAGTCTACCGGTATCGCCACAACCATTACTGCTTGCATGCTCGCAAGCGCGGTGGATCGAGCACATCCGAAGCTTATGGCTTCTACGCCTGCGCAAGGAACTGAAGGCATTGCCCCCAAGAAAATTGAACATCATTTATCAGGGACCATGTAACTCCACTTTCCGGTTCCAAGCTAATCAATACTGATATGCCTGACACGGGTAATTCTCCTATGCCAGTAAAAGCAAGCGTGGTCGGAGGTAGCGGTCCCAAAGCGATAGGCATTCCCCTACTTCGCTGCTAACGAACGGCAGCTAGAAGGTAGAGTGGCGCAAGATCTCGTCCGACACCCATCTCATCACTTGTCGCGATTTTCAAGGTGATATAAGCATGGCCGATCCGCTTAACGGCGCGCCTCGCTTCACTCTTTACATAGAACTAATAGCGCGTTTTGGCGCAGCTCAGTTTCAGATTGTATAGTCTGAGGGAGCCTGCGCGGCAATCATTTGTTGTTTTAAAATTTAGGCCACTATTCGCTAGGACAGCATTGCTAGGAGCCATGTTGCCCCCTGCCCCTGTTACAAATGACTAGAGCCATGAGTAATACTACCGAATGGGAGGAGCTTTATATACGCCATATCCAAATGCAAAGATGGAAGCCTCCCAATGCCTGAACCTACACTGATTTGCCCCTGACTCCGGCCAACGAGTCAAGGATGGCGCAGGCAGAGTCTTCGTTGCCCTGGCATTCATCGATCAAGGCCTGCAGCGTGTCGCGTAGGCTGATGAACTCCTCGATCTTGCAGTTCAAGTCCTGCACATGAGCGCTAGCCAGCGCTTTTACGTCGGCACTGGCGCGGTGTCGGTCGCGTTGCAGTTCGAGTAGGGTACCGACTTCTTCTAAGGAAAAGCCCAGGTCTCGGGCACGTTTGAGAAAAGCTAGGGTATCCAGATCAGCAGCCTGGTACTGCCGATACCCGCTTGCCGTTCGTATGGCCGGTTTAAGCAAACCAATGCTTTCGTAATAGCGCAGCATCTTGGGCGTTAGACCACTGGCCTGTGCAGCTTGGCTGATATTCATAGCGTGCTGCCCAATGCCGGTTGCCAGCGTTTGAGCAGCAAAGCATTGCTCACTACACTTACGCTTGAAAAAGCCATGGCGGCACCGGCAAAAACAGGATCGAGCAGGCCGAACGCTGCCAGTGGAATACCGATTACGTTATAAACGAAGGCCCAGAACAGATTCTGGCGGATTTTATAGTAGGTGCGCCGCGCAATATCCAGCGCTGCCGGTACAAGTCGGGGATCACTGCGCAGCAGTGTGATTCCGGCAGCATGCATGGCCACATCGGTACCGCTGCCCATGGCAATGCCGACATCAGCAGCCGCCAGGGCGGGCGCATCATTGATACCATCGCCGACCATGGCCACCTGCATGCCCTTCGCCTTGAGACTTGCAACGACGGCCGCCTTTTCCGCCGGCAGTACCTGGGCATGAATGTCCTTAATGCCCGCCTGATCGGCGACCTGCCTGGCACTGCTCCAGGTATCCCCGGTAATCAAATGGCTACTAATTTGACGTGAGGCCAACGCCGCTACCGCCTCCTGAGCACCTGGCTTAAGCGCATCGCCAAACGCAAGCAGGGCAAGCACCCTGGGCTCAGCGCCTTGCTCGATCAACCAGGACAAGGTCCGGCCTTCGTCGTCCCATTGGCGAGCTTGTTCAGCTAATACGCCTTGATCAAGCCCTAGCTCTTCGAGCAACCGGCCATTGCCTAAGGCAAGTTGCCGGCCTTCGACAGAGCCTTGGACGCCGCGACCAGGCAGCGCACGGACGCTGTTAGCTACGGGGATATCAAGGCCGCGTTCGCTACAGGCGGTCAGAACAGCGCTACCCAAGGGATGTTCACTACCTCGTTGCAGGCGGCCCGCCAGCGACAAGGCTTCGGCTTCGGGGATCAAAGCTACCGCCATATGAACCAGGTGGGGCTGCCCTGAGGTAAGGGTACCGGTCTTGTCAAAGGCCACCGCTTGCACCGCATGAGCCACTTCCAAGGTTTGTGCATCCTTAATCAGGATGCCATGCCGTGCGGCAACGCCAGTGCCTGCCATAATTGCGGTGGGAGTGGCCAAGCCCAAGGCACAAGGGCAGGCAATGACCAGTACGGCCACAGCGTTGATCAGCGCCGTCTCCCAGTCGCTCCCTGCCAGCAGCCAGCCCACAAGCGTTACCAGGGCAATACCGAGCACTACCGGCACGAAAATTTCGCTGACCTTGTCTACCAGGCGTTGAATAGGCGCCTTGGCTGCCTGCGCGTCTTCAACCAGACGTATGATCCGTGCCAGTACGCTTTCCCCGCCCAGGGCTGTGACCTGGACGATAAGCGTGCCTTCACCGTTGATAGAGCCACCAATGACCTTGTCGCCGGCTTTTTTGGCCATCGGCCGGCTCTCCCCGCTGATCAGGGCCTCATCTGTATGGCTATCGCCCGCCTCGATGACTCCATCCACCGGGATACGCTCGCCGGGCCTGACCCGTACGCGCTCATCCAGGCGTAAGTCAGCCACCGCAACGTCCTGCTCGCGGCCATCAGCGTCCAGACGTAGGGCGCGTTCGGGCCGCAACCCCTGAAGCGCACGTATGGCTTCGCCGGTCTGTCGTTTAGCACGGCTTTCAAGGTATTTACCCAGACGGACCAGGCCAATCACGACAGCAGCAGCCTCCAGGTACAGGTGTGGGGTATGACCCGGCATAGCGGTTATGGCTTCATACACGCTCAAGCCATAAGCCGCGCTGGTTCCCAAGGCGACGAGTAGGTCCATGTTGCCAGTGCGCGCCCGTAGTGCTTTCCAGGCGGCGCGGTAAAAACGGGCACCGAGCAGGAATTGCACCGGTGTCGCCAAAGTGAACTGAAGCCACACCGGCAACATGACGTGAATGCCTAACGGTTGCAGCAGCATGGGCAGCACGAGCGGAGCGGCCAGTAGCATGGCAGCGATCAATGCCCAGCGCTCCTGTACCAGTTGAGTATCTACAACGGCTGGGGCAATGGTAGTAAGAGGTTGCGCTTGGTAGCCTGCGTCTCTTACAGTGGCAATCAACGCCTGTACAGAGGTGCCTGCCACGGCATTGACATGGGCCTGTTCAGTAGCCAGATTGACGCTGACTTCACCCACCCCGGGCACTTGGCGTAAAGCTCGTTCGACGCGGTTAACACAACTGGCACAGGTCATGCCGGTGATGCCTAATACCAGGATTTCGTCCGGGACTTGGTAACCGGCGCGGGTAACCGCCTCGCGTAAAGCCGGCATTGCGTCTTCCGGCGCCTGAATGCGGGTCTGCTCGCTGGCCAGATTCACGCTGGCTTCCTGTACGCCCGCCACTTTCTTCAGCGCACGCTCCACGCGACCGGCACAGGCGGCACAGGTCATTCCTTGGATGGGTAAATTAAATTCAGCCATGACGGATTCCTCGCTATCAATGGGTAGAGGATCAACCTTGACCTCATGTAAAGGTCAACCTCATCCGCACCTAATCCTTCAGAACAGAAGGGGCTTGACCTTGACCTTGTGTCAACGTTGAAAGTAACGCAACCCCATGTTTTGGAGACTCGCTATGTATCAGTTCAACGTGCAGGGCATGAATTGCGGTCATTGTGTTAAATCGATCACCGCAGCGATTATGGCTCTGGACAGTGACGCAACGGTCGATGTGGCCTTAGCAAGCCGCACCGTACGGGTTCAAAGCAGCCATCCAGCGCAGGCCCTGCTCGAGGCGATCCAGGGAAAAGGCTATCCCGCTAAGCTCGCCTGATTCCACGCACTTAGCTTCGGTTCAGACTTTACTCGGACGTTTCTCGGCAACGAAATGGCGCCTAGGCCGGCGCCAGAAACCAAGGAGTGGAGGTCTCGGAAGTTAGCTGAACCAAGACTACCCCTTGGTGGCTGGCGTACGCCTGATAGGCTAACTACATTTGTGTGAGATGGCACGATACCTGAAGGTTAGGCAGCAGACTGAATCACGTTTGTAAATGAGGTTGCTGTCATGAAACTGTTGGTGGCGGAAGACCAACGCAAGACCGGCATGTATCTGCAGCAGGGCATGATCGAAGCTGAATTTAGTGTAGATCGGATAATGACCGGTACCGAGGCCCAAGCTAGGCACTGAATGAAGCCTACGACCTGCTTATCCTAGATGTGATATTGCCAGGCCTTGATGGCTGTGCCGTCATTAAGAATGCGCGACGCTAGACAGTCCGTCCCGTGTTGTTTCTCACAGCTCGAGACGGAGTGGATGATCCGGTGAAAGGACTTGAACTGGGAGCTTATGACTAACTAATAAAGCCTTTTGCTTTCTCGGAGCTGCTGGCGTGCGTGCGAAGCCTATTGCGTCGGGGCAGTACTGCCTGGGCTCAGACGACCATGCAGACAAGCGATCTTCAGGTTGACTTACTTAAGAGCAGGACAGTCCGTTCAAGCAAAGGATTGATCTCACAACGAAGGAATTTGCCATACTAAAACTTCTTATGCGCGGAAGGGCCGAAATATTACCAAATTCACCTATCGCTTCATAGGTCTGGGACACGAATTTTGACAGCAAGACGAACGTAATTGAAATGGCGATCCGGATACTGCATGCCAATATGGATAACGGTTTCGACCGAAATTTAGCCTATAGATCGCGCGGCACGAGTTATACGCTTGACACGCAGGAAGACTTATAAAGCTTAGATCACTGACACCACGCTCGACCATCCAGTTTGTAGCTTCAATCTTAACGGTACGAATAGTAGTAGCATAGCATTCAATAACCTGAGCGGGCACCACCTCAGCGCCATGGATAAGTAGATGCTTCTTGAGAAATTCAAAGCAGCGCGACTAACATTTATTAGTAGCCATAGCAGAAGATCGTTATCACCAGGGTACAGCTATACACCCACCAAGTGTCCATCCAGCGCTATCCGCAATAGTACTGACGTCAGACGCATCAATCATATTTTCTACCTAGCCTCGCCTTAAGTTTATTCTGCTAATGTAGGCGAATTACCTGAAGACATATGAGAACGGAGGCACGAAGGTCAGCTCTACTGCGGACTAAGCTCTAATATAGATTCAGACGCGAATTCTCTGTATTTTATATCGCACGAAAAGACCGCGCTATTGGCCTACTAATCGCATTTCGAGATAACGCAGACATCCTCTAAAAGCAATAGTCCCGACCTCCCTGCCCCACAACCATAGTCCACACCACCCTCTAAACTACTACAGAAACCAATTAATACCAAAATTGCTCAACAATATCTAGCCATCCATTTCAGCATGGGTGTACAAAAACGTCTCAAACTTCAACACTGAAGGACCTTCCTGTTTAATTTTTAATTCATATTATTTTGAAAGCGAGCATCAACTGAAGCCGCCTTTTCTGATTGAAAAGGGACCCGGGTGCTTCCGTCTGCCCCACCAAATATGCTCTCTTGACCCGCTTCGGCAATAGATGGCGAGCCTGTCTTACCATGCTTAGACTCTGGCTTCGCTAGAGCAGAAGCGCTAAATCCTACGAAAAAAATTATAACAATTACTGCTTTCATACTGCCTCCTATAAATCTAGACAACTCTTGCATCACGCATCGCATATTAACTAATTAACCTTGCAGCAAAATGACTCAAAAATTACAATCATGTCAGATACCTCCTAAAAAAGCGCACACCTTAAAAACATTAAAATTAGAATTCGATCATAACCCTTACTAGCCTTTGCCTATTCTTGAGTGCTCAGGCCGCTTATAGAAACGCCCTGCCTCTTCAAGTCAACCTTGCATCTCCACATAAGACACTTCCAGTTTTACAGGCAGCAGGGCCAAAATTACAGTTAGATATATATATCGCAACCTCTGCCATGTCTTAGCTTTTAGTCTGAACCGACACTGACTCGCAGTGGGAGTTTCTGGCACGGGTACGGCTATCGAAACATAGGTGGACGCAATTGTCGCTAAGCTGCGCAAATCCCGAAAACCGCGTACCATTCGAGCGTGATTGGAAGTCTACGCGTGTAAATATCGTAGCCACGCTTCGTCTTAACCCCTAATTTTTAGTTAGCTTCTCAGGCAAGTGATCATCTTGAACGGCAAAAGGTCGGCTGCTAACCGACCCGCTGAAAGCGTGATAATCATTAAGAACACGTCGGCTTGGCTGGCTCTCGCCAGCTGTACGAATTTGCAGCAGAATCGCGCACGTTAGCAGTAGCAAAACGAAGCGTTGCGGTATTAACCATAAAACGATTGCAAACCTTCATTCCTGATAAGCACCTAAATCGAGGCCTGGCAAAGCGCGCAGGTAAATCCAGGCAAAAAATTAATTCACTCACCTGTAACATTAAATTAATTTATTTTTAGAATCCACCATGAGCCGAGCCTGACCCTCCCCACATAAAAGCAACTCAACCGGCATTTGTCCTTGCAGACACCGCTATTTTCTTAGGAGACAAGTATTAAAATATGATCGGCATGGATGATCATATTCACCCCCACCATAAACGCTATCATAGATTGTGAAGAATCTATGACGCATTTAAAAACCCAACTTAATAGCCACCAACGGCGATTTTGGCTTTCAATACAAAGCTCACACAACTTATTAATTATCAAATTAAACGACTATCGCAGAAAGATTAATCGCAACGTCACTTGGGACCGAAAACTTTAGCTCTGAGATAGGGCAACTAGCTACAACTTGATTCACCCAACATTATAGCGCATCATACGAAACAAGGCTCCAATGCCGTCTATTTCCTCTTCCTTTCTTAGGCTCGAGTAGCGCGATTAATAAAAATGGAGCTCGGACGCCTGGTGCTGCTGCACATCGTGAACGACATAGGACTGGTCATCGCTGGCATAACCCAGTCCTATGGAGCGGCTTAAAGAGTCACAGCTTAATAAGGCTCAAGATTTTCGTGACATTTCCTTCCATACGGAATTTGAATGTCACCTTGTCGCCTACATTAAAGTTTTTCAACTGTGCAGGCTCAGCTTGGAAGCCATTGTCATCGATGGCCATTTCAGCTCTGCTACCGGGCCGTGAGCCACCGTGATTTTCCCGCTTTGAGGATCTAGAGCCTTTATTGTCCCCTCAGCACGCGCAGTAGGTGCCGCCTGGCTGCCTTGGTCACCCTTGACAGAAGCTGGCATCTTTTTCATCTCCATACCGTCCATGTCCTGGGCGTGCACACTGGCGGAGAAAGCCGTGACCAGCCCGGCGATGGCGATTAGCTTTTTCATAGAATTTCTCCTGAGATGTTGGGGGTAGTTACAGCAAGTCCACGGCGATGGATCAGCCAGTACGCCGCAGGAATCACAAAAAGGGAAAGCAAGGGGGCGGTGAGCATGCCGCCCACCATGGGCACCGCGATGCGGCTCATGACCTCGCTGCCGGTACCGCTACTCCAGAGGATGGGCAGCAGGCCTGCAACAATGACCGCCACCGTCATTGCCTTGGGTCTGATGCGTTGCACCGCGCCCTCACGGATCGCGTCGAGCAGCGCTGCTCGTGTGGCTTCGCCTTTGGCCTGACGCTCAGTCCAAGCGTTATTCAGGTAGATAAGCATGATCACCCCAAATTCCGCCGCTACTCCCGCCAGGGCAATGAAACCAACGCCTGTGGCCACGGACAGGTTGTAGCCCAGCAGGTACAGCA
This sequence comes from Pseudomonas sp. Snoq117.2, assembly GCF_900110545.1. Lineage (NCBI taxonomy): Bacteria > Pseudomonadati > Pseudomonadota > Gammaproteobacteria > Pseudomonadales > Pseudomonadaceae > Pseudomonas > Pseudomonas sp. Snoq117.2. The sequence goes on along the minus strand of NZ_FOED01000007.1, from coordinate 220,725 downwards.
GCCAAACGCCCCCAGTTAAAGCGAACGGTAGCGTGCCCATGATGAGCAACGCCTCACCGAGGCGCCCAAAGGTCAGATAGAGCAGCACGAAGATAATGGCCAGCGTCGCCGGCACCACCCAGGCCAGACGGGCGTTCGCCCGCTCCAGGTACTCGAACTGGCCGGAGTAGTTCAAGCTCATGCCTGGATCGAGCTTCACCTCGCTGTTGACCGCCTGACGTATGTCTGCGACAGCAGACGATAGGTCCCGGCCGCGCACATCGATGTATACCCAGCCCGAGAGACGAGCATTCTCGCTCTTGAGCATGGGCGGGCCATCAGCGATACGTATACGGGCCACGCTGCCGAGGGTCAGTTGGCCGCCCTGCGAGGTGTAGATCGGCAGCTGACGCAACGCCTCCACGGAATCACGCCATTCGCGTGGATAGCGCACGCTGATGGGATAGCGGGCCAACCCTTCAACCGTTTCCCCGATGGTTTCGCCACCAATGGCGCCTGCGACAATGGCCTGTACGTCGGTGATGTTCAGGCCGTAACGGGCTGCGGCATGGCGGTCGATATCCAGATCAATGTAGCGGCCGCCAGTCAAACGCTCTGCCAGCGCCGAAGTCACTCCAGACACCTTTTTCGCTGCCCGCTCCACAGCGAGGGTAGCCCGGTCTATCTGGGCCAAGTCGCTGCCGGCAACCTTCACGCCGATCGGGCTCTTGATGCCGGTGGCCAGCATATCGATGCGGTTGCGAATGGGCGGGATCCAGATGTTGGTCAGCCCAGGCACACGCACAGTGCGATCAAGCTCCTCGATGAGTTTCTCCGTGGTCATTCCTGGACGCCACTCACTCTTGGGCTTGAGCCGAACGGTGGTCTCGAACATCTCCAGCGGTGCCGGGTCGGTAGCGGACTCGGCGCGGCCGGCTTTACCAAAGACACTGGCCACTTCGGGAACGGTTCGAATCAGACGATCCGTTCGCTGCAACAGCTCCGAAGCTTTCTGCGCCGAGAGTCCAGGCAAGGCTGAGGGCATGTAGAGCAGATCACCTTCATCGAGCGGAGGAAGGAACTCGCCCCCGAGATGATTCAACGGCCACAGACTGCTGAGCAGGATGAACAATGCTCCAGCGAGAGTAACCAGAGGCCGGCGCAGGACGACCTCCAATGCCGGACGATACAGCCGAATGAGGCCCCGGTTGAGCGGGTTGCGCTGTTCCTCAGGCAGTGGCCCTCTGATCCAGTACCCCATCAGCACCGGAATCAGGGTCACCGATAGCGCAGCCGCCGCTGCCATTGCGTAGGTCTTGGTAAAGGCCAGGGGTGCGAAGAGACGCCCTTCCTGGGCTTGCAGCGTGAACACCGGGATGAACGAAAGCGTGATGATCATTAGGCTGAAGAACAGTGCCGGCCCTACCTCGACGGCCGCCTCCGTCACTACCCTCCAATGCGCTTCGCCTCGCAACGGCTGACCAGGATGTCGGGCATGCCAAACCTCAACGCGTTTGTGGGCGTTCTCGATCATGACCACGGCAGCATCCACCATCGCGCCGATGGCAATTGCTATACCACCGAGTGACATGATGTTGGCGTTGATGCCCTGATGACGCATGACGATCAGCGCTATCAGGATTCCCACAGGCAGCGAAACGATAGCCACCAGTGACGAGCGCAGGTGCCAGAGAAAGGCTGCGCATACCAACGCCACTACCACGAATTCCTCGATCAGCTTGTGACTGAGGTTCTCCACGGCACGGTCGATCAACTGGCTGCGGTCGTAGACGGTGACAAGTTCCACCCCGGCTGGCAGGGCTTTCTTAAGGGTTTCGAGCTTGGCATTGACGTGCGCGATGGCCTCACGAGCATTCTTCCCGCTGCGCAGGATCACCACACCTCCTACGGCTTCGCCGAGGCCGTCCAGTTCGCCTATGCCTCTGCGGGCTTCCGGACCTATCTGCACCGTAGCGACGTCACCTAATGTCACCGGCACGCCCTTGGTAGCCAGTCGCAGGGGTATCGCTCTGAAATCATCCAGCGATCGCAGGTAGCCGGCCGCACGTACCATGAATTCCGCTTCGCCTTGCTCCAGTACACCGCCACCGGTCTCCTGGTTAGCCTTGCCTATAGCCTCCACCACCTCAGCCTGGGTGATACCGAGGCTGGCCATACGCAGCGGATCGAGCACGACTTGGTACTGCTTAACCATACCGCCGATGGTGGCCACCTCAGCGACATCCGGCACGGTCTTGAGCTCATAGCGCAGGAACCAGTCCTGCAGGCTGCGCAGTTGCGACAGGTCATGGCCGCCGTTGCGATCGACCAACGCATACTGATAAATCCAGCCCACCCCAGTGGCGTCAGGGCCCAGTACCGGCTTGGCTGCCGCAGGTAGTCGCGATTGAGCCTGGCTCAGGTACTCAAGCACCCGTGAGCGCGCCCAATACAGATCGGTACCGTCCTCGAACAGCACATAGACGAAGCTGTCACCGAAGGCGGAGAAGCCGCGAACCGTTTTGGCCCCCGGAACCGAGAGCATGGTAGTGGTCAGCGGATAGGTCACCTGATTCTCAACGATCTGGGGAGCCTGGCCTGGATAGGACGTGCGGATGATCACCTGCACGTCCGACAGGTCGGGCAAGGCGTCGATTGGCAGACTACGCACCGAGACGAAGCCCCATGCCACCAGAAACAGCGTGGCGAGGAGCACCAGCACACGGTTGCCTACCGACCAGCGGATCAGTTTGGCAATCATGGTTGGCCCTCCAACACTTTGATCTCATCAACGACCATGCCCTCGTCGCGTTCGCGTATGCCAAAGCGAATCTGCGCACCGACCTTGAGGCCATCAAGGAGAGACTGATCAGCCACAGGGAAGGTCATGGTCATCCCTGGCATACCCAGGGTGATGAAAGGACCGTGGGCAATGGTGAGCTGGGTGCCGTCTATCTGCACGACACGGCCATCCGCTTCATGCAGGGCTGGCCCCGCATTAGGCTGAATACCCTGCGCCGTCGCTGCCTCGATGCCTTTTAAATTAGCGTCGGAGTCCAACAGGAATTGCCCGGACGCGACAATGCGCTGGCCTGCCTGAAGGCCCTGCAATACCGCAACTTTCCCTCTGCTCTCCTGGCCCAACACGACTTCCACCGGCCGGAATCGACCACCGTCTTCAGCCAGCATCACCAGGTCTCGCTTGCCGGTGCGGATGACCGCCTCGGCAGGCACCAAGAGGCTTTGCTCGGCAGACTCGTCGGGATGGAGAGCCACTTGAGCGGTCATCCCAGGACGAAGCCGCCCATCTCGGTTGGGCAACTCGATACGCAAGCGCAACGTGCGGCTCTGCAAATCGGCATCGGCCAATAGTGCAGTCAACTTGCCTGGTATGGGATCGCCAGGGAACGCTGGCAATTGCGCCTGCACAGGCTGGCCTTCGCGAAGGCCTTGAGCCTGGGCTTCCGGCACAGCCGCTTCCAGCCAGACGTTGGCCACTCCATTGATCGTTGCCAAAGTAGCCCCCGGCGTCAGGGTCATTCCGGGTCGCAAATCGAGAGCTTGGATTACACCGGCAGTGGGTGCGGAGAGCGTGACCGAGAGATGCACCTTCCCAGTGCTCGCGACCCGGTTGATCAGGTCGGCCGGCATGCCGGCGAGCACGAGCCGCTGTCGTGCCGCCGCCGTCAGCTGCGCGTCGCCGGAATGCCGCAGCGCCAGGTATTCCTCCTGCAAACCCACCCACTCCGGGGTCAGCACATCGGCTAGCGGAGCGCCTTTGGCAACGATGTCCCCCGTCGCTCGGCCATAGACGCGTTCGACGTAACCGCCAGTTCTGGCCTGCAGCACGCTGAAGTCGCGTTCGTCGAACGTCAGAACGCCGCTCACACTCAGGGTCCGTTCTAGCCGGCCAGCCGTCACCGTTGCCAATCGAATCCCAAGGTTTTGCTGGAGCCCTACCGAGACCTGAACCGCGGGCTGCTCCTCGCCTGCCGTGTCATCCGAATACTTGGGCACGAGCGGCATGTCCATGAACGGCGATTTTCCGGGCGCCGGGAAGTGCTGCTGGGGATACATCGGGTCATACCAGTACAGCGCTTTTTGCTCACCCAATGGCTGCGATGGGGAATACGCACCTCTTCCACTCAGCCAGAAGCCAGCGCCTATCCCAATAGCAAGGGCAGCAGCCACGACGAAACCAATCGACCTATTCCTCATGCCCGTACCTCTCCATAAACGAAATGCAGACGCGCTGCTGTTGCCGCCAGCTGTCCTTGCAGGTCCACATCCTGTAGCAGTGCCTCTACACGCTGCCGGCGTGCCGACAGCACTTCACTCAACGGTGACTTACCGGCGCGGTAGTCCGTTAGAGCGAGGTGTACCCGGTCCTCGGCCAAGGGCAAAAGTGTTTCGCGACTGCGCCGCACTGCCCGTTGCAAGCGTTGGTACTCGGCAAGGTCTGTTTCAAGCTGGGCTTGATGCTCGCGCAGGGCAGCGTCCTGCTCGTCTTCCAACTGGCGAACTTGTGCGCGTCGTGCCGCAATCATCGGGTCTTGCCGTGAGCTGGTGAACAATGGCAACTGGAAGCTGACTTGCAGGCTGACCATATTGCTGAAGTCCGGACCACGGCGCTGATAATCCACCCCCCAGGACCAATCCGATTTCTTTTCCGCCTGAGCCTGGTGTACCTGGGCTTGAGCCTCGCGTGTCATGGCGTTGTAGGTATTGAGCTCCGGATGGGCATGGACGGAGTGCGAGTATTGAGCTGCATCTACAGGCCAGACAGGGAACGTCGGCGCGCCTACTTCAGCGTCCTGCCCAATCCATCGCTTCAGCGCGGCTCGCGCTTGAGCTGACTGACTCAACAGAATGTCTTTCTGCTCGTCCAACTGTGCGGCTTCTTGCTTGGGAGCCAGCGTATCGGCGGTGGAGCCTGCGCCTCCGGCCAGGCGGGCCCGCACCGTGGAAGCCAGCAGCTCGTTTTCTTTGTAGAAGGCGTCGAACTGTTCAAGCTTTCGCTGCACGGTGTACGCAGTAACCCAAGCCTGTGCGGTTGCCGCCCTAACCTTCAGGCGTTCGAAGATCGCCTCGGCATCGGCTCGCTCGACGGTGGCCCGCGCTGACTCTATGCGAGCTTTGCGCTTATCCCGGTTCGGTACTTCTTGGGACAGGCCAACCACCTGCATGGTCATGAAGTCTCTATTTATGCTCCAGCGATCGGTGCCTTCAATCGGCAGGTTTTGTACCCCGAGATTCAGGCGCGGATCGGGTAGTTCGCCAGCTGGAATGACTGCGCTGCGCGCAGCTGATGCTTGCTCCTGGCGGGCCTGTAGAGAGGGAGCGTTGCGTTCAGCCAGTTGCAGCGCTTCATCCAGCGACAGCGTTGCAGCCTGAGCCGAGACAGCCGGCAGCAGTATTAACAGGACGGCCGTGGTTATCCGTCCCTGAAAACGTTGGGGAGTCATGAAAATGATTCCTCGAAAGATCAGCGCCTAGGCGCGTGCCATCGCTCCGCTGCTAGGCGGAACGACTGTGTGAAATTTAGAGGGAATCAGACGCGGGGAGGCCGCCATGGATCGGGGAGAGAGCCTGTCGCTATGCCTACGGCATAGGTATCAGCAGGTCGTGGCTTGGCGAAGGTCAGCCCAGGCGTCAGGAAGCTGAGCTGTACGGTACTGGCAGTCCTGCACTCCTGGCCGACCTTGCACGATTGGGCATGATCGTCAGTCTTACCCAGGTCTCGGTCCTGGCAGCAGTCATGGTCCATACCCGCCATCATTTCGATGCCCATGGCCTGCATTGGGCACGGTTCAGTCGCCGAATCCATGCCCGCCATCCCGTTAAGTGGAAGCGTCACGATGAGCATTAGGATGGTGAGCAGTCGAATGAACCGATTCATGATAGGCGAGTATAGGTTACCTGAGCGAAGCTAGCATTAAGAGGTGGGGCTGCGTTACCAACCGTTCTGAGGCCAATAGTCTGATGTAGAAATTTAAAACTGCTCTGGTGTTGTCTGTTCTTATAAATATTTTAGATAGCTGATGGTGCCCTACAGCCTCGCCTACAACGAGCACCCTAACTAGCCGTAGTCCGGTATTCCACCGTAAGGTGGGCTATCGCATGTGCAGAGCCACACTTTGAAAAGTCCTGCGCTCACACGGTCGGTATCTGGAGTAGCAACCGGGAGGGCAACGATGACGACAGCCAGCTTCCCGTGTGGCGCCGTGGCTATTGTAGTGGTGATAGGATTGCGCTGCCACGGACCGCACCATTGCCTCGTCAGTGCTGGTGTGGGGTGTCGCGGGAGGCGTTAGTGCAGGCGCATGACGGCAACTGGCGCCGCTGCCTGGCCTGCTTGGAGCAACTTCTGCCAATGTTGCAGCAAAGACCGCGCTTGATCTGCACGAACGCTACAGCCATCGTCTAGCTTTATGCATGTTCTGGCTAAGGCGGGGATTGCATCGCCGTATCGCTGGTCAAGGCTGGTTTATTTCGAGCTGTGCAGGAAAACTAGACAGCAGGTCCACGCAGTTGTACCGAGACCTAAAGTGGCCAAGCTAGTACGGTCTGCAAACCAAGGCGCTGTGATGGCGTCCCGACGCCGGTAGTGATTCAAGACGTCCGGAGAGCAGGGTAATCTAGGCTCGCAATGTTGGCCTTGCGCACCTGCCGGCAACTGCTCGCCAACTCCGTCCTGGATGTCTACATAAAAGGTCTGTTGAAAGACTGGACCCATTTCTGAAGGATTCAATAAATACTGGCCGCGCTCCTTTCCTTCCTCTCCCTTCTATCGCGCGCGGCGCGAATGGATAGGGGTGGAGCTCGGGCAAAGGAGCTCAGGAAGTGGGTTGGCGACTGTGCCTTTCCCTCCTCCTCGCAACCTAAAATTTAACCTCCAAAGACCTAGATAAGGTTTCCTGCTGACTCCCTTCCGCGCTTCTGCGACCGTGCACGGCATCCTGTGCGAGGTCCCCTATGAAGCGCCCTTCCCTATCACAAACGCTCGTCGTCACTGGCTTTGCTGCCCTGTCTGGTGCCTGCCTGTATCTCTACGTTGAGCTGTCCCACGTCAATCGCGACCTGAACGCGACGGCTGACCAGAACACGGTGCATGCCATCACCAAGCGTCTGGACAAGATGCAGGACCAGATGGATGGCTTCGCTGGCGGCAAGCCGGTCCAGGATGTGAACTTCCGGGCGAGCCAGCAGGCGCTGTCGCAGCGCATCGATACCGCCCAGGCCATGCTGGTGGAGATCCAGCGCGCCAACCAGACCGCGCTCCAAGGGATGGCCCAGGCGGGCGACCTGGTGGTGCTCGAGGCCAAGCTCGAAGGCCTGCAAAACGATCTGGGGGACCTGCGCAAAAAAGCAGTGGAGCCGGCCAAGGCACCGCCGCCACTGATCGTCCCCAGGCAGCGCAGCACCCCGGCGATCGCTCGTAAGCCCGAGCCGGCCAAGCCGATCGAGACGACTCCTCCCTTCACGGTAGTCGGCATCGAGTACCGCGGCGGTGAGCGCTTCCTCTCCGTCGCTCCGCCCGGCAGCACCCAGCTCAGCGAGCTCTACCTGGTGCGCCCGGGCGACAACGTCGGCGGCACCCGCTGGCGGCTGGCCAATCTCGACGACCGCCAGGTGCAGTTCAGCGTCGACGGCGCGACCCGCACCCTTTCAGTCAAGTAGTAGAGGCAACTCATGCGCCCCCAGTCCCCTCTCTTCCCGGCGAGCCTTGCGATCGCCCTCATACTGCTCTCGCCGTCCGCACCGGCGCTCACCGCAGACCTTGTCGCCCCCCAAGTCTTCTCCGGCGAAACGGGTAGCGCTGAGCGCCACAGCGCGGTCCAGCGTAACGACAGTGCCGTCGCCCAGGAATGGGGCCTGAGCAGTCAGGAATTCCAGCGCTACCGGACCCTGATGCAGGGTAGTCGCGGCGTCTACTCGCCCGGTCTGGATCCGCTCACCGCCCTGGGCATCGAGGCCCAATCCGATGCCGAGCGGCGCCGCTACGCCGAGCTGCAGGTTCGCGCCGAGGCGCAGCGGGTGCAGAAGGAGCTGGCGTATGACCAGGCCTACCGCGACGCCTGGAATAGCCTCTACCCGAACCTGCAGCCGGTGCAGGCCGGCGGCCAGGCGGCGCCTCAAGCCAGCCCAGCCGTACGCGGCAATGGGCGGCTCGCCGTGTTCGTGACCGATAGCTGCGCAGCCTGTACCGAGCGAGTTCAGGCGCTGCAGAGCGCTGGCCAGGCCTTCGACCTCTACCTGATTGGCAGTCAGAACGACGATGCCCGTATCCGCCGCTGGGCCGTGCTCGCCGGCGTCGATCCGGCCAAGGTGCGCGGACGGCAGATTACCCTCAACCACGACGCCGGCCGCTGGGTCCAGCTGGGCCTGGGCGGCGAACTGCCGGCTGTCGTCCGCGAGGTGAATGGGCAATGGCTACGGCAATGATCAAGGCGCTCGGCGCAGCTGTAGCCGGCGTGGCACTTGCGATCGGCGCCCAGGCTTCCGAGACACCGCCGCCCGCCTATCAGCTGGCTGCTCATCAGGCGGGCATTCCCTCCGAGGTGCTGTACTCGGTCGCCCTGCAGGAGAGCGGCGCCCGACTGCGCGGCAGGGGCGCACAACTGGTCCCCTGGCCCTGGACGCTCAATGTCGCCGGCGCCGGCTATCGCTTCGCCACCCGCGCTGATGCCTGCACTGCGCTATTGGTCGCGCTGAGCACCGCCGGCGCCAAGCGCGTCGACGTCGGCATCGCCCAGGTCAACATGGGCTGGAACGGCCATCGGTTCGGCCGTGGCGTTTCGCCCTGTGAAGCGCTCAACCCCTATAAGAACTTGGAAGTCGCCGCGCAGATGCTCGCCGAGCTGCGCGCCCAGGGCGGCGACTGGATCAATGTCGCTGGCCGTTACCACCGTCCCGCCGGCGGCGCCCCGGCTGCCAAGTACCGCGAGCTCTTCGCCAAACACCTGAGCCGGGTTACCGGCGTCACCTTACTGGCCTCGAACCCATGAAGCAGATCCTCCCGCTCCTCATCCTGACTGTGACCCTACCCCTGGCCGCCCAGGCCGCCAGCCTCACCGTGGTCGAAGACCGCGGCGGCATCTCTGCCCTGCCCTACTACCGGAGCCTGAACCCGGAGCCAGCGCAGACACAACGGCAAGCGCCGCTGCCACAGCCTGCCCAGGCCTTAGGCTTCCCCGTGCGATCGCAGCGGCTCACTCCCGGCACAGTCGAGGGGCGCGCACTCAACGCACCTGGCTTGCAGCCCTTCTTCCTGATCGGCGATGACGATCTGTCTCGCCAGTGGCTGGCCAGCTGCAAAGAGATCTTGCAGCGCCTCGGCGCCGCTGGCTTGGCGGTCAATGTCGCCAGCGCTGACCGGCTGGCCGCGATCCGCAGCTGGGCCGCAGGGCTGGCCATCAGTCCCGTCGTCGGTGATGACCTGGCAGCCCGCCTAGGAATCACGCACTACCCCGTACTCATCACCCCCACCGCTCTGGAGCAATAGGAGATCCCAGTGCCCAGCTCTCAGACTCCACACTCAGCCGCTGATGATGCCTATAAGCCGGATGCGCATGGCGTGAGTCCATCTCAGGATGAACGCCTCGGTTACCCCGTCACCTTCGGCCCAACACGGTCAGGTGCTTCCTTCTATCTGACAATGGTCATTCGCTTACCTGACCATCAAAAGGCACGCGCCGCCCTGGCTGGCGACGTCGAGGTCCTGGTCGATCTCCATGGTGGCGAGATCACCCGGCGTTCTCTGGACGATGAGATGACGCTCTGCGAGCGCTTCGAAGCAGCGCTGCCGCCCGGTGCGGCCGAAGCCATTCGCGAGGAGCACGCCGCTGGCCTGACGCTGCCACGCGCTGGCGAGCTGGAGCGCTAACCATGGCTCGTAATCATGCCCTAGACACGCTGCTGCGGCCTGCGGTGGAGCTCTACACCGTGCAGGTGTGCCTGGCTCTGGCCTTCCTGTGCGTCTTCGCACCCTGGGCCGTTGCTCTGACGCCGCTGTTCGGCCTGGTCACGGCCGTCGCTTTCGTCGGCTTCGGGGTCTACCGCTTGCGTCAAGCACTACGCGTGCTCCGATACCGGCGCAACATTCGGCGCCTGTCGTTCTACAGAATGACCAGCAAGGAGATCCCGGTCAGCAATGAGCGGCTGTTCATTGGTAAGGGCTTCCGCTGGGAGCAGAAACACACTCAGCGCCTGGTCGACACCTACCTGCCGCAGTACGCGCCCTATGTGGGGCCGTCGGAATGGACCAACAAGGCGCGGCGCCTCGAGGCACGCCTGGAGTTCGCGCCCTTCCCGCTCACTCTGCTGGCCAAGGCCACCGCCTGGGACAACGCGGCGAACCCGTTCCGACCGCTGCCTCCGGTGGGCGGCCTGCCGCGCCTGCATGGCATTGAGCCCGAGGAACACGACGTCACCCTGCCGCTGGGCGAGCGAGTGGGTCATTCCATCGTTCTGGGCACCACACGGGTGGGCAAGACGCGCCTGGCCGAGCTCTTCATCACCCAGGACATCCGCCGCAAGCGGCGCGGCCAGCATGAGGTGGTGATCGTCTTCGACCCCAAGGGCGATGCTGACCTCCTCAAGCGCATGTACGTCGAGTGCGAGCGCGCCGGCCGGGCCAATGAGTTCTATGTCTTCCACCTGGGCTGGCCGGACCAGTCCGCACGTTACAACGCGGTGGGCCGCTTTGGTCGGATCTCTGAGGTGGCCACCCGCGTCGCCGGCCAGCTGTCCAGTGAGGGCAACTCGGCGGCGTTCAAGGAATTCGCTTGGCGCTTCGTCAACATCATCGCCCGGGCTCTGGTCGCCCTCGGCCGGCGGCCGGACTACCTGCAGATCCAGCAGCACGTGATCAACATCGAAGGGCTGTTCCTGGAATACGCCCAGAAATACTTCGATGAGCACGACCCCAAGGCATGGGAGAAGATCATCTTCATCGAGAGCAAGCTCAACGATAAGAACGTCCCCTTCAACATGAAGGGCCGACCGCTGCGGGTCATCGCCATCGACCAGTATCTGAACCAGACGCGCGTGCTGGATCCGGTCATGGATGGCCTGCGCAGTGCAGTGCGCTACGACAAGACCTACTTCGACAAGATCGTCGCCTCGCTGCTGCCGTTGCTGGAGAAACTCACCACCGGCCGCATGGCCGAGCTGATCGCCCCCGACTACCACGACGTCAACGACCCCCGGCCGATCTTCGATTGGATGCAGGTGGTGCGCAGACGCGCCGTGGTCTACGTCGGCCTGGACGCCCTCTCCGACACCGAGGTCGCCGCGGCGGTCGGCAACTCCATGTTCTCCGACCTGGTCTCGGTTGCCGGCCACATCTACAAGTACGGCATCGATGATGGCTTGCCCGGCGAGGCCAGCAGCAAGGTGGCCATCAACCTCCACGCCGACGAGTTCAACGAGCTGATTGGCGACGAGTTCATCCCCATGATCAACAAGGGCGGTGGTGCCGGCCTGCAGGTCACGGCCTACACCCAGACCCTGTCCGACATCGAGGCCAAGATTGGCAACCGCGCCAAGGCCGGGCAGATCATCGGCAACTTCAACAACCTCTTCATGCTGCGGGTGCGTGAGACAGCCACAGCCGAGCTGCTCACCAACCAGCTGCCCAAGGTCCAAGTTTTCACCGCCACGCCGGCAAGCAGCGCAAGCGACGCCGTCAACGGCAAGACTGCCTTCACCTCCAATACTCACGACCAGCTCAGCGCCACCAGTGTGCCCATGCTGGAGCCGGCTCATGTAGTGGGACTACCCAAGGGCCAGTGCTACGCGCTGATCGAGGGGGGCAACCTGTGGAAGGTGCGGATGCCCCTGCCGGCGGTGGATCCGGATGAAGCGATGCCCAAGGACCTGCAGGAGCTCGCGGAGAAGATGCGCAAGGCCTACCAGGTGGGTCAGGCCACCGGCAGCGAGTGGTGGGAAGCTCCTGGCCAGCGCCGGGTCGCGGACGAACTGCCCCTGGACCTGCAGGACGACTTCCGGCAGATGGCCCAAGGCGCCGCTGACGAAGGAGACGCGGCATGACCGGCGACCTCAATCATGCCCGCCTCGTCGCCCTGGGCGCCGCCTGGCTGCGCCGGCAGGGCTTTCCCCTCGTCGCCACCGAGCTGCGGTGCTTTGGCTCACGCGAGCAGCCGGATGTGCTGGGCTTTCGCAGCAACTGCTCGACGTTGATCGAAGTGAAGATCAGCCGAGCCGACTTCCTGGCCGATCGCAACAAGCCCGAGCGTGCCGCCGGCGGCCTTGGGCTCTACCGCTTCTACCTCTGTCCCGAGGGGCTGCTGCAGGCGGCGGATCTCCCGTCGGGCTGGGGTCTGCTGGTGGCCACCGGCCGCCAGGTGACCGAGGTCGTGCGACCACGCGGCAACCTCTGGCCACCAGCCGGCCGAGCCGGCGGAACCGAGTGGGAAGCCTTCCAGAACCAGCCGGATCTTGCCGCCGAGCGCCAAGCGCTCTTCTCTATCGCCCGGCGCGCCAGTGCCGCTCCCAGAGGACGCCGCTAATGGCCGACGTCGCCCAACGCGCTCAGCAACAGCAGGGCAAAGAGCAGACATTCATTGGGTCGGTGCTCAGCTTCCCCTTCCACTTCATCGGCGTGATGTTCCTGTCCCTGGGTGGCGCCATCGTGGTGGACTGGCTCTGCCTGCACTTCTTCTGGCCGGAGGCTGGCTGGCACCATGCCAAGGGCATGCTCGATCACGAGCTGGGCTGGCTGTCTCAGGGCTTTCTCTCCAGCGTTGTGGTTCAGGAGCCCGGGCGGACGGCGACCTGGCTGGTAGGGCTGCTCTATGACTGGCTGTTCGTAAAGACCGGCCTGGTCCAGTGGCTGACCGGGATGCAGCAACTGGCGGCTGCCGGCCCGCGGAGCGAGCTCGATGTGCGCTACCTGGCCGCACAGAGTGTCACGACGGTGCAGACCTACGGTCTGTCCGCCCTGTTCACTGTGTTGGTGTTCTGCGTGCGCCTGGTGATCCTGGTCTTGGCGGTACCGCTCTTCGCCATGGCCGCCCTGGTCGGTTTCATCGACGGCCTGGTGCGGCGGGACATCCGCAAGTTCAGCGCGGGCCGCGAGTCGAGCTACTTCTACCACAAGGCCCGCAGCACGATGCTGCCGCTCGCCTTGCTACCCTGGTCGCTGTACCTCGCACTGCCTGTCAGTGTGAGCCCGCTCCTGGTGCTGCTGCCGTGTGCGGCGCTGCTCGCTCTGTCGGTGAACCTTACAACCGCTTCGTTCAAGAAATACCTGTAGCCGCCGGCCTGCTCCGCGGCCGCCACCAGGCCAAGAGCAGCAGCCTCACACCCATGAATATGCAGGGGTGGTATTGAAACCCTGTCCCAGTCGATCTGGAGTTACCCATGCAGTGGACCGCCGAGCAAGCCCCCGCCATCGCGTCAAATGCCCGCAAGCTGCTGATCCAGGCCTTTGCCGGCACCGGCAAGACCACCACCCTGGTGGGCTACGCCAGCGCCCATGCGGACGTGCAGATGCTCTACCTTTGCTACAACAAGTCGGTGGAGATGGCGGCGAAGAATCGCTTTCCGCGCAACGTCACCTGCAAGACCGCCCACGGCCTCGCCTATGCGGTCTACGGTACCCAGTACCAGCACAAGCAGGCGGGCAACCTGCGCATCACCGAGGTCGCGCGGGTGCTGGACACTCAGGACTGGGAGCTGGCCCGGGACGTGGTCAACACCCTCAACACCTTCATGGCCAGCGCCGACATGGCCCTGGACAGTCGTCACTTCGCCCGCTACGACGGCCGCGGCCTGACGCCGCTGCAGGAGCGGCGTGTCACCCAGGTGGTGGGCATGGCCATCAGCGTCTGGAAGCGCATGATCGACCTACAGGACGCCGGCGTGCAGATCACTCACGACGGCTATCTCAAGCTCTACCAGATGAGCCGTCCGGACCTGTCCAACCGCTTCGGCGCCATCCTGCTCGATGAGGGGCAGGACGTGAACCCGGTAATCGCCGACCTGGTGCAGCGGCAGCGCACCATCCAGGTCATGGTCGGCGATCGCCACCAGCAGCTCTACCGCTTCCGCGGCGCCGAGGACGCCCTGAGCACGCCGTGGATGGCAGATGCCGAGAAGCACTACCTGACTCAGTCATTCCGCTTCGGCCCAGCCGTGGCCCACGTGGCCAACGTCATTCTGTCGTTCAAGGGCGAGACAGTGCAGCTGCAGGGCCTTGGCCAACGCACCCTGGTGAAGCGCTCGCTGCCTGAGGACCTCGCTCACCGGACCTGGCTGCATCGCACCGTCAGTGGTGTGATCGAGAACGCCCTACGCCTTGAGAAGCAGGGCGGCCACCGCATGTTCTGGATTGGCGGGATCGACAGCTACTCGCTGCGCGAGCTCGAGGACCTGTTCCAGTTCAGCCGAGGTCGTAATGACCTGGTGCAGCAGAAGAAGCTCTTACGCGACTACCGGGACTTCGAGCAGTACCAGGAGATCGCCAAGGCCACCCAGGATCCAGAGATGCAGCGCTCGGTGCGGATCATCGAGGCCTACTTCGACCTGCCCAAGCGCATCGAGCAGCTGCGGCGCTGCGCGGTGGCCAGCGAGTTAGATGCCACCGTCACCCTGACTACCGCGCATAAGGCTAAGGGCTTGGAATGGGACTTCGTAGGGCTCTATGACGATTTCAGCGCGGATCCTTTGGCACCGGAGATCGACCGAGCCAGCCGAGACGATGAGCTGAACCTGCTGTACGTGTCGGTGACCCGGGCTATGCAGATCTTGGCGCTCAACTCGCTGGTCATCGATATCATGCAGAAGTACAAGGAAACGCATGGCAGCATCGCCACGTAAGCCCCAATCCCCCTAGAAGGAACTATCAAATGCGCTTTGCCAACGTGGACGGCACTCGATCAGAAGCCCAGCCCAAACTGAGAGGTATCTGCCGAGGTTGCGGGGAAGAGGTCATCGCGAAATGCGGAAAGCACGTTGTCTGGCACTGGGCGCACCGCTCGCTCGCAAACTGCGATAGTTGGTGGGAAGCCGAAACGAAGTGGCATCGAGCGTGGAAAAATCAATTTCCATCCGACTGGCAGGAAACCATCCTGCATGACACCACGAAGGGTGAGAAACACATCGCTGACGTCAAAACGGCACACGGTGTCGTCGTGGAATTTCAAAGATCCTCGATTGATCCTGCCGAGGTGAAGCTTAGAGAGCAATTTTACCAGCGAATGGTTTGGGTGATTGACGGATCCAAAAATGAGCTTGATCAAGCGAACTTTGCTATGTCGATAAGTCGGGTAAACGAACACGCTATGGCAGGCTTGCGTTGGTACGGAAGAAGCAAGCTCTTCGCCCGCTGGCATACGACTACGCCAGTGTTCATCGATTTCGGCGAAGAATACGGCTTCTGGCGGGTATGTAGGTTCGATCCCGAAACCAAGAAGGGTGTGGTGATGTTTGTAGACCGCGCTCTATTCGTTGAAGCGCTGACAACTGGTCAGTCTGATTTCAGCAGCGGCGGTGGCCCGGCGTCGAAATGACGTGCAAGTCCGTACGGCATTCTAAGGTCGCTGAGATCGCTGAATCCTCTCGGCAACCGCCCCGGCTATTCGACGTCGAGGCTTTTGTTTGTGCTTGAGGTACTCGGATCGGCACTGGTCGAACAGCTTGGCCGCAGCTTTCAGTAGGAGCTTGCTCTGCGGCGGAGTGATCCGGTCGAAGTCCAGCATGGCCAGAATGTAGCCCTCGAGCTGCTCGTACAGCTTGGCCAGATGCCCCAGGCCCATGATGGCCATGGCGTGGGTCAGGTCCCGCCAGCGTTGTTTGGCTTCTTCGGGGAGAAACGCAATGTCGGTCATACGACCTCCCGTGATTTTTCTGATGACAGCATAGCCAAGCGGTTTGTTCGACGCACTGATCGTAACCTCTTGATACCCAGATACGGTTTCGCCTGGTGTGGTTGCAGTGGACCACAGGACGATGGCCAACCCATCGAACTGGAGCCGTCCATGTCCCCTGCCCGCTTCGAATACCACACCGAATTCGCGCCCCTTACCTACCGCGTCCAAGAGCGCGGCTGGCTGCTGTTCAAGCACGAAGAGCAGACCGGCACACCTGACATCGCGGCTTTCCTGGCCGATCCGGAGCGACAGGCACGGCTACAGGTCCTCGGCGCCGATGGCTGGGAATTGGTCAGCGTACAACCGGTGCTGGAAGGCCGCGCCCAGATCGGTCAGCAGACCGCTCAAGGCAACCAGGGCTGGGGTGTTGGCTACGCGGTGGCCACCGGCTTTCTGCTGTTCTTCAAGCGCCTTATTGCCCCTTCGCAGAGCCAGTAACCAAGCGGGTTTGCAACCTATTTGGGTGCAGTAATGGTTTCCCGCTGACCTCGCCTTCGGCCCTCGGCATCCTGTGCGGCATCCACCCGCTAGCCCAGGGCCATGCTGTGAAACTGTCCTCCTACCCTCGCACGACAAACCACCGCTTCGCCCTTGCCGGCAGCCTGGCCATCGCGCTCGGGATCCTGACGAGCCAGGCCCAGGCCGCTGGTACGGCCTCCGAGCAGGCCAACGTCGATGTCATGATCCGCCAGCTCAATGCCGTCGAGGCTGTTGCCCGGCGCAGTGCCGAGTTGCCCAGCGATGGCAGCACCCGCTACCGCCTGGACTACAACCGCCTGGCCGCCGACATCGCGCGGATCCGTCAGGGTCTGCAGGACTATCTGGCACCGAGCCGCGCCCAACCGCGCGATGCGGCCGAGCTCTCCGGTCAGTACCAGCGCGAAGGCACGCAGCCATGAGCATGACCGCAGCGCAGACCTCTGCCTTTCAGGCGGCGAGCGGTATTCCGCCCTCCGCCAGCAACCTGTTCTGGCTCTCCGCGGCGATGGCCGTCACCACCCTCTGGTTCGCCTGGCTTGCCATCAGCCTCTACAAGGGCTGGGCGAATCAGAACCTCAAACCCGCCACTGCCAAGGGCGCCCTTATCAAGGGGCTGATCCTCTACTTCGTCCTGTCCTGGCTGATTTTGCATTAACCCCTCGAGGATAAATCCATGCTGTCCCTCAAACGTCTGTCCACCCTCGGCGCCCGCGCCAGAGCACAAGCCGTCCTGGCAAGCGCCGCCCTGCTTCCGTCGATCAGCCAAGCCGCCCTTCCCCAAGCGCAAGCGCCCTCGCGCGGTGAAGGTGCTACCTGGCTCGAAACGCTCAAGAACTACGGCTACGACGGCTTCATGCTGATTGCACTGGCCCTGTGCGCCTTCTGCCTGATTGTCGTGGCGGCTCACGGCATCGGTGTCTATCACGAAATCCACACGGGGAAGAAAACCTGGAAAGACCTCGGTGCGACCGTTGTGGTCGGCGTGATCCTCATTGGCCTGGTGATTTTTATCGTCACCAAAGCCAGCGGCATCATGTAAGGCAGGGCGGCGCAGATGGACATCACCCAGGACCTGCATGAGGACGGCACGCTTCGCTTCTTGCCGAATCGACTCAATACCCAACCCGTCGTCACGGGCGGCCTGACCACCGACGAGATGTTCGCCACCGTCATCGTCTGCGCCTCCTTCGGCTTTGTAGTCGGCATCCCCTTGGCGTTTTTCACATCACCGGCCATGCCGATCTTTTCTGCGCTGGCCTGTGGTTCCCTGGGCCTCGTGCTCGCCGGACGCCTGCTACGTCGCTGGAAGCGTGGCCGACCGGAAACGTGGTTGTGGCGGCAAGTTGAGTGGCGCCTGGCCCATTGGGGCATTGCCGGCCGCCGCCTGGTGATCCGTAGCGGAAGCTGGACCTGCAAGCGGATGGCAGGACTATGAGTCGCGCCTGGAAGCTGTCCGATTCGCAGCGCGCCCACATCACGACCCTGCGCCTAGCCCTGGGCCTAATGACCGGTATCGCCATATGGAATGGCTACGGCTGGTCCACGGCGCCGAAGGACCTGACAGTGCACGTTCCGCCGGACCTGCGGTCGGGCAGCACGCGCCCCTGGTGGGAGATACCGCCTGAGTCGATCTATGCCTACGCCTTCTACATCTTCCAGCAAATGAACAGCTGGCCATCCGACGGCGAGAAGAATTACAGCGACAACATCGCCCGGCTGGCTAACTTCATCACGCCTTCCTGCAAGGTCTACCTGGAGGGCGATGAAGCGCTTAAACGCAACGCCGGCGAATTGCGCAGGCGCGTACGCAACGTGGCGGAGATCCCTGGTTCAGGCTACGGCGATGATCCGACCCGGCGCGTCCAGGTGCTGGGTAATAGCGAGTGGACCGTCATGCTCGACGTCGTGGCGAACGAGTACCTGGGCGGCGAGAAGGTTAAGACGGCGCTCACGCGCTACCCCCTCCACGTCGTCAGAGCCGATGTCGATCCTGAGAAAAACCCCTGGGGCATGAAGTGGGACTGCTACAGCGGTCAGCCGCAGCGGATCGAGGCCGGCGTCGAAGTTAAAGCCCGAGGTACACCATGAGGTCCAGTCATTCCCTCGCCCTGGTGCTGGGCGGCCTGGTGCTGAGCAGCCTCGCCCAGGCCATCGAGATCCGCAAATGGGAGCGCGTCCCCATGGCCATCCCCTTGGTGGTGGGCCAGGAGCGGATCCTGTTCGTCGACGCCAACGTCCGCGTCGGCGTGCCCCCTGCGATCGCCGACAAGATCCGGGTGCAAAGCACCGGCGGTGCCATTTACCTGCTGGCCAAGGACGCTATCGAACCCAGCCGCCTGCAGCTGCAGAACGCGGCCACCGGCGAGATCATGCTGGCCGACATCGCGGCTACCCCCGCTCAAGAAGGCCATGCGCCGCTGGAGGCCATCAAGATCGTGCCAGGCGATACCACGCCGACCCGATATGGCCAGGCAGCCTCGACCAGTGGAAGCAGTGCCCCGAAGGCCGCAGCAAAGACCAGCAGCCAGGCTGATGAGGATGACGACGAACCGGCCCCGCCCAAGCGCGAGACACCGATCCCTGTCGTGCTCACGCGGTATGCCGCCCAGATGCTCTATGCGCCGCTCCGTACGGTGGAGCCGGTCGACGGCGTCGCCCAGGTCAAGGTGGACAAGCGCCTGGATCTGTCGACGCTGCTGCCAGCCCTGCCCGTTGAGGCCAGCCAGTTGGGTGCCTGGCGGTTGGACGACCATTGGGTGACTGCCGTAAAGCTGCGTAACCAAACCGGTCAGCGCCTAGCCCTGGATCCACGTGAGCTGATGGGCGACTTCGCGACCGCCACCTTCCAGCACCCCTACCTCGGCGCCCGCGGCGATGCCAGCGACACTACGGTGCTTTACCTGGTCACCAAGGACCACGGCCTTGGCCAGTCGCTGCTGCCCAGCCTGAGCGCCGCTGATCCTCGGGTGAGCACGGAGGCACGCCATGCAGCTCAGAAGTAACCCGCTCCTCAAGTACGCCCTGCTACCCATCCTCGTCCTGGTGGTCTTCGTCGGGGTGAAAATGCTCGAACGCGGCAAGCCAACGGAGCCTGAGCAGCCGCAATCCGCCCAGCTCACCCCCGAACAGGCCAAGGCGCTTGGCATTGAAGGTGACACGGCCAATGACACCCTGCGCACTATCGTCGCGGAGAGTCGACAGCTGAAAGAACAGATGAGCAAGGTCCTGAAAGACAACGAAGAGGCCAAGCGGGAGAACGAAGGTCTCAAGGCTCAACTGAGCAACATCAACAGCACGGTCGACAACCGCGTCCAGGCGGGCATCAACCAGGGCATGGAGAATCAGCAGAAGCAGACCCAAGGACTCGTCGATAATTTGCAGAAGCAGCTCAACACCCTGTCGCAGATGGGCAGTCAGTTGGGCGGCGCTGCAGGTTCTGGCGGCGATATGCCTATCGGGCTCGGCATCAACCCGGGCGAAGGCAATCAGTTTAAGAAAGGCAGCGGTAGCTCGGACCTGGTCTGGATCGAGCCACAGGACGGCACGGCGGTCGATGCCAACGGCAAGCCTATCGCTGCCGGCAGTGGCCAGGTGGCCAGTGGCTTCGCCTTCCCAACCTCATTCGGCACCGCTGGCCAGAAGACCCTGGATGCGGCGTCTGGCAGCGCTCAGCGCGTGGCTGATGGCATGGGCGGCGATGAGCAGTCGCGCAAGAAGGTCCGCAAGGTCTACACCCTGCCGCAGAACTCGACGCTGATGGGCTCGGTGTCCATGACCGCCCTGGTGGGCCGCGTGCCGGTCGACGGCACGGTCAACGACCCTTACCCCTTCAAGGTGCTGATCGGCCCCGACAACCTGACCGCCAACGGCATCGATCTTCCCGATGTCGCCGGCGCTGTCGTGAGTGGGACGGCCTCAGGCGACTGGACCCTGTCCTGCGTGCGAGGCCAGATCCGCAGCATGACCTTCGTCTTCACCGACGGCACCGTGCGTACGCTGCCGGCACCGCAAGAGAACGGCGGTCAGCAGAACAACGGCCAGAACAACCAGAACACTTCCAGCAATGGCCAACCGGCTGCTGTTCAGGGCGGTATGGGTTGGATCAGCGATCCCTACGGTATCCCCTGCATCGCCGGTGATCGCCGCAGCAACGCTGCCCAGTACATCGGCTCCCAAGCCCTCATCACAGCCGCTGGCGCCGGCGCGGCCTCACTCATCAAGAGCGATGGCAGCAGCTCGAGCTACGTGCAGACCTCCAGCGGCACCATCGGCACGACCGGGATCTCCGGCAACGAGGCCATGGGCAAGATCCTGAACCAGGGTGTCAGCGACATCTCCACCTGGGTAAACAAGCTCTATGGCCAGGCCTTCGCCGCCATTTATGTCCAGCCCGGGGCGAAAGTAGCCATCCACCTCGACCAGGAGCTGGCCATCGACTACGAACTCAAGGGCCGCAAGGTCGACTATCGCAAGGGAGCCCGCCATGCCTCGGCTGACCTCGACTAATCACGCACGACTACAGATGGCGGCTGTGCTGGCCATGGCACTGCTGGCGAGTGGCTGCTCGGTCAACAAGGAGAAGATGCTGCCCCATGGTGACCAGACCATGATGGACGTCTGGAACGTCGGCACTACCGCCTCAGCCGGCAGCAGCCAGGGACGCCAACTGGTTGATGCCCGGGCGGAGCTGCGCCGTCCGATAGACACGGCCCAGGCCCGCCCGCTGGCGGACAACGCCGGCTATTCGCGCACCGCGCAGAACGAGATCTACAGCCAGTTCAAGCGCCTGCCCAATCCGGACCTGGTCATGTACGTCTTCCCGCACCTGGCGGGCTCGGACCCCGCACCTATTCCCGGCTATACCACCGTTTTTCCGCTCTACCAACGTGTGCAATACGCCATGCCCGGTGAGCGGGTGGAGAACTATTGATGGGCATCCTCGAACGTTTTCGCGGCCGAAAGACCGCACAATCCGTTGCAACTGAAATAGAAGCTGAGCCAACGGTCTCGGCGGAATCAGACCTCGACCTGCGACAGCATGAGCCAGAAGTAGGCCTTTCAGCCCCGCAGCAGGACGCCCCTCCCCATCACCCCCAATCCATCCGCGCTACGCGCGCCTTGGAGGTCGACGAGGAAGCGGCCTATCAGCGCCATTTGGATCGTCTGAGAGCTCATGGCATTCCCGAGCCCGGTGCCTGGATGACCGCTAAGGAGAAGCCTGCGACCGTGGCTGACGTGGCCAAGCTCTACGACGTCAATCCCAGCTTCACTAATCTGCTGCCCTGGATCGAGTACCTGCCCGAGCACCAGGCCATGCTGCTCGAGGACGGCAAGTCGCTGGCAGCCTTTTTCGACATCGTGCCGATCGGCACCGAGGGTCGGTCCCCGGACTGGCTCCGCCAAGCGCGGGATGCCCTGGAGAATGCCCTGCAGGATAGCTTCGATGAGCTCGAGGTCAGTCCCTGGGTCATCCAGATGTACGCCTATGACGAGATCCAGTTCGACAACTTCCTTGAGGGCTTCCGCAGCTACGTGAAGCCGCGTGCCCAAGGCACGGCCTTTACCGAGCTCTACCAGGGGCTGATGAAGCACCACCTCTCAGCCATCTCCAAGCCTGGCGGCCTGTTCGAGGACAAGGTCGTCTCCAAGCTGCCCTGGCGTGGCCAACAACGTCGTGTCCGCCTGGTGGTGTCGCGGCGCAGTGTTGGCGACGGCATGATGCGGGGCCAGGATCCCGCGCTTTACCTGCGCAACACCTGTGAGCGCCTGGTCGGCTCGTTGGCCAACGCCGGCGTCAAAGCCATCCGTATGGAAGAGCGTGCGATCCGGCATTGGCTGCTGCAGTGGTTCAATCCCTGCCCCGATCATCTGGGGACTACGCGCAAGGACCATGACCGCTTCTTCGAGCTGGTGAACACGCCAACCGAGGTCGAGGACGGCACCATCCCCGTACTGGCCAGTGGCACGGACTTCTCACAGTGCCTGCTGTACCGCGAGCCTCGCTCGGACGCAGACAAGGGCATCTGGTTTTTCGATGGCCAGCCTACTCGGGTGATCATGCTCGATCGCCTACGCGAGGCGCCGCGGACGGGGCACCTGACCGGTGAAACCCGCAAGGGCGGTGATGCGCTCAATGCGCTTATGGATAAGCTTCCCGAGGACACGGTGCTGGCCATCACCCTGGTGATCACGCCTCAGGATACGTTGGAAGCCTACCTCAACAACCTGCATAAGAAGGCCGTAGGCGATAATCAAGCCTCAGCTCTGACCCGCGAAGCCATCCAGGACGCCCGCTACCTGATTGGCCGCAAGCACAAGCTCTACAAGGGCAGCGTTGCCTTCTATGTCCGCGGCAAGCACGAGGCCGAGCTGACCCAGCGCTGTATGGACCTGACTAACATCCTGTTGGGCGCCAGCATGGAGCCAGTGCAGCCGGATGATGAGGTCGCTGGTCTTTCCAGCTATCTCAGATGGCTCCCGGCCAACTTCGACCCGAATCAGCCCAGGGCCCTGCAATGGTATGCCCAGATGCTGCTCGTCCAGCACGTGGCCAACCTGGCCCCGGTCTGGGGTCGGCACACCGGCACCGGCCACCCCGGGACTACCCTCTTCAACCGCGGCGGCGCGCCTCTGACGTTCGACCCCTTCAACAAGGAAGATCGTCAGATGAATGCCCATGGCTTTGTCTTCGGTCCCACCGGTGCCGGCAAATCGGCCACGCTCAACAATCTTATGATCCAGTGGCTGGCCAGCTACCGGCCGCGCATGTTCGTCGCCGAGGCCGGCAACAGCTTTGGTCTGCTGGCGGACTTCGCACAGCGTCTGGGCCTGACCGTGCATCGCGTGCGCCTTTCCCCAGGATCCGGTGTCAGCCTGGCGCCCTTTGCTGACGCTATCCGTCTTGCAGACGACCCGGCTCGTGTTGCCGTCCTTGATGCCGAGGACCTGGAGGCGTCGGACCGCAACAGTACCCCTCAGGCCAACCTCGAGGACGATCAGCGCGACGTGCTCGGTGAGATGGAGATCGTAGCACGCCTCATGATTACCGGCGGTGAGGAGAAGGAGGACGCCCGACTGACCCGTGCCGACCGCGCGGCAATCCGTCACGCCATCATCAATGCGGCCAAGACCTGCTCCAAGGCAGAGAAGACCGTGCTGACGAAAGATGTCCGCGATGCCTTAAGCGAGGCAGCGCGAGACGAAGGCCTTCCCGCAGCGCGCCGAGAGCGTCTGCAGGAGATGGCCGAGTCCATGGACATGTTCTGCATGGGCGCCGACGGGGAGATGTTCAACCGCCCCGGCACGCCTTGGCCGGAAGCCGACCTGACCGTGGTGGATTTCGCCACCTACGCCCGAGAGGGCTACCAGGCGCAGCTCGGCATCGCCTACATCTCGCTGCTCAACTCGATCAACAACATCGCCGAACGCGACCAATTCAAGGGTCGTCCGCTGATCAAGCTGACCGACGAAGGCCACATCATCACCAAGCATCCCCTGCTGCTGCCCTATGCCATGAAGATCACCAAGATGTGGCGAAAACTTGGAGCCTGGTTCTGGCTGGCCACCCAGAACATCGACGACATCCCGCTCTCCGGCGCACCGATGCTCAACATGATCGAGTGGTGGATCTGCCTCAACATGCCGCCGGATGAGGTCGAGAAGATTTCCAGATTCCGCTCCCTGACGCCCGCGCAGAAGGAGCTGATGTTGTCAGCGCGCAAGCAAAGCGGTGCCTACACCGAAGGGGTGGTGCTGTCCAAATCTATGGAGATCCTCTTTCGCGCGGTACCGCCCAGTCTATTCCTCGCCCTGGCGATGACTGAGCCTGAGGAGAAGGCTGAACGCGCGCAACTGATGGAGGAGCTCGGCACCGATGAGCTGGGTGCAGCCGTGGCCGTGGCGGCGCGGCTGGATCGGCTACGCGGCATCGAGCCCTATCACTTCGATCTGCCACCCGCTTCGGGGGCATGCGCATGAGGGCAATGGACCGCTTTACCCAGGACCTCATCGACAGCCTGACTAAGCTACTCAGCCAGCCTGGGCAAGACACCCTGACAGCGCTGCAGATCTGCGCACCAGTGCTGATCACCAACCTGCAGGCGGTGAAGGCGCGCGCAGTGGATCGCCGGGAGGTCGAGGCTCAGCTCGATACGGCGCTCAAGGATTGGTTGGCCAAGCATCCGCAGCCGGACGAGGCACAGCAGGCCTTGCTCGAGGCGCTGCATCGAGATGTGCTGGGTCGTGAACCTGATGAAACCGCCCCTAGGGAAGCGTCGGCATGATCAGGAGGTCGCTCTCTGGAAAGCCCGCGGCTCTAGCGCTGGCAATGATCGCCGTGGCGCTGTTCTGCTTGTGGCACCTGTTCGGACGGGTCGCAGCTACAAAAACTCCTACTCCAGAACCACCCATGTTCGTCTACGGGAATGCAAAGGCGCGCTTCACCCTTATCGAATATGCGGACCTGGAGTGCCCCTACTGCAAGGACGCTTTCCCCCAGCTGAAGCAGCTAGTTGAGCGGCAGGATTCGCTCAACTGGCAGTGGCATCACCTGCCTCTGGCCATGCACGGCGAGGCCGCTGTGCACGAGGCACGCTTGGTCACATGCGCGGGCTGGCTGGGCGGCAACGCCATGTTCTGGCAAGCCGTTGAGGCCGTCTACCGGCACAGCCGCGGTAATGGCGGTGGCCTTGCGGTGCCGATTGATCATCTGGGCTTGCAGTCCGCCTTATCGTCGCAGCACCTGCAGGACTGTATCCAGGACAACGCCACGGTACGCCGAGTGGTCGCGGAGCAGACTGCTGCTGCTGCGAAGAAGCGCATCGATGCCACGCCGACCTTTGAGCTGAGGGATAACAGTTCAGGCCGGGTCATCCGCCTACCGTCGCTGCTCGATGACGCCGGCATGCTGTCCGCCATGGACTGGCTGGCAAGCCAGGAGGGAGCGGATGCGCAGCAGCGCCAATGACATCCCGCTATGGCTGGCCAGCCTCTCCGATAAAACCCTGCAGCGGCTCAACAGCCGCCTCACCTATCTGCTGCGAATGATCGATGTTGAAAGACAACGTCGAGAGGCCCAGCGCCGCAATTCTCTTTCAGCAGGCATTCCCGATGAGTCATCCCGCTAAATCATCCACCTCGTCGGCAGTAGGCGCCTCGACTGTGAAAGCCCGGATCGTCTTCGAATCCAGAGACGCACTTCCTCCGATCAAGCTGGCACAGGTGACTCATCTGTACCAAGTCCAGTGGCTGTTCCGCGTGGGCGTCTATGAACATCAGGAAGCTTACGATAGCGAGCGGGAAGCGATGCAGTCCGCGGAACGTCTGCTGTTCACACTTTTCAGTGACATCGCCGATGCCCAGCAGCAGGCAGCCCTTCGCCGTGGTGATACTGCCCTGGCCTTTCGATTCGCTGAACGCCGTGGGTACTGGCAGGGCCGACAGGACGAAAAGCAGCTGCATCAGGCTGCCGTGGGTAGTGCCTTGGCAGCGCTGAGATACCTGACCTGAGTCGGGCTACTCGCGTCTGCTGGGAAGCTTTTTTAACCTCCAGCGACCTGGATATGGTTTCCCGCTGACCCAGCCCGCGTGATCGCGTTTCCTGTACCAGCCAATCCTTTGCCTGGTACTGCGCATGCACTCTCTACCCTCCCGCTCCCCTGCTGGGCGGCCGCTCCGCTGGCTCATCTGCGCCCTTGCCGCCTGCAACTCCTCCTTCGCCGCAGCGGACGTGCTTGCAGTCTCCGACGCCACTCATCCCCTCACCAACAGCGTCGGCGCCCGGGTGGTGCTTTTGGATGCCCCGGAGCGCCTTGAGCAAAAGCTATCTGAAGGCCTGCCGGCAGATCCGCGACAGTCTGTAGCCATCATGCAGCAGCGGATGCGCTCGGCGTCGGCGCAGCAGCTGGGCCGAGATCTCCCCAAGGCGCACCAGGACGTTGCCGATGCCTGGAGCCTGGGAGTGACCAAGCTGCCGGCCGTGGTAGTGGATCGCCGGTATGTGGTTTACGGGCAGCCTGACGTGGCAGCCGCCGTGGCCAGCATTGAGCGCTACCGGAGTACCGGACGATGAGCCGGCCTCTGCAACGTCTGCGGCGCCTTGCGCTGGCCATCCCTATGGCGACCAGCCTGCAGGCTACAGCGGCTGTCACGACCGCAACGATCGTGTCGTCCTCGCTCTCGCCTGAGTGCCTCGAATACAAGGTGGTTGGCATCTGCTACTGGCTGTTCTGTACCCCCTACGGCTGCAAGGTGAAGACCTCGGCCAAGGTACGGCACTTCGTGCCCGATGCCGTGGTGTCCAGCTACGCCAATACCGGCGAAAACCCCTGGACGGAGATGGCCTCTTTCAGCCCCGTCAGCAGCGTTGCCGCCGGCGGCAATGACCCGGGCGACAGCGCGACCCAGGCCAACACCACCATCAGCGCTCGCTTCAAGAACACCGATGTCATCGGCCACCCGGGCGGCTACGCCTTCAGCCAGTTCGCCAGCGCCTCGGGCTACACATGCAAGGGCGCCGGCACAGCCTACATGCCCTACCTGCTGAGCAATTACGACTACCTGGCCTGGCGGTACGGCATCCCCGAGATGGTCTATCCCGAAGCCCTCATCCCCGGCAAACGAGAAGTGGGCGGCACCCAGTCCGGCGACCTCTGGGGCAACGTCTATCCGCGCAGTGGCTTTCTGCATCAGCCCGATGACTACAAGGCTGCGGCGGTCATGGCCCAGCGCGCCGGCGATGTGGTCACGCGCTCCGGCCAGATCCACGTCTACCAGTCGTTGCTGGCCCAGCCGGAAGACGGCTACTGGCCCGCTGGCGAGCTTCTCGAGGGCGATGCCACCACAGGCAAGTGGCAGGAGCTCGCGCCCACGCTGAGCCAGAGCTGCGCTGCCTTCCCCAACCCGGGCCCACACATCCAGGACGCCGTGGGTGCCTATGCCTGGGCGCTGTGGCGCCCCTACAGCTGCTGCAAGCGTGAAGGCCAGGTCTTCCTGGGCAGCATCGACTTTCAATGATCAGGGAGCCGTCGGTCATGAATACCTCTCGCCTCACCTTGCTGGCCGGCACCTGCCTGGCCGGCCTTCTTCTCGGCAGCGCGGTCCAGGCGGTCGAGCCCTACCGTGTGCAGTCCCAAGGCAGCGTCATCGGTGACGACGTGCTCTACAGCATCGGCGGTGGCAATGCCGTGTCGATGGGCAGCGTTGGCAACATGGACAGCATCCAGATTGGCGGCGGCTGGAACACCAACCTGATCTGCGGAAACATGAGCCTGACCAACACCCTGCAGAACCAGCTAAACGGCGCCACCCAGGGCTTCCAGACCATCATGAGCTCGGTGCTGCAGAATGCCACCGGCGCCGTAGCTTCCCTACCCGGCTTGATCCTGCAGCGCGCCAACCCGGGCCTGTACAACCTCATCACCAATGGCATTGGCCAGGCGCGCCTGGACTTCGATCGTTCGAAAGGCACCTGCCGCGCGATCGCCGACAAGATGCTCGACGTCGCCGGCAGCCAGGTCGGCTGGAACAAGCTCGCCGAAGGCGAGGCGATGAAATCGGCCGCCGCCGGCACCACCGATGCCGTCGCCGCCATCAACCAGGTCGAGCAGAAGGGCGGCAACGAGGGCGTGACATGGGTCGGCGGGGGCAAGGCCGGTGGCAGTGGCCAGCAGCCCATCAAGGTGGTCGGCGACGTCACCAAGGCCGGCTACAACCTGCTCAGTGGCCGCTCACCCACCGCTACCGGCTCGATCCCGGCCAGCAGCTGCAACGGCGGCCTCGTCTGCAGTACCTGGTCGTCGCCGCAGGAGGCCGCGACCTTCGCCACCCGGGTGCTGGGCGAGCAACAACAGCAGACTTGCGACAACTGCCAGAAGACCGTGACCCAGGCCGGAGTCGGGCTTACCCCGCTGATTCAGGAAACCTACGACACCAAGCTCAAGGCGGTAAACGCGCTGATCGCCGGCACTCAGCCGATGACGCCCGAGAACCTGGCCGCTGCCGGCAGCAACTCCATCCCGATCACCCGCGGCATCATCGAATCGCTGCGTACAGAGCAGGAACAGGACGTTCTGGCCAAGCGGCTAGTGTCCGAGGTGGCCCTCGCTGATGTCATCGAGAAAGCCATGTCCTTGACACGCACCTTGGCCGCTGGCCGTCAGGAGCCCAATGTCGCCGCCAACCAAGTCGCCCAGACGCAGGTCGACCAGAACGCTGCCAACCTGCAGGCCGAGATCCAGAACCTCAAGACCGAGCTGGACATGCGCCGAGAGCTGGCTGGCAACTCGCCGACCACCATCCTGCAGCGCGCCTCGATCCGCAAGGACGCCTCCAAGGGCATCTTCCAGGGCGATCCGCTGCCGAACCGGCTGGATCGCACTGAAAACCCAGCAAGGAAGGGCGAATGACCATGACGACCTCTTCCTGGACCCAACGCGTTCGGACCGGCCTCCGGATCGGCCGGCGTAGCCTTCGGATTACCTGGTCACTGCTGTGGCCCTTCCTACTCGCGGTCTGTCTGGCCCTGGCCTTCGTCCTGGTCGCGGCTTGGGGCTTCGGCGACCTGCAGAGCTATCGGCAGTGGCAGGCCGATCATCACACCCACTTTCTGGTGTGGCGGATCTGCCTGTATGCCGGCCTGGTGATTTTCTGGTGGCCATGCCGGAAGCGCCTCATCGCTGCGAACGAGGATCGCGGACGCCTCTATCGCTGCGAAGTGATGACCGTATTGGTCATCGGTCTCTTCGAATTGCGCAATGCCGGCCTGCTGTAGGAGATCGCCATGCAGCTCTATACCAATGACTACCTCGAGTATTACCTGACCCTGGTGGGCTGGATCATCAACAGCGGCATCTGGGAGATGATCGGCGGGACCGGGCTTTTCGCCGCGCCGTTCGCTGCCATCATCATCCAGGAGTGGTTGCGCGCCCGTGGCGAGGGCCAGGACGAGGGCAACAAGGGGATTCTAAGCCTGGCCAGGATCGAGAATCGGTTCTATACGGCCATCTTCGTCATCATGCTCGGGCTGATGCCGTCCACCGCGGCGACGATCAGCTTCTCGACCATCCAGTACGACCAAACTCGCTCCAAGCAATGCCAGGTCGACGTACCCAAGCCTGATGGAACGGGTTGGGCGACGTCCTTCAGCACTCTCAACGGCAAGAGCGCCCAGGTACCGGTGTGGTGGATGGTGGTCCACGCCCTTTCCAAGGGTGCGGCCGCCGCCGCGGTGGCCAGCATTCCCTGCGGTCAGGATCTGCAGCAGCTGCGCATGGAGGTCAATGCCGAGCGGATCGACAACCCCCTCCTCGCTCAGGAGGTCGCAGATTTCACCAACGACTGCTACGCCCGGGCTCGCGCCAAGCTGTTCATGACTCAGCCCTCCCTGACGGACAAGCAGTATCTGGACGTGAGTTGGATCGGCTCCAAGTACTTTCTCAGCACCAGCGGCTACTACAGCGACGGCAGCTCGGGCTTCCGCTCGCATACCCCGCGCACGGCATGGCCCTACGATGCGACCCGGGACGCAGGCCTGGCACAGACCACCGGCGGAGGTGGCTATCCCACCTGCACCCAGTGGTGGTCGGATGGCTCAATCGGTCTAAAAGCACGACTGCTGGCACAGGTTGAGCCGGACACCCTCACCAAGCTGGCCAAATGGGCAAGCTTCATGTCACAGGACGAGGTGAATGACTCAGTGATTCGGGACCTGGTATCACCGAAGAAGCAGACGCTGACGCAGGGGCAAGTCTACGGGGACTACGGCGGCCAGATCGGCAGCTCGCTGTACAACGACGCCGCCAGGGTCACGGCTGGCCTGGGACAGGCAGTGGGCTCGCTCGCTTACTTCCCGGCCATGGACAGCGTCCGGCAGGCCGCGCCGATGGTGATGGCCTTCCTGAAGATGGCGTTCATCATCTGCATCCCACTCGTATTGGTACTGGGGACCTATGACCTCAAGGTGGCCATGACGCTGACATTTGCCCAGTTCGCGCTGATCTTCGTGGATTTCTGGCTGCAACTGGCGAGGTGGGTCGACAGTACGATCATGGATGCGCTGTACGGCACCGGCATCTACAAGGTCAATAACACCGCACCGCACGCGAACTTCGACCCTATCATCGGCCTGAGCAACATGCAGGGAGACATGCTGCTGAATTACGTCATGGGGGCGATGTTCTTGATCCTGCCAGCCTTCTGGATCACGGCTATGAGCTGGTCAGGAGCGAAGGTAGGTTCGGTTCTAGACGCGTTGAACAACGGGACAAAGGACGCCGCCGGAGCATCCAGAAAGGGAGCGGATGTAGCTCAAAGTATCGCTAAGAAATGACGCAGATAGATTGAGGGCACAGCCCTCAATCTATACGAACACCATCTTTGTAATGATGGCCATTAGAATAGTGGTCGTATTCGAAGGATTGCACACAGTCAGAGGGCTTGAAGGAAGACCTGGACAGGGTAGATGCCAGCAGTGCTGTAGCAATCAAACCGGTAGTGAGTAGGAGACCGACGAAAGAAAAGAAAGCAAGCGCAGCACCTATTGAGATGCGTACGAGCCACATGCCCACCACACAAAGATGCGAAGGCAAACCTAGCCCATGTACCGCCCGCCAAACTGCAGATTCGACACTTCCAAGGCGAACTAGAAACCTTCCGGCTAGAGCACCTAGTCGTGCAGCTGTGGAATTGCTGGAAGCCATTCGGTTCACCCAATGATGCTGTAGAGGGATTGCGTTATGACATCACTTATACGCCCCAGCTCACTAGCCCGCAACAGCTTTATCGTGCTTGGACCCATCAGGATTTGAGCTGTCCATCACATGAGCCAAGGGGTTAGAGGCAAAAATGGGCTAGAGCAAAAGAGGGAACGGAAGGGGGCCCTAAGGGTAAAAGCCCTACCAGAAAGGGCTCCGCCGTTGGCTGCGAGAGCAAAGGGTGCCCAGGCCTCAAACCATAGTAGCCATCCGCCTTCCCAACCTTCCGAGCCGTGATAGCGGTTTACCATTGTTCGCTTACCGCTGCTGATCGACAACGCAGGCCCAAGAACCGCCAAGGGCATGCCATGTTCGATCTCTTTTTCAGGAAGAAAGCCCCACCCGCCGTGCCTCTAGGCGCCAGCAAACACGGCTTCACACGACCGTCTGCAGGCCAGGACCTACTAGCCCTCCCCCGCCGGCAGAAGCTCATCGAGAACATCTGGCAGCGGACGTCGCTGTCCCGCGAGCAGTTCGCCTCACTCTATCGGGACCCTCTCGGGCGCTACGCTGACCTGGTCCAGCAGCTTCCCGCTTCGGAAAACCACCACCATGCCTATCCCGGGGGCCTGCTCGACCACGGGCTGGAGATCGTCGCCTACGCACTGAAGATCCGGCAGAACTACCTCCTTCCCATCGGCGCACCGCCTGAGTCACAAGCAGCCCAGGCCGAAGCGTGGTCAGCAGCAGTAGCCTACGGCGCCCTCCTCCACGACTTGGGCAAGATTGCTGTCGACATCGAGGTCGTCCTCGAGGACGGCGAGCCATGGCACCCCTGGCACGGTCGCATTGAGAAGCCCTACCGCTTCCGATACGTCAAAGGTCGCGATTACCAGCTTCATGGCGCTGCCTCAGCACTCGTCTATTTCCAGGTGCTGCCGTCCCACGTACTGGACTGGCTCAGTGGCTACCGCGAGCTATGGTCATCGCTGATCTTCGTGTTGGCCGGGCAATACCAGCACGCTGGCGTACTGGGCGAGATGATCGTCCAGGCCGACCAGGCGAGTGTCGCCCAAGAACTCGGCGCCAACCCGCAACGTGCGATGGAGGCGCCCAAGAACACGATCCAACGTCAGCTGGCCGATGGGCTACGCACTCTGGTCATTGAGAAGTTCAAGCTGAACCAGCCAGAAGGGCCCTCGGACGGGTGGCTGACCCAGGATGCGCTATGGCTCGTCAGCAAGCCTGCGTCAGACCAGCTGCGGGCGCTGATGCTTTCCCAAGGTGTAGAAGGTATCCCAACGTCGAACGCCCCATTCTTCAACCTGATCCAGGACCAGGCCATCATCCAGGTCAACGCTCAGGACAAGGCAATCTGGAAGGCGAAGGTCGACAATGGCAAGGGGTGGAGTCAGACGTTTACCTTCTTGAAGATTTCCCCTGCACTGATCTGGCCAGATCCTGCAGATCGACCAGCTCCATTTACTGGAACTCTCACACTCGAGCAGACAGACGGTGGAGAGCCAGAGCAGCAGCGGGTTGATATAGCGAGCGATATCACTTCGCCATCAATCGCGATAACACATACTGTGACAGATGTCACATCTTTCCAAACGACAGTCCATTCCGAAACACTGCGGCCGCCCGCATTCCAGACCGGTTTGGACTCCATGGAAGACACCCTCGCACTGGCAGATGACCTCTTCGGCCATACGCCCTCTGCTGTTCCACTCACTCCGCCCCAACCGACCATCGACCTCGCTCTCGATGACCAAGAAGCCCACCCAGTCGAGGATATTTCTGCGGCTGCAGTCGCGGTACCAGGTGGAGCGGAGCTAGGTCAGGCATTCATAGACTGGGCTCGTCACGGAGTCTTATCCCACAAGCTGGTGATCAACGATGCCAAGGCGATGATCCACACCGTGGATGGCACCGCGTTCTTGGTGAGTCCGGGGCTCTTCAAACGCTATGTCCTAGAACACCCTCATCTGCAGAAGGAGGCAAAGGAGCGCGATATCGATCCATGGCAACTGGTACAGCGTGCATTTGAGAAGCTCAAAATCAATCGCAAGACGCCGGACAACCTCAACATCTGGACTTGCGAGGTTATCGGCCCGCGAAAATCCAAGTCACTCAAGGGCTATCTGCTGCAGGATCCCACTTCAATCTTCGCTCAGCCGCCATTCGACAATCCCAGCATCAAACTGCAGGGCACGGAGGCAGAGCAATGAACTTGCCGCTGTTTGAGCTCACAGAGAAATTCATCGCTCTGAGCGATTTCCGCCCCGCCACCGAGAAAATCTACCGTGCGGCGGCGCGCGCATTCATACGCCGCTTCGAGGATCTATCGCTCGAACAGGTTGATCGGGAGAAAATTATCGAGTGGCGGAAGCAGTTGCTGGATGACGGCTTGAGCAAGCGGAGCTGGAATACCTATAGCAGCCACCTCAAGACCATCGCCGAGTTCGGCCTCAATGAAGGGCTCGTCGACCTGCAGCGTAACCCCTTCAAGAAGACAAGCGTGGTCCCACCGAAACGTAGGAAGAAGACGGTCGCCCGCAGCGCCATCGAGCGCGCTCGTGACCTTCTCCTCCTGCTGGAGCAGGACGAGCTCAAGGAGCAGAAACGGGCCAAGATCACGCCTGCGTGGTTCTGGCTGATCGTGTTCGAGACCTTCCATCTCACTGGGATACGGTTGAACGCACTAATCTCGATACGCCTGCAGGACATAGACCTAGAGGAGAACCTGATCGTAATTCGCGGAGAACTGGAAAAGACACACCGCGAGTTCGCCGTGCCGATTCCGACAGCCCTCTACCCACACCTGACCCGGCTACTGGATACAGCAGTGTCATGCGGATTTGAGCCTGCCGATCAGCTGTTCAACGTCAACCGCTTCTCAAGCCACTACCGCCGCGACGTGATGAACGACAATCAGGTCGAGGCCATGTACACGAAGCTGATTCGTATGACGGGTGTGAGGATGACTCCCCATCGATTCAGACATACCTTGGCAAGCGACCTGATGCGTCAGCCTGACCGGAACATCCATGTCACCAAGCAGCTGCTGAACCACTCGAATTTGGCGACCACGATGGAATACATCGAGCCAGACTATGAAGTGATGCGCGATGCCATGAACGATAGGATCGAGGCGGCCAAGCCGAAGCATCGGCAACGTGCTCGTGTGGATTACGGCGCTCCGGCGCCAGCTATCACTAAAGCACCATCGCACCATTCAACGCCTACCCTGACTGGCACGAGAGAGCCTGCCGCGGAATCGGTTCAGGCTTCTCCGCGCGCGCTACCAGCGCCAAACGCTGGCAGAGAGCAACGCTCAGCTGTTCGTCTGCCTGAGCGATCTGAAACGTTGATTGGTCCAGACTTGGAAGAAATGGCCCACCAGGTAAGGCAGCTGAGCCAGCTCCTAT
The DNA here is from genome assembly GCF_900110545.1 of Pseudomonas sp. Snoq117.2. Taxonomy (NCBI): domain Bacteria; kingdom Pseudomonadati; phylum Pseudomonadota; class Gammaproteobacteria; order Pseudomonadales; family Pseudomonadaceae; genus Pseudomonas; species Pseudomonas sp. Snoq117.2. Next base: position 186,249 of record NZ_FOED01000007.1, on the reverse strand, counting down.
CGTCCAGTGGGTTGGATCAGCTGCTACTGAGATCTGGGCATTCGATGACGACGGAAACCCGGCTCCAGGCCAGCCCTGCCAGAATTTCCCCCGTAAGCAGATTCGAAGTCCGCTCAAAATCAGGGTGATCGCCCCCACCGCTTCGACTCCCAAAAGTCGCCGTTCATCCGAAATTGAGAACTAGCTCTCAAGGAACACTTTCGCGCCTTCGATAGATAACAGCCGTAATAACATGCCTTCCAGGCTCCTAGCCCAGTGCCAGAGCGTCATTGGCATGAGATATCGCGGTTTGACATCACTTCATTGCGAAGCTATGTTTCGCGACAGACGGCTGCTTGTATTAGCTGCGAGAAATGCCAAAACCCTCCGCAAGGAGGGTTCTGGGTGAAGATGGTGGGTCGTGCAGGATTCGAACCTGCGACCAATTGGTTAAAAGCCAACTGCTCTACCAACTGAGCTAACGACCCAAATATGGTCGGGGTAGGGGGATTCGAACTCCCGACATCCTGCTCCCAAAGCAGGCGCGCTACCGGGCTGCGCTATACCCCGAGAATGGAAGTGGCTCCGCGACCTGGACTCGAACCAGGGACCCAATGATTAACAGTCATTTGCTCTACCGACTGAGCTATCGCGGAATTTCGATCTTCCAACCCCTCTTACGTCAGTGCCTTTCGAGCTTTGCCGTAAGTGAGGTGCGCCATTTTACGGAAGTAGAAACAGACGTCAACACCTAGCCTGCTGTTTTTTCACAAATTTATGCGGAAAGCCGGGCAACCCTGAGGTCACCCGGTCTTTTCCTAGGCGAAGACGATCTCGTCGCCCTCTACGCTGCCGTGGATCCGCGTGTTTGGCGCGAAGGCACTCGACAGGATGCGCTGCGCCAGGGGGTTCTCGATCCAGCGTTGGATGGCCCGCTTGAGCGGACGCGCACCATAGACCGGGTCGTAGCCCACGGCGACCAGCTTGTCTAAGGCCTCCGGCGTCAGCTCGAGTTGCAGATCGCGCTCGGCCAGGCGCTGCCGCAGGTGCTGCAGCTGGATCTCGGCGATACCCGCGATCTGTTCGCGACCCAGGGGCTCGAACACCACCACCTCGTCGATACGGTTGATGAACTCGGGGCGGAAATGACCGGCCACCGCATCCATCACCGCGGCGCGCTGGGCATCGGGATCGCCCACCAGCTCCTGGATCTGCGCCGAGCCCAGGTTCGAGGTCATGACGATCACCGCATTGCGGAAGTCCACGGTACGGCCCTGGCTATCGGTCAGGCGCCCATCGTCGAGCACCTGCAGGAGGATGTTGAAGACATCCGGATGGGCCTTTTCCACCTCGTCCAGCAGAACCACCGAGTAAGGCTTGCGCCGCACGGCCTCGGTCAGATAGCCGCCCTCCTCGTAGCCGACGTAGCCGGGCGGCGCACCGATCAGGCGAGCCACGGAGTGCTTCTCCATGAATTCGGACATGTCGATGCGCACCATGGCGTCCTCGGTGTCGAAGAGGAATTCCGCCAGCGACTTGCACAGCTCGGTCTTACCGACCCCGGTCGGGCCGAGGAAGAGGAAGGACCCGCTGGGCTTGTTGGGATCCGACAACCCGGCCCGCGAGCGGCGCACGGCATTGGCCACGGCGGTGACCGCCTCGTCCTGGCCGATCACCCGGTTGTGCAGGGCCTCTTCCATGCGCAAGAGCTTGTCGCGCTCGCCTTCGAGCATCTTGCTCACCGGAATGCCGGTCCACTTGGAAACCACCTCGGCGATCTCGTCTTCGGTGACCTTGTTGCGCAGGAGCTGGTTGGCCGGCTTCTCGTGCTGGTCCACCATCTGCAGACTGCGCTCCAGATCGGGAATGGTGCCGTACTGCAGCTCGGCCATGCGATTGAGGTCACCCTTGCGGCGAGCGGCCTCCAGCTCGGTGCGGGCCTGTTCGATGCGCTGCTGCAACTGGGCGGAATCCTGGACCTCGGCCTTCTCGGCCTTCCAGATTTCCTCCAGATCGGCGTACTCCTGTTCGAGGCGGGTGATGTCCTCGTCGAGCTTTTCCAGCCGCTTGCGCGCCGCCTCGTCTTCTTCCTTCTTCAGCGCCTGGCGTTCTACCTTGAGCTGGATCAGCCGGCGATCCAGGCGATCCAGAGCCTCGGGCTTGGAGTCGATCTCCATGCGGATGCGGCTGGCCGCCTCGTCGATCAGGTCGATGGCCTTGTCCGGCAACTGGCGGTCGGTGATGTAGCGATGGGACAGCTTGGCCGCGGCGATGATGGCGCCGTCGGTGATGGCTACCTTGTGGTGCACCTCGTAGCGCTCCTTGAGGCCACGCAGGATGGCGATGGTGTCCTCTTCGCTCGGCTCGTCCACCAGCACCTTCTGGAAGCGCCGCTCTAGGGCCGCGTCCTTTTCGATGAACTGGCGGTACTCGTCGAGAGTGGTGGCGCCCACACAATGCAGCTCGCCGCGGGCCAGGGCTGGCTTGAGCATGTTGCCGGCATCCATGGCGCCTTCGGCCTTGCCGGCGCCGACCATGGTGTGCAGCTCATCAATGAACAGGATGATGCGCCCTTCCTGTTTGCTCAGTTCGTTGAGCACACCTTTAAGGCGCTCCTCGAATTCACCGCGGAACTTGGCGCCGGCGATCAGGGCGCCCATGTCCAGAGCGAGCAGGCGCTTGTCCTTGAGGCCGTCGGGCACCTCGCCGTTGATGATGCGCTGGGCCAGGCCTTCGGCGATGGCGGTCTTGCCGACGCCGGGTTCGCCGATCAGCACCGGGTTGTTCTTGGTCCGCCGTTGCAGGACCTGGATGGTGCGGCGGATCTCGTCGTCCCGGCCGATCACCGGGTCGAGCTTGCCGTCTTCGGCGCGCTTGGTGAGATCGACGGTGAACTTGTCCAGCGCCTTGCGGCTGTCTTCGGCATTGGGGTCATTGACCGCTTCGCCGCCGCGCAGATTGTTGATGGCGTTCTCCAGCGCCTTGCGCGAAACGCCCTGCCCCAGCAGCAATTTGCCGAGGCGGGTGTTCTCGTCCATGGCGGCGAGCAGGACCAGCTCGCTGGAGATGAACTGGTCACCCTTCTGCTGGGCCAGGCGATCGGCCTGGTTGAGCAGGCGCGCCAGGTCCTGGGACAGGTTCACGTCGCCGGTGGGATTCTGGATCTTGGGTAGCTTGTCCAGCTCTTCGCCGAGAGTCTTGCGCAGGCTGGCAAGGTCGAAGCCGACCTGGCGCAGCAGCGGGGAAATGGAGCCACCCTGCTGGTCGAGCAAGGCGGAAAACAGGTGCAGCGGCTCGATGGCCGGATGGTCGTGGCCGACGGCCAGGGATTGGGCATCCGCCAGGGCGAGCTGCAGTTTGCTGGTGAAACGGTCTATACGCATGGGCAAGGTCCTTATCTGAAACGCGGGATGGCGCAGCAGAAGGCGCTTTCGATTACCCGCGGGAATGACCTTTAGATAGGGGCGATGCGTAACGATTCAAGCCAGGAAGGCTTGACATCCCAAAAAAATGCCTAGGGCTTGATCCAGATCAGGCTGGCGAAGCGACCGGTGCGAGAGGCGCGCCGGTAGGAGAAAAAGCGCTGGTGATCGACAAAGGTATCGAAGCCACCCCCATAGACCGCCATGATGCCCTGGGCGGCGAGACGCAGACGGGCCAGAGCATAGAGATCGCCCAGGTACTTGTCCCCGCCCTTGGCCACGAAGCACTGCCCGGCGTCACCGTGCTGGGCAAGGAAAGCCTCACGCACCTCGACACCCACCTCGAAGCTGGCTGGGCCAATGGCCGGCCCCAGCCAGACCAGCACCTCGGCGGGCGGCACGGCCAGACTGGCGGCAGCCGCTTCCAGCACCCCACCGGCCAGACCGCGCCAGCCGGCGTGGGCCGCCGCGACGCGGGAACCGTCCCGCCGGCAGAACAGCGCCGGCAGGCAGTCGGCGGTCATCATGGTCACGGCGACACTAGGCGTAGCACTCCAGGCCGCATCGGCACGCAGCACCTGGGTCGGGTCGGCTTCGACCACCGCGGTGCCATGAACCTGTTCGAGCCAGGCCGGCTGGCACCCCAGGGCCTCGCCCAGCCGTCGACGGTTCTCGGCGACCGCCGCCGGGTCATCCCCGACATGGGTGCCCAGATTGAAGCTGTCAAAGGGCGCCTGGCTGACACCGCCCACGCGGGTGGTGACGCAGGCCTGGACGCCGATCGGCGCCGGCCAGTCCGGCCGCAGCCAGTCGGCGCCTGTCACTCGAAGGACTCCCGGTCCTGGCGCAACAGATCCAGCAGCCAGACCAGGTCTTCCGGCAGCGGCGACTCCCAGCGCAGCCGTTCACCGGTCACTGGATGGTCCAGTTCGAGGAAACGCGCGTGCAGCGCCTGGCGCGGAAATTCGCGCAGGGTCTTGATCAGGGTCGGATTGGTCGCTGGCGGAATCTTGAAGCGACCGCCATAGACCGGATCGCCGACCAGCGGGAAACCGACGTGGGTCATGTGCACGCGGATCTGGTGGGTACGGCCGGTCTCCAGCTTGACCCGGGTATGGGTATAGGCACGGAAGCGCTCTAGCACCCGGTAGTGACTGACGGCTGGCTTGCCGCCGGCGATCACCGCCATCTGCTGGCGACGCTGGGAATGACGGCCGATGGGCGCATTGACCGTGCCGCCGGCAACGATCACCCCGGCAACGACGGCTTCGTAGATGCGGCTCACCGAGCGTGCCTGCAACTGGGCGACCAGGTGGGTATGGGCCTCCAGGGTCTTGGCCACCACCATGAGCCCGGTGGTGTCCTTGTCCAGGCGATGGACGATGCCGGCGCGCGGCACGCTTTCCAGTCCCGGTACATGGTGCAGCAAGGCATTGAGCAGGGTGCCGTCGGCATGGCCGGCGGCCGGATGCACCACCAGCCCGGCCGGCTTGTCGAGCACCAGCAGGTGATCGTCTTCGTAGACGATGTCCAGCTCGATGTCCTGGGCCACCCACTCGCCCTGGGCCTCGCGCTCGGCACGCAGCGCCAGCTGGGCGCCGCCATGGACGGAGTCACGCGGACGCAGCACGGCGCCGTCGACGGTCAGGCTACCGTCCTTGATCCAGGCGGCGAGACGCGAGCGGGAATGTTCGGCGAACAGCTGGGCAGCGACCTGATCGAGGCGCTGGCCACCGAGTTCGTAGGGGACTTCGGCATTGAGAACGATGGATTCGGACATGGATCTGCGCGGGCAATGGCGGGGCTTTTGGAATCGGCCCGACCCTGTGGTTAAATACGGCGACTTTTTTGCCCCGGCATTCCGGGTCGATCATCATAACAGGACGGTTCCGGCCCCGTCACAGGCTAGGTGAGCGCTCTCCGCACTCATCCCTGCACCGCCGACCGTTTCGGGGAATCCAAGCCGCCATGCAATTGAAGCACCTGCTGCTGGTCACCAGCCTAGTCCTCACCGCCGCCTGCTCCTCGAAAGCGCCCGAGGTTCCGGAAAATCTGCCGGAAGGCGAGCTCTATACCCAGGCTCAGCGCGATATCTCCAGCAGCAGCTACACGGACGCCATCAGCAAGCTGAAGGCCCTGGAGTCGCGGTATCCTTTCGGCCGCTATGCCGAACAGGCCCAGCTGGAGCTGATCTACGCCAACTACAAGAATGGCGAGCCCGAGGCGGCGCGTACGGCAGCGGATCGCTTCATCCGCCTGCATCCGCAGCACCCCAATGTCGACTACGCCTACTACATGAAGGGCGTGTCCTCCTTCGAACAGGACCGCGGCCTGCTGGCGCGCTTCCTGCCGCTGGACATGACCAAGCGTGACCCGGGCGCGGCGCGCGATTCCTTCAACGACTTCGCCCAGTTCACCAGCCGCTTCCCCAACAGCCGCTACGCCCCGGACGCCAAGGCGCGCATGGTCTACCTGCGCAACCTACTGGCGGCCTACGACGTCCACGTCGGCCACTACTACCTGACCCGCAAGGCCTATGTGGCCGCCGCCAACCGCGGTCGCTACGTGGTCGAGAACTTCCAGGGCACCCCGTCCGTAGGTGACGGCCTGGCAATCATGACCGAGGCCTACAAGCACCTGGGTCTGAACGACCTGGCGGCCACCAGCCTGGAAACCCTCAAGCTCAACTACCCGGACAACGTCAGCCTCAAGGATGGCGAATTCCAGCTGCGCGAGCCGGACGACAAGGATCAGCAGCGTTCCTGGCTGACCCGCGCGACCCTGGGCCTGATCGATCGCCCGAGCGATCCGCTGCCGCCCGGCGAGACCCGCGCCAGCCAGGACATCCAGCGCAAGTACCAGGAAGAGCGTGACAACCTGGCGCCCGAGCTGCGCATCGTCGACCCGGCCGAAGCCGAGAAGGCCGGCGGCGCGACCCCGGCTCCGGCCAAGCGCTCCTGGTTCAGCCGCCTGACCTTTGGTCTGTTCGACTGATCCGGCAGCAGATGTGCAAAGGGGAAGCCACTGGCTTCCCCTTTTTTATTGCGTCAGAACCGGCGGATTAGTCGCCGATCCGCCAGCCCGAGGTGATCGGGTAGCGCCGGTCGCGACCGAAACCGCGCTGGGTCACTCGTGCACCGACCGCCGCCTGGCGTCGCTTGTACTCGTTGAGATCCACCAGACGCAATACCTTGCGCACCGTTTCCTCGTCAAAGCCGGCGGCGACGATGTCCGCGGCCGAGAGATCCTGCTCGACGTACAGTCGCAGGATCTCGTCGAGCACCGGATAGGGCGGCAGCGAGTCCTCGTCCTTCTGGTCCGGCGACAGCTCCGCCGACGGCGGCCGGTCGATCACCCGCTGGGGAATCACCTCACCGTGGCGATTGCGGTACGCGCAGAGGCGGAACACCAGGGTCTTGGGCACGTCCTTGAGTACATCGAAGCCACCGGCCATGTCGCCATAGAGGGTGGCGTAACCCACCGCCATCTCGCTCTTGTTGCCGGTGGTGAGCACCAGATAGCCCTTCTTGTTGGAAATGGCCATCAGCAGGGTGCCACGGCAGCGCGCCTGTAGATTCTCCTCGGTGGTGTCGCGCCCAAGTCCGGCGAATTCGCCGGCCAGGGTTTGCTGGAAGGCCTCGACCATGGCCGCGATGGGCAAGACGCTGTAGCGTACCCCCAGCTTCCGCGCCTCGGCTTCGGCATCGTCCAGGCTGATCTGCGCGGTGTAGTGGTAGGGCATCATCACCGCCTCCACCTGTTCCGCGCCCAGGGCATCCGCCGCGACTGCCAGGACCAGCGCCGAATCGATACCACCGGACAGGCCCAGGACCACGCCCTTGAAGCCGTTCTTGCGCACGTAGTCGCGTACCCCCAGCACCAGGGCGTCATAGACGCTGGCTTCCAACGAAGCCACGGGGGTGAGTTCGGCCGGCTGCGGGGTCAGGTCCCGGTCGAAGCTGACCGGATAGAGGCCCTCGACGAAGGCCGGCGCGCGCTGGCTGACCTGCCCCAGGGCATCCACCACGAAGGAGTGGCCGTCGAACACCAGTTCGTCCTGGCCACCCACCTGGTTGACGTAGACCACTGGCATGCCGCCCTCCCGGGCACGCTCGCCTACCACGGCCTCACGTTCCGGCTGCTTGCCACCATGGAAGGGGGAAGCGTTCAGATTGAGCATCAGCCGCGCCCCGGCGGCACGGGCCTTGGCCATGGGCTCGGCGAACCAGATGTCTTCGCAGATGGTGACGCCGATGGGCACGCCCTGGTAGTCGAACACGGCGGCACTGTCGCCCGGCTCGAAGTAGCGTTTTTCGTCGAACACCTGATAGTTGGGCAGTTGCTGCTTGCGATAGCAGGCCAGCTCGGCGCCATCGCGATAGACCGCACAGGCGTTGTAACGCCGCCCCTCTTCCAACCAGGGAAAGCCCACCAGCACATGGATGCCGGCGATCTCCTGGCGGATCCGCTGCAAGCCCTGCTTGATGCGGCGCTGCATGCTCGAACGCAGCAGCAGGTCCTCCGGCGGATAACCGCACAGCGACAACTCCGGGAAGACGATGAGATCCCCCTGCAACCGGTCCCGGGCCTCATGGGCCGCGGTGATGATCCGTTCCACATTGCCATGGATGTCGCCGACCTTGAGGTTCACTTGCGCCATCACGACCTTCAGCAGCTGACTCATGCACTCTTCCTTGCCCGATTCATCGCTGCATTTTCCTGCATGCAGCGAAGCGGGACAATCGATGCCTGCGGGGGCTCACCCACTGCGGCGGCCCTGCTAAACTCCACCCTCCTTCACGCTGCGAGATCGCCATGGGTCTGCTTCGCCTGCTATTGTGGCTCGTCCTCCTGGGCGCGCTGTTCTGGATGATCAGACGCTGGTGGCGCGGCAAGACGCAGAAGCCCGCTGCCAAGGCGCCTCCGCTGCCGCCCAATGCCATGGTGCGCTGCGCCCACTGCGGCGTGCATGTGCCCCAGGAAAGAGCCCTGGCCGACGGCGAAGGCCAGCGCTGGTATTGCAGTGCCGAACATCGCCGGTTGCAGCATGAGCACCGCGACTGATCCAGGCATCCTGAGAGCCGACGCGGTCCTGCGGCTCTATCATCTCTATCGCATCGTCATCGGTCTGGCGCTGGTGGTGCTGATTTCCAGCGATCTGGATCAGCACTGGCTGCGCACCGTCGACGGCCTGCTGTTCCGTCAGGCCAGCTGGGCCTATCTGGCCACCAACGTAGTGCTCGCGGTCGGCCATCGGCTGCTGCGCGGTCGCGCCTTCGCCCTGGCACTGATCGATATCCTCGCCCTGGGCGGCCTGTTCTTCCTGGCCGGCGGCATCGCCAGCGGCATGGGCAGTCTGCTGGTGGTGACCGTCGGGGTCTCCAACGTCCTGATCCGCGGACGCCGCGGCCTGCTGATCGCTGCCCTGGCCGCCATCGCCCTGCTGTTGGCGACCGGCTACCTGGACCTGCGCCGTGGCGACAGCGGCAGCGGCTATGTGCAGGCGGCAGGTCTGGGCACCCTTTGTTTCGCCACGGCGCTGCTGGTACAGGGCCTGGTCCGGCGGCTGCTGGACAGCCAGGCCCTGGCCGAAACCCGCGCCACTGCAGTGGCCGAACTGGAAGCCCTCAATGCCCTGATCCTTGAACGCATGCGTACCGGCATCCTGGTGTTCGATGCCGAGTACCAGGTGCTGCTGGCCAATCCAGCAGCCCGGCGCCTGCTCGGGGTGGACGACGAGGCCACCATCACGCCCCTGGCCCTGGGCCTCGCCCAGCGGCTGGAGGAATGGGAGCGCAATCCCAGCATCCGTCCCACGCCCTGGCGCGCCCATGCCAACGGCCCGCTGCTGCAACCCAGCTTCGCCCGGCTGCAGCAAGGTGAAGGCGAACGGGTACTCACCTTTCTCGAAGACGTCTCGCGCATCGCCCAGCAGGCCCAGCAACTCAAGCTCGCCTCCCTTGGTCGTCTCACCGCCGGCATCGCCCACGAGATCCGCAACCCGCTGGGGGCCATCAGTCACGCCGCGCAGCTGCTGCAGGAATCCGAAGAACTGACCACACCGGATCGACGCCTGGCGCAGATCATCCAGGACCAGTCACGGCGAATGAATCGGGTGGTGGAAAACGTCCTGCAGCTGTCGCGCCGACGCCAGGCCGCGCCGCAGCTGATCGATCTGCGCTATTGGGCGCACCGCTTCGCCGGTGAGTTGCGCCCTACCCTGCCCGCCGGCCAGACGCTGCACGTCAAGACCGAAGCCGGTACCCTGCAGACCCACATGGACCCCCACCAGCTGGGCCAGATCCTGACCAACCTGGTACAGAACGGCCTGCGCTACAGCTGCCAGAAACACGGCACCGGCCAGGTCTGGCTCAGCACCTACCGCGACCCGGAAAGCGACCTGCCCATCCTCGAGGTGGTCGATGACGGCCCAGGCGTCGCCGCCGAACAACTCGACCACCTGTTCGAACCCTTCTTCACCACCGAGAACAAGGGGACCGGGCTGGGCCTGTACATCTCCCGTGAGCTTTGCGAGAGCAACCAGGCCAGACTTGGCTATCATCCTTTGGCGAACGGCAGCTGTTTTCGCATCACCTTCGCCCATCCCCGCACAATGAGCTGAGCATGGCCCGACAGAAAGTCCTGATCGTCGACGATGAACCCGATATCCGCGAACTCCTGGAAATCACCCTGGGGCGGATGAAACTCGACACCGCCAGCGCCAAGAACATCGCCGACGCCCGGGCCATCCTCGAACGGGAAAGCTTCGACCTCTGCCTGACCGACATGCGCCTGCCCGACGGTTCGGGCCTCGACCTCATCCAATTCATTCAGCAGCGGCTCCCGCAACTGCCGGTGGCTATGATCACCGCCTTCGGCAGCCTGGAAACCGCCGTCCAGGCACTCAAGGCCGGCGCCTTCGACTACCTGACCAAGCCGGTGGATCTGCCGCGCCTGCGCGAGCTGGTGGGCACCGCCCTGCGCCTGTCCGGGCCAACCCCGGCAGTAGCCGGTGCCAGTGAAACCCAACTGCTCGGCGAGTCGCCCCCCATGCGCGCCCTGCGCGGCCAGATCGCCAAGCTGGCGCGCAGCCAGGCGCCGGTCTACATCAGTGGCGAATCGGGCAGCGGCAAGGAGCGCGTAGCGCGCCTGATTCACGAGCAAGGCCCCCGTGCCGGACGGCCCTTCGTCCCGGTCAACTGTGGCGCCATTCCCTCGGAACTGGTGGAGAGCGAATTCTTCGGCCACCGCAAGGGCAGCTTCACCGGCGCCATCGAAGACAAGCAGGGCTTGTTCCAGGCCGCCCAGGGCGGCACCCTGTTCCTCGACGAGGTGGCCGACCTGCCGCTACCGATGCAGGTCAAGCTCTTGCGCGCCATCCAGGAAAAGGCCGTGCGCCCGGTAGGCAGCCAGCAGGAGATCAGCCTGGACGTGCGCATCCTCAGCGCCACCCACCGGGATCTCGCCGCCGAGGTTGCCGCCGGCACCTTCCGCCAGGATCTCTACTATCGCCTCAATGTCATCGAACTGCAGGTGCCGGCCCTGCGCGAGCGCCGCGAAGACATCGGCGTCCTGGCCAACCATATGCTCGAGCGCCTGGCACGCGACTCCGGCCTGGCGGCGGCCACGCTGGGCGAGGATGCCCTGGCCAAGCTCAAGAGCTACCGCTTCCCCGGCAACGTGCGGGAACTGGAAAACATGCTGGAGCGGGCCTACACCCTCTGCGAAGGCGACGTCATCCGCCCGGCCGATCTACGCCTGGCCGATGCCCCAGCAGCCACTGCCACCGGCGAAGCCAGCCTGGCCAACATCGCCAACCTCGAAGACCACCTGGAGTCCATCGAGCGCCAGCTGATCATGCAGGCGCTCGAAGAGACCCGCTGGAACCGCACCGCCGCCGCGGAACGCCTGGGTCTATCCTTCCGTTCGATGCGCTACCGCCTGAAAAAGCTCGGCATCGACTGATCAGCCCGCTGCCAGCCGCGCGCCTGGCGCATAGGGCGCCGGATCGATGATCGGCGTGCGCTCGGTAAGCAGATCGGTCAGCAACTGGCAGGAGGCCGGCGCCAGTACCAAACCATTGCGATAGTGCCCGCAGTTGAGCCACAGCCCGGGCACTTCCGGCACCGGCCCGATGAAGGGCACGCCGTCCGGCGAGCCCGGCCGCAGCCCCGACCAGTGCGCCACCGGCGCCTGCTTGGCGAGCGCCGGCAACAATTCGGCCGCCGACGCCTGCAGACTGGCCAGCGCCTCGGCGGTCGGCGTCTTGTCGAATTCGGCGTGTTCAAGGGTGCTGCCGATGAGGATATGACCATCGCGCCGCGGAATGGCGTAGCGCCCCTTGGCCAGCACCATGCTGGTCAGAAAGCCCACCGGCTGGCGATACAGCAGCATCTGTCCCTTCACCGGCCGTACCGGCACCGCCAGCCCCAGGCCTTGCAGCAAGTCACCGCTCCAGGCCCCGGCACACACCACCACGGACTCGGCATGGATGGCCTCGCGCGCCGTCTGCACCCCTACTACCCGCTCGCCCTGGCGCAGGAACCCGGTCACCGGCGACTCACTCATCAGTGTCACATTCGGCATGTCTAGCAGGGCTTCGCGCAAGGAGCGCACCAGCCGGGGATTGCGCACATTGGCCACCCCCGCCATGAAGACCGCTCGCTCATAACCTGGCCCCAGCACCGGCACCCGCTGCCGCACCTCAGCGACCGACACCGACGCCAGCGGCCGCACATTGCGCCGCGCCCAATCCAGCGCCTCGGCTTCGTCCTCCAGATCGAGCCAGTACAGCCCGGTCACCTCGACCTCGGGGTCCACGCCCGTCTCCTGCCGCAACCGCTCCCCCAGCACCGGATAGAAATCCTGCGACCAGTGCGCCAGCGCCGTCACCGCGGGCTGGTAGCGCCACGGATACAGCGGCGAAACGATCCCGCCACCGGCCCAGGACGCCTCCCGCCCCGGCTCGCCCCGCTCGACCACCACCACCTGCCGACCGCTCAAGGACAGGTAATAGGCCGACATCAGCCCTATAGCACCCGCCCCGACCACCGCTACATCGAAAATCACGTCACACCTCTACATCCTGGAATTGACTGTTCCGCCGTCTTGGCGCAAAACGGCTCTTGTGGCCAGGACGGCCGCCTACCCACAAGGACGTCAACATGACCTATCGCACCTCGCGAGGCTTCAGCCTCTTCGAATCCTTGATCTGCCTCAGCGTGCTGAGCATCGTCGCCTCCCTGGCCATACCGGCCTTTGGCAGCATGCTGCAGCACAATCGTCAGCAACTTGCCATTCAGCAACTCAGGGAGACGATCAACTTCGCCCGTGCGGCCGCCATCAAAGGCTATGGCAGTGTGTCCATCTGTCATGCGCCAGCAGGCGACTGCGACAGCTCGAACCTCTGGTCGGCCACCACACGCGTTTTCCGCGATGGGGATCGCGATGGCTTGCAGTCTGCCGAGGAGCCCACCCTGCTGATCAGTCAGCTTCCCGAAGGCCTGCACTGGCGGTGGAACAATTTCCGTACGCTACCTCATCTGACGTTTTTAAACAGTGGCGTGACCAACGCCCTGAATGGCAGCTTCATTCTCTGCCAAGGCACCGAGCCGCGCGCACGACTCGTTCTGAACAAGGCCGGACGAATCGAGACAGCGGATCTTCGCGACAGCGATCGCTGCGCCTGAACGCCCTGACCAGACACCTTCCCGTTTCGACCGGATATCCACCGTACGCTGTTCCAGCCGCCTGCGATACCCCATGCTTGGCTTTCCAGCCTGGCGAAAACGATGATGCGTACCCAGTACGGCTTTACCCTGATCGAAACTCTGGTAGCGCTCGCCATTCTGGCGATCGTGGTTAGCATTGCTGCGCCGTCGTTTACCCGCATGCTGCAAAGCAATCGCGCGGCTGTGTTAAGCAACGAGTTGCTGGGCACTCTGCAACTCGCCCGGTCCGAAGCCCTCAAGCGGCGAACCAATGTCGTGCTTTGTCGCAGCACCGCAGGTAGCAACGTTTGTGTAGACGGCGCGGACTGGTCATCTGGCTGGCGCCTGATGCAAGGCACCGCCGTGTTACGAACCTGGGAACCTATCAGTGGTGGCACTCTCACGGGCCCAAGTACGGGCATGACCTATCAAAGCAATGGCCTCAGCGGTGCTCAAGCAACGTTCACGATCACCACGGCATCCACGTGCAGCCGTACCATCCAGGTCAGCGCAACCGGCAATGCCACGGTCAACGCGGGTGGCTGCCCATGAGCGGACACGAACGGCAAAAGGGCGCCACCCTGATCGAGGTACTGGTCGCCATGCTCATCCTGGCTATCGGCTTACTGGGTCTGGCCGGCTTGCAGACAGTGAGCGTACAGAGCAACCAGGGCGCCTACTACCGCTCCCAGGCTACTATTCTGGCCAATGACATCGTTGATCGCATGCGCGCGAACCGAGTTGCAGCGCTGGCCAATCGGAGTAGCTATTCAGTGAGCTTTCCGACCTCAAAAAGCGATAACGCACTTTCGGGCTCAGCCGCCCAGCAAGACGTCAATGGCTGGCTGAACGCCCTGGCTTTGAGTCTTCCCCAAGGCACAGGCAGTCTAAGCCTGGACAACAGCAACGCAGTCGTCGTCACCATCTGCTGGAATGATCGCCGGGCCGCGATCAAATCAGCTCAAGCGGTGGCACCGACAAGCGACAGTTGCAGCAGCCCCGCCAGCAGCAACAGCAGTTTCGAGCTCTTCACCTACAGGACGCAGCTATGAGGCCCATCTCAGCCAAGCGGCAAGGCGGCCTTTCCATCATCGAACTGATGATAGCCCTGCTACTCGGGTTACTCTTGATGGGCGGCGTACTGCAGTTATTCCTATCCTCCAAACGCACCTACCAGACCAATTCCGCGCTGTCACAGGTGCAGGAGTCGGGACGCTTTGCCTTGGAATTTCTGTCCTTCGACCTGCGTAACGCGGGTTATCGAGGGGGATGCCTGACAGCGCTCACCAGTCTGCTGCCGAGCACCCTTACCCAACAGGCGGACGGCACGGACGATGTCCGCTTTGTCTTGACTACGGGTATTCAGGGCTGGAGTACCGCGAGCGATACCAATAACCAAGCCCCGAACAAGACGCCCCTATGGTTCAAGCCAACCTTCGATGCACGTACATCTGACACCGATGTAGTCTTTCTTGCCCACGCGGTAACACCTGCCGGTGTCTTGTTAACTGACGCCACGACAACTCAAATCTCGACCTCCGCCGGCCTGCCCCAGAATCGTCTATTGGTCATCAGCGATCCATTGAGCTGCCATCTGTTCGCCAATCAGAGCGCTGCCAACGACAATCGCGTATCTCTGCCCAATGGCAGGACCTTTGCCCCACACGATTACGGCACCACCATCGCCAAGAATACCAGTAGCAGCACTAATCCCAGTACTAGCAGTGACATGGCTCAGCTGTTGCTTTATCAAAGCGTGGTCTACTACCTGCAGAACAATCCTGATACCGGCGTACCTTCACTTTGGCGCAGGGTCTATGACGGCCTCAATCAACCAGCTGAAGAATTGGTCAGTGGTATCCAGCGGCTCCAGATCCGTTATGCCACGGCGACCACTAATGGCAGCCTTAGCACCTCGGGTACCGGTATCTATAAAGACGCCAGCGATATCACCGATTGGCAAAGCGTCGTCTCGGCCCGCATCCGTCTATTGGCGGTGAGTCGCGAGCGCAATGCCGTCTCGCCTAATCAGCAACTGGTCTTCAATGATCCTCCGGTCCAGGGTGTCGATCCGCTAACCATCGCCGATGGCCGCATTGGCCAGGTCTTCACCCTTACCGTCAGCATCCGAAATCATCTGCCATGAACCAGTTTCCTTCAGCACAGCGCGGCGCGATATTGATCGTCACCCTGGTGATGCTATTGCTCTTGACCCTGTTGGCATTGGGCAGCATGCGCGGTACTACACTAGAGGAGCGCATGGCCGGCAATCTACGTGACGAAAGTCAAGCCTTCCAGGCCGCGGAGATGGGCCAACGAGTCGCCGAGGCGTGGGTAACGAACGCCAGCCTCGCTACGCTGCAAAGCATGACGACGCCGCGATCTGTAACGATCAATCCGCCAGAGTTGCAGTCGACCACCTACAGCATCGTACCGCTGCCTGGGGTCACCCTGAGAACTGCTGGAGTGGATATAGGTAGCAGCAAACCCATCACGACTAGCGTCGTCCGTATCCTCAGCAAGGGTCAGGGCGCAGCTCAAGACTTGTCTTCCTCTGGCAACAGTCAGTCCGCCAGCTCTGCAGCCAGTTCCAGCGTAGAAATCAGCACTCTTTACATCAGGCGTTAGGCCCGGAGATTTCCATGCGCCGATCTATTGCATCTTTCAGCCGCCTTCGCGCTCCCAGCCTGCTGGTCTGTATTGCCATAACGCCATTGGCCCAGGCGACCGTTTCGCAATCGCCTCTGGTAACCGGTGGTGACATACCCGGCAGTCTGGCGCTGGTCCCTTCGGTAGAGTGGCCAACGGTCCTTTCAGTAGCCAACCTTGGCAGCTATAGCTCTGCCAGTACCTACAGTGGCTATTTCGATTCTGACAAGTGCTATGTCTACAGTTACGCCAATGCGTCCAGTCAAGGCGGCACCAATCTGGATAACAGCTGGTTTGAGCCTCAGAGCGCGACCAACGGCCATGAGCCTCAGAGCACGGTCAACGACCATAAGTGCACTGGGGCCAGGCAGTGGAGCGGCAACTTTCTCAACTGGGCTGCGACACCTACCATCGACCCGTTTCGCAGTGCCCTGACGGGAGGTGCTCGGGTTAGGGATACCGCAACCCTTACGGTGCTTCAGAAAGCCCGGCACGATGGGCAGAACAGCGCAGGCAATCGCCTGAACACCAACCAGGGGATCATTCCCTACGCCGAAATCGCTGGCGCAACACCTTTCGCAGCCACCTGGGACAATCTCTATGTCCGGTTGGAAGGTCAGGGTTTCGACATGCTGTTTTCCAACTGGAACGACCGTATTGGCGGCGGCGGTTCCGCGAACTATGGTTATGGCAACAACTGGCCTGAGGTCTGGGTCGATCTGGACCCCAGCAATACGCGTCAATGGGATGGCAACAATCTTCGCAGAGACTACGATCCGGGTGGCAAAGCTGCCTATACCAACAGCGTCTATCGCGTACGCGTTCAGGTACGGGTTTGCAATCCGGCGGTGGGCATTGAGACTAACTGCAAGCGTTATTCAAACACCAACTACAAGCCCGAAGGCTTGCTGCAACAGTATTCGGACCGACTGCGCTACTCGGTATTCAGTTATCTCAACGATTCCGATCAGCTTCGCGATGGCGGCGTACTTAGGGCCAATCAGACATTCATCGGCCCGGTAAATCCCGACCAGAGCAGCAACTCCAGGGCGGAGTGGGACGCGACCACTGGCGTTCAAAGTATCAATCCTTCACCTACAGAAGCCAGCGATACACTGGGTACCACGGGCATCACCAACAGTGGCGTTATCAATTACCTGAACAAATTCGGCTCAATGCCCTATGACGCCCAGAAAAACTATCGAAACTTGAAGAGTATAGACCCGGTAAGCGAGCTCTATTACACAGCCATCCGCTACTTCAAGAATCAAGGCAACGTGGCCTCCTATAGCAATCTTACCGGCAACGCTACCAATCGCTATGCCCAAGCCGATGGCTTTCCAGTCGTTACCAGTTGGCGAGACCCCATCACCTATTCCTGCCAGAAGAACGTGATTCTCGGTATCGGCGATACCAATACCTGGCAAGACAAGAATCTCCCAGGCGGCGACACTTCCTCGGGCGGCGAACCCGCGAAGCCTCCCGAGGTGACAGCAGACACCACGGTGAATGTACAAACCGCCACCCAGAAAGTTGCCTCGCTGGAAAACATTCCCATCACCACGCCCTTTACCGGGCGTGGAAACTCCGCCTATATCGCCGGCCTTGCCTACGATGCCCATACTCGTGATCAGCGGTCGGATCTGGCCGGCAATCAAACGATATCCACCTACTGGATGGACGTCCGGGAAAACCAGACGCTCGCGGGAAAAGGTCAGAACCAGTATTGGCTTGCAGCCAAGTATGGTGGCTTCATAGTACCCAGCAACTTCCAACCCTATGCAACCACGACCACCCAGGCCAGCATCACCGAAAATCTTTGGACCACCAACGGCGAAACCCTGTCAACGGGAGACAAACGTCCGGACAACTTCTTCGTGGCCAGCGACGCTCAAGCCATGACCACCAGTCTGAAGAACGCCTTTGCCAAGATCGTCAGCGAAACCAGTAGCACCAGTACCTCTCTGGGCGCCAACAGCGGCTCTCTGGAAACCGGTACCGCGTTCTACCAAGCGAACTTCAGTGCTCGGTACTGGAGCGGGGATCTGATTGCAAAGACCTTCAATACCGACGGCACGCTATCTGCTACCAGCCTCTGGAGCGCTGCAGCCAAGCTGGATGCCCAGTCCTGGTCTACGCGCAAGATATTCACCATAGGACCTTTCACGGATACCAACCTGGTGTCAATGGATCGCCAGAACTTCGACTGGGACGGCATCAAAGCGCAAGGGCAGGCTGCGCTGCGTCGCAATACCGATGGCAGTCAAGCCAGTGAGGAAGAGGGTAAACGGCGACTGGCCTATCTGCGGGGCAACCGCAACGAGGAAACCGCCGCCGCTAATCCTTTGCGTAAGCGTGCCAGCCGCCTGGGCGATATCGTCAATTCCGACCCGCTGTTTGTGGGTCAGCCAGACTACGGCTATAACCTGCTGCCTAGCACTCTGGGCGGCGACAAATATATCGCTTTCCGCCAAGGCGCAGCCTATAAGAGTCGTACACCTTTGATCGTCGTCGGCGCCAACGATGGCATGCTGCATGGCTTTGATGCGAGTCTTACCGCCACTGGCGGAACTGAACTCTTCGCCTATGTGCCCCAGACCGTGATGGGCAACCTCTATCGGCTAACCCAAAGCAACTACAGTCACAGATACTTCGTGGATGGCTCCCCAGCGACCTCTGACGTCTACTTCGGCGGCAACTGGCATACCTTGGTCGTAGGTACTACGGGGGCCGGTGGCAATGGAGTCTTCGCCTTGGATGTCACGAATCCCGGAGCCATGACGAATCAGGCAGCACTCTGGGAGTTTTCCTCCCCAGACATGCGCTATCCCATCCAGAAGCCCGCCATCGTTGCCCTACCCAATGGCAAATTCGGCGTCATCGCCACCAGCGGCTTTAGCGATAATGCCGTGACTTCAGGCAAGGTCTGGATTCTTGATGCCAGCAATGGCGAGGTACTCAAGACCTTTACCCTGAGCACCACGGGCGGACTGGGTGAGCCCCTGGCGATAGATCTGAACAATGATCGCATCACCGACTATTTCTATGTGGGAGACACCGCGGGGAATCTATGGCGTTTCGATGTTTCCAGCACTGATAGCACGGCCTGGCAAACGCCCAGTGCCCCCATGTTCATCGCGACTGCCGGCAATGCCAGCAACGCTGCCAGACAACCCATCACCGCTCCCCTCAGCGCAGCCCTGAATAGCGATGGCAAAGCCATCATCCTGTTTGGAACAGGTAGCTACTTTCAGGTGGGCGACAACAACCTGACGGGCACGCCGCGCATGGAAACCTTCTACGGGATCATTGATCGCGGGCAGACGGTTACTAGAAGTCAGCTGCTCGAGCAGAAAATCCTTAACGAACGGACGGTTGGCACAAGAAAAGGACGTCGTGTCAGCACCGTCGACCTTGCCTCAACCCAAGCCGGCTGGTTCCTGGACCTGGTATGGAAGAGCGAAAAGGGCGGTCCCGGCACCCTGACGGGAGAAAGAGTGGTTTCGTCGAGCAGGCTGCACGGTGGTGCATTGGTGTTCACGACCCTTACGCCTTCGAGCGACCCCTGCACCGGCGGCGGTACCAGCTGGACCATGGCGATCAATCCGTTGAATGGTGGTTCGCTGAAATACACCTATTTCGACCTGAACCAAGACAATCAACTGAACGATAGCGACAACGACACCTTGCTCGGCGGAAACATACCGGACTCCGGCATGATAGATATCAATGGCGGTATTCTCAAAACACCTACCACATTGAATAGGGATACCCTGGCCGATGGTAGTCCTTCGCCTACGGACGTGCTTTATGACAGCCAGGGCAACCGCCTTGTCATTCCCAAGGGAACGAGGACATCAGGGCGAGTCTCCTGGCGAGAAATTAGGAATTGATCATGCCTGTATCCAACAAGTGGCCACATCGACCCAGACAGACCGGCTTCACGCTCATTGAACTGATGATCGTAGTAGCCATCGTTGGTATCCTGGCCGCCATCGCCTATCCGTCATATCAGGAGCATATACGCAGGGCCAACCGAGCCGATGCTCAGGCCTCACTTATGGAGCTGGCGCAGTTCATGGAGCGAAACTACACCCGTCTGGGACGCTACACCACGGATACGACCGGCACGGCACCCACCCTGCCGTTCACTACCGCTCCCAAGGATGGAGGGCGGCCCGTCTATGATTTGAGCCTGAGTGCGGTGACGGCTACTGGCTACACCCTTCAGGCGACCCCTCGTGCAGGCGGCTCCATGGCCGGCGACCGTTGCGGCAACTTGACGCTCGACAATGCCGGCCTGAAGGGCCAAACCGGTACCGGTGCCACCACCGCCGACTGCTGGCGCCGCTAGGGCGCCAGCGACGTCCTATACCGCCTTTACCCTGAGCTCCCGCGGCAGGGTGAAGGTGATATTCTCCGGCTCGCCTTCCAGCTCGACCTCGCCAGTGGCGCCCCAGCTCTGCAGCTGGTCGATGACGCCGCGTACAAGGACTTCGGGGGCCGAGGCGCCGGCGGTGACGCCGATGCGTTGCACGCCTTCGAACCAGCTCTGCTGCATATCCTCGGCGCCATCGATGAGATAGGCCGGGGTGCCCAGGCGTTCGGCGAGTTCGCGCAGGCGGTTGGAGTTGGAGCTGCTGGGACTGCCCACTACCAGTACCACGTCGCTTTCTAGCGCCAGGGTCTTCACCGCGTCCTGGCGGTTGGTGGTGGCGTAGCAGATGTCGTTCTTGCGCGGGCCGTTGATCTGGGGAAACTTGGCGCGCAGGGCGTCGATCACCTTGCGGGTGTCGTCCATCGACAGGGTGGTCTGGGAGACGTAGAACAGGGCTTCGGGGTTGCGCACCTCGAGCTTTGCCACGTCGTCCTCGTCTTCCACCAGGTAGATGGCGCCACCGGCGCGATCGTCGTACTGACCCATGGTGCCCTCCACTTCCGGATGCCCGGCGTGGCCGATGAGGATGCACTCCTGGCCATCGCGACTGTAGCGCGCGACTTCCATGTGCACCTTGGTCACCAGCGGACAGGTGGCGTCGAACACTTTGAGGCCACGCGCGGCGGCCTCGCGGCGCACGGCCTGGGAGACGCCATGGGCGCTGAAGATGAGGATGACGTCGTCCGGCACGTCGGCCACGTCTTCGACGAAGACGGCGCCACGGGCGCGCAGGTTGTCGACCACGAACTTGTTGTGCACCACTTCGTGACGCACATAGATGGGCGGACCGAAAACGTCCAGCGCCCGGTCGACGATGTCGATGGCGCGGTCCACGCCGGCGCAGAAGCCGCGGGGATTGGCGAGCTTGATCTGCATAGGCTCCTCTGCCCGATTCACGGGCGGCGTTGGATCAATGGGAGACGGCAGGCTCGATGGCCAGGATTTCCACGTCGAAGGTCAGTACACGGCCGGCCAGCGGGTGGTTGAAGTCGATGATCACCTGGTCATCGTCGTAGCTCTTGACCACGCCAGGCATCTCGCCGCCGGCGGCGTCGCTGAAGATGATCAGCAGGCCGGGCGACAGCTCCATGTCGCTGAAGTCGTCACGGGCCATGGTCTGCAGATTGCCGTCGTTGGGCTGGCCGAAGCCACGCTCCGGCGGAATGGTCAGGCTGGTCTTGGTGCCGGCCTCGAGCCCGAACAGGGACTGTTCGAAGCCGGGCAGCAGGTTGCCGTCGCCGACGGTGAAGGTGGCCGGCGCCTTGTCGAAGGTGCTGTCCACCACATCGCCGTTCTGCAGCTTGATGGCGAAATGCAGGGTGACCCGGGTATCCGGGCCGATGGTGATTTCAGCCATGGGCTTCCTCGGGTGTTTTCTTGCGGAACATATCCAGGGCCAGCATCACGGCGCCTACACAGATTGCACTGTCGGCCAGGTTGAAGGCCGGGAAGAACCACTCTTGGCGCCAATGGACCAGAACAAAGTCGATGACGTGGCCTAGCACCATACGATCATAGAGATTGCCCAGGGCACCGCCGAGGATCAGGGCCAAGGCGATCGCGGTCCAGGTATCGTTGCGCAGGCGCTTGAGCCAGACCACCAGCACCACGCTCACTACCAGCGCGATGCCGGCAAAGAACCAGCGCTGCCAGCCGGAGTGGTCGGCCAGGAAGCTGAAGGCGGCACCGGTGTTGTAGGCCAGGGTCCAGCTGAACAGATCGGTGATGACCGGTACCTGTTGGTAGAGCGACAGGTTGTTCTGGAAATAGGCTTTGCTCAGCTGATCCAGCAGGATCACCACCACGCTCAAGACCAACCAGGGCAAGGCGCCAAAACGCTGCGCATCACGCATGCTCGCGCACCTCGCCCGAACCATAGACGTTGGTCACGCAGCGCTCGCAGATCTCCGGATGCGCGGCGTCCTGGCCGACGCTGTGGCTGTGATGCCAGCAGCGGGCGCACTTGGGTGCCTCGGACTTGCGCACCACCAGCTTGAGCCCGCTCAGCTCGCTGACCACGGCGCCTTCCGGGGCCTGTTCCAGCGGCTGGACAGCGGCCTGGGACGAGATCAGCACGAATCTG
Source organism: Pseudomonas sp. Snoq117.2 (assembly GCF_900110545.1). Lineage (NCBI taxonomy): Bacteria > Pseudomonadati > Pseudomonadota > Gammaproteobacteria > Pseudomonadales > Pseudomonadaceae > Pseudomonas > Pseudomonas sp. Snoq117.2. The sequence goes on along the minus strand of NZ_FOED01000007.1, from coordinate 163,968 downwards.
AGTTCGTTGCCCAGGGCTTCCAGCACGGTCTGCAGGGCGCTGTCGGCGTAGAGGGTGATCTCCGCCTGCAGGCTGCCGCCCAGGGTCTTGGCGGCGCGCTGGTTCTCCAGCTCCTTGTTGACCGCGGCCTTGACCGCCATCACCTGATCCCAGTAGGCACGATCCAGGGTCGCACCCTCGGGCAGGGCGAAGAGGCCGTCGTACCAGGTGGTCAGCATCACCGACTCTTCCCGCTCGCCCGGCAGGTACTGCCAGATCTCGTCGGCGGTAAAGGACAGGATGGGCGCGATCCAGCGCACCAGGGCCTCGGCGATCAGATACAGCGCGGTCTGGCAGGAGCGGCGCGGCAGGCTGTCGGCCCCGGTGGTGTACTGGCGGTCCTTGATGATGTCGAGGTAGAAGCCGCCCAGCTCCTGCACGCAGAAGTTGTGCACCTTCTGGTAGACGTTGAGGAAGCGGTACTCGGCGTAGGCCTGCTCGATTTCCTGTTGCAGCAGCAGCGCACGATCCACCGCCCAGCGATCCAGGTCGATCATGTCTTCGGGAGCGACCCGATTCACCGCCGGATCGAAGCCGGAGAGGTTGGAGAGCAGGAAGCGCGCGGTGTTGCGGATACGGCGATAGGAGTCGGCGCTGCGCTGCAGGATCTGGTCGGAGACCGCCATCTCGCCGGTGTAGTCGGTGGAGGCGACCCAGAGGCGCAGGATGTCGGCGCCCAGGCTGTCGATGACCTTTTGCGGGGCGACCACGTTGCCCAGCGACTTGGATTGCTTGCGGCCCTGCTCGTCCACGGTGAAGCCGTGGGTCAGCAGTTCCTTGTAGGGCGCGTGGCCGTCGATGGCGCAACCGGTCAGCAGCGAGGAGTGGAACCAGCCACGGTGCTGGTCAGAGCCCTCAAGGTAGAGATCGGCCGCCGGACCCTGCTGGTGCGCCAGTTCGGCATGGGAGCCGCGCAGCACGTGCCAGTGGGTGGTACCCGAGTCGAACCAGACGTCAAGGGTGTCGCGGCTCTTGTCGTACTGGCTGGCTTCTTCGCCAAGCAGTTCGACCGGATCGAGCTTGAACCAGGCTTCGATGCCTTCACGCTCGACGCGCTGGGCGACCTCCTCCATCAGCTCGACGGTGCGCGGGTGCAGCTCGCCGCTTTCCTTGTGGGTGAAGAAGGGAATCGGCACACCCCAGTTGCGCTGGCGCGAGATGCACCAGTCGGGCCGGCCGGCGATCATGCCGTGCAGCCGCGCCTGGCCCCAGGCCGGGACGAACTGGGTCTGCTCGATGGCCGCCAGGGAGCGCTCGCGCAAGGTAGCGCCTTCGTTGGGCTGCTTGTCCATGCCGACGAACCACTGGGCGGTGGCGCGATAGATCAGCGGGGTCTTGTGCCGCCAGCAATGCATGTAGCTGTGATTGATCGCCTCGTGCTTGAGCAGTGCACCCGCCTCTTCCAGCGCGGCGACGATGGCCGGATTGGCCTTCCAGATGAACTGGCCACCAAACAGCGGCAGCGACTCGGCGTAGACGCCATTGCTCTGCACCGGATTGAGGATGTCGTCGTTGCTCAGGCCGTACTGCTTGCAGATACGGAAGTCATCTTCGCCGTAGGCAGGCGAGCAGTGCACAATGCCCGTACCGGCGCCCAGTTCGACGTATTCGGCCAGGTAGATGGGCGACAGCCGCTCGTACAGCGGGTGGCGGAAGTTGATCAGTTCCAGGGCGGTACCCGGGGCAGTGGCGATCACCTCGCCCTGCAGGCCGTAGCGCGCCAGGCAGCTTTCCACCAGCTCCTCGGCCAGCAGCAGCAGGCGATCGCCGACGTCCACCAGCGCATAGGTGAACTCGGGATGTACGTTGAGCGCCTGGTTGGCCGGGATGGTCCAGGGGGTGGTGGTCCAGATGACGATGGCGGTGGGCTTGGCCAGCGCGCCGAGGCCGAAGGCGGCCGCCAGCTTGTCGGCATCGGCGACCGGGAAGGCCACGTCGATGGCGTCGGAACGCTTGTCCTGGTACTCCACCTCGGCCTCGGCCAGGGCCGAGCCGCAGTCGAAGCAGAAGTTGACCGGTTTGAGGCCCTTGAAGACGAAGCCCTTCTTGACCAGTTCGCTCAGGGCACGGATCTCGCCGGCCTCGTTGGCGAAGTTCATGGTCAGGTAGGGATTGCTCCAGTCACCCAGTACGCCCAGGCGGACGAAGCCGGCCTTCTGCTCTTCGATCTGCTCGCTGGCATAGGCGCGGCAGCGCTCGCGGGTCAGGTCCGCCGGCTGATTCTTGCCGAAGGTGGTCTCCACCTTGTGCTCGATGGGCAGGCCATGGCAGTCCCAGCCCGGCACATAGGGGGCATCGAAGCCGGCCAGGGTCTTGGACCGGGTGATGATGTCCTTGAGGATCTTGTTCAGCGCATGACCGATGTGGATGCTGCCGTTGGCATAGGGCGGACCGTCATGCAGGATGAAGGTCGGCCGGCCCTTGCCGATGGCGCGCAGCTTCCCGTACAGGTCGATGTCCTGCCAGCGCTTGAGCGCTTCCGGCTCGCGCTGCGGCAGGCCGGCTTTCATCGGGAATGCCGTTTCCGGCAGATTGAGCGTCGCTTTGTAATCGGTCATGTCAGTCCAGGCTCGTTGACGGTTGCCCCTGCCAGTAGGCGCGGGCCGTGGCGACGTCCGCTTCGATCGCCGCCTTGAGGGCCTCCAGAGAGGCGAATTTCTGTTCGTCGCGGACCTTCTGCACGAAGGTCACGCTGAGGTGGCGGCCATAGAGGTCGCCGGCAAAGTCCAGCAGATGGATCTCCAGGTGCGGACGGCCATCGCCCTGCACCGTCGGCCGCTGGCCGATGTTGGCCACCCCTGGCACCACCCGCCCATTGATCAGGCTGCTGACCAGATAGACGCCGCGTAGCGGCGGCCGACGCCGCTTGAGCTGGACGTTGGCGGTGGGCCAACCCAGCTGACGCGCCAGCTTCTGGCCATGCAACACCCGCCCCGAAAGGCTGTAGGGTCGTCCCAGCATGCGCGCGGCCAGAGCCAGATCGCCATCGGCCAGGGCCTGGCGGATCAGGGTACTGCTTACCCGCAGGCCATCCAACTCGACGGTGGTGGCGGCTTCCAGGGTGAAACCGTGGTCGCGAGCGGCCAGATTCAGGTAGGTGAAGTCGCCGGCACGGTCGCAGCCGAAACGGAAGTCGTCACCGATCTCCAGGTGCTTCACCCCCAGGCCGTCCACCAGCACCTGCTGGACGAAGGCTTCGGCGGACAACTCGCGCAGCCGCCGATTGAAATTCAGGCAGAGCACGTTGTCGACGCCCAGGCGCGCGAAGCATTCCAGCTTCTCGCGCAGGCGGGTCAAGCGCACCGGCGCGATGTCAGGCAGGAAGAATTCCCGGGGCTGCGGCTCGAAGATCACCACGCAACTGGGCACTCCGAGCTCTGCCGCCCGTTCACGCAGCCGCGCGAGGATGGCCTGGTGCCCCAGGTGAACCCCGTCGAAGTTGCCGATGGTGGCAACGCAGCCCTTGGGAAAGGCGTCGAGATGATGGAGACCGCGAAACAGCTGCATGGGTAGGGATTGCTCAGAAATTAATCGATTATATCTGGATGCCCGCCGCGAGGACAGGCGCACACCCGGCCTTGTGCAATCACAGCACCGCCCGCCGATTGAAGTCGCGCAGGCGGAAACCGAGCAGGAACAGGCTGGCGAAATAGGCCAGTACGCCCGCCGCGACCAGGCCGCCCAGACGCAGCAGGCGCTGCCACATCAGCCCTTCGCTCCAACTGGGCAGCAGCTGCATCAGGCCGAACAGGACGGCGCTCATCACCGCCACCGCGATCAGCAGTCGCAGCAGGAAGCCCGTCCAGCCGGCCTGGGGAATGAACAGGTTATGGCGGCGCAACTGCCAGAATAAAAGGCCGGCGTTGAGACAGGCCGCCAGACCTATGGCCAGGGCCAGGCCGACGTGCTGCAGCGGCCCGATCAGGATCAGGTTGAGCACCTGGGTCACCGCCAGGGTGAAGAGCGCGATCTTTACCGGCGTCTTGATGTTCTGCTGGGCATAGAAGCCCGGCGCCAGCACCTTGACCAGGATGATGCCGAGCAGCCCGACGGCATAGGCGACCAGCGCCCGCTGGGTCATCAGGGCGTCATGGGCATCGAAGCGGCCGTACTGAAACAGCGAGACGGTCAGCGGCTCGGACAGCAACGCCAGGGCCGCGGAACAGGGCAGCACCAGCAGGAAGCACAGCCGCAGGCCCCAGTCGAGCAGCCGCGAGTATTCCTGGCGATCGGCCTTGGCATAGGTCCGCGACAGCGCCGGCAGCAGGATGGTCCCCAGGGCCACGCCGAGCACCCCCGAGGGCAATTCCATGAGGCGATCGGCGTAGTACATCCAGGACACCGAGCCGGCGGCCAGGAAGGAGGCGAAGATGGTGTTGATGATCAGCGAGATCTGGCTGACCGAGACCCCTAGGATCGCCGGCCCCATCTGTTTCATGACCCGCCAGACACCGGCGTCGCGCAGATTCAGCCGCGGCAGCACCAGCATGCCGATGCGCTTGAGGTGCGGTAGCTGATAGAGGAACTGCGCCAGGCCACCCACCAGGGTCGCCCAGGCCAGCGCCATGATCGGCGGATCGAAATAGGGCGTCAGGAACAGCGCGAAGATGATCATGCTGATGTTGAGCAGGGTCGGCACGAAGGCCGGTACGCTGAACCTGTTCCAGGTGTTGAGCACGGCGCCGGCCAGGGAGGCCAGGGAGATCAGCAGGATGTAGGGAAAGGTCACCCGCAGCAGATCGGACGTCAGGGCGAACTTTTCCGGGGTATCGGCAAAGCCCGGCGCGGTGATCCAGATCACCAGGGGCGCGGCCAGCATGCCCAGCACCGTGACCACGGCCAGCACCAGGGTCAGCAGGCCGCTGACGTAGGCCAGGAAGGTGCGGGTGGCCTCCTCGCCCTGCTGGGCCTTGTATTCGGCCAGGATGGGTACGAAGGCCTGGGAGAAGGCGCCCTCGGCGAAGATACGCCGCAAGAGATTGGGCAGCTTGAAGGCGACGAAAAAGGCATCGGTAGCCATGCCGGCGCCAAAGGTGCGGGCGACGATGGTGTCGCGCACGAAACCCAGCACGCGGGACAGCATGGTCATGGAGCTGACGGCGGCCAGGGACTTGAGCAGATTCATGACTGAGAGAGCACTCGGTGAACGCAGCGGGAGGTGACGAAAGATGCGCGTGAGCGCAGTCGCGCGATGGGCACAAGCGATCGAGTGTAACGACGCACTTCATCGGCGACCAGCCGGATATCCATCCAGACAGCCTTGACAGCCGCCGCCAGGGGCGTCAAGATTCGCGACCTTAATTTAGCTCTGTACTCGCTACAGAGTTCGCTCTGTACCCAATACAGTCTTTTTCGAAGGAGCTCCACGGTGGCTAACTCCCCCTCCGCCAAAAAACGCGCCAAACAGGCTGAGAAGCGTCGCAGCCACAATGCGAGCCTGCGCTCCATGGTGCGCACCTACATCAAGAACGTCGTCAAGGCGATCGACGCCAAGGACCTGGAAAAAGCCAAGTCCGCCTATATCGCTGCCGTTCCGGTCATCGACCGCATGGCCGACAAGGGCATCATCGACAAGAACAAGGCCGCTCGCCACAAGAGCCGCCTGAACGCTCACATCAAGGCCCTGGCTACCCCCGCCGCCGCCTGATCAGCGTTCGAATAAAAAACCGGCCTCGGCCGGTTTTTTATTGCCTGCGATTTGAGAACACAACGCCTCCGAAGAGGCGCCAGGATCGACGATCGTCAGACCAGGACCAGATTGTCCCGATGGATCAGCTCGGGCTCGTAGACGTAACCCAACTCGACGACGATGGCATCCGAAGGTCTTCCCAGGATGCGTCGCGCCTCGGTCGCACTGTAGTTGACCAGACCACGCGCCACTTCGCGCCCATCCGGACCGACGCAGGCGACCATCTCGCCACGCCGAAAGCTGCCCTCCAACTCCCGCACACCCACCGGCAGCAGACTACGATGCCCGCCCACCAGGGCCTGCACCGCACCGGCGTCCAGGCGCAGGGTGCCACGCACCTGCAAATGCCCGGCCAGCCACTGCTTGCGCGCCGCCACCAGGCCGCGCTCGGGTGACAGCAGGGTGCCCAGCTGCTCGCCCTGCTGCAGGCGACTGAGCACCTGCTGGATACGGCCACCGACGATGACGGTATAGGCACCGGAGCGCGCCGCGAGACGAGCCGCGCGCAGCTTGGTCTGCATGCCGCCACGCCCCAGGGCGCCGCCGGTACCGCCAGCGACCAGATCCAGGGCCGGATCGTCGGCGCGCGCCTCGCTGATGAGGCTGGCGTCGGGGTTGTTGCGCGGATCGGCGTCGAACATGCCATCGCGATCGGTGAGGATGACCAGCAGATCGGCCTCGACCAGGTTGGCCACCAGGGCAGCCAGGGTGTCGTTGTCGCCAAAGCGGATCTCGTCGGTCACGACGGTATCGTTCTCGTTGATCACCGGCACCACACCCAGGCTCACCAGGGTGCGCAGGGTGCTGCGGGCATTGAGATAGCGCTTGCGATCGGACAGGTCGTCATGGGTGAGCAGGATCTGCGCGGTCTGCACCTGATGCTCGGCGAAACTGGATTCCCAGGCCTGCACCAGCCCCATCTGCCCCACCGCCGCCGCGGCCTGCAACTCGTTGATGGCGGTCGGGCGCTGCGCCCAGCCGAGCCGACTCATACCAGCCGCCACCGCCCCCGAAGAGACCAGCACCAGCTCGATGCCGGCCTGGTGCAGCGCCACCATCTGCTCGACCCAGCCGGCCATGGCCCCGCCGTCCAGGCAACGACCGTCGTCGGTCAGCAGGGCACTACCGATCTTCACCACCCAGCGCTGGGCGCCAGACACCTGATCACGCATGGGCAAGCTCCTTTCTTACCGTACGTAGAAGATTTCCGGACCGTCGCCGTCGTCTTCGTCATCGAAGTCGTCATCGGCATCGTCCACTGCCTTGACTCCGGAACGACGCAGCGCACGCTGGTCGTCCAGCGCCTGCAGCCGCGCCCGCGCCTCGTCCTCGATGCGCTGATCGAGTTCTTCCAGCGCCTCGGCATAGGCCGGATCCTCGGCAAGACGCAGGGTACGCTCGTCGAGGTACTGCATGATCGCCTGACAGAGCTGCTCGGTGCCTTCCCGCTCCAGGGCGGAGATGACGAAGACCGGACCCTGCCAGTCCAACCGCTCGACCATCGCCTTGAGGCGCTCTTCGCGCTCGTCATCGAGCAGCTGGTCGGCCTTGTTCAGCACCAGCCAGCGATCACGCTCGCCCAGCGCCGGGCTGAACTTGGTCAGCTCGTTGATGATGGTCTCGGCAGCCTCGGCCGGATCGCTCTCGTCCAGGGGCGCCATGTCGACGAGGTGCAGCAGCAGGCGGGTGCGCGCCAGGTGCTTGAGGAAACGAATCCCCAGGCCCGCGCCTTCCGAAGCGCCTTCGATCAGCCCCGGAATGTCGGCGACCACGAAGCTCTTGAAACGCCCGACGCTGACCACGCCTAGGTTCGGCACCAGGGTGGTGAAGGGATAGTCCGCCACCTTGGGCTTGGCGGCCGACACCGCACGGATGAAGGTGCTCTTGCCGGCATTGGGCAGGCCGAGCAGACCGATGTCCGCCAGCACCTTGAGCTCCAGCTTGAGGTCGCGCTCTTCACCGGGCTTGCCGGGGGTGGTCTGCCGCGGCGCGCGATTGGTACTGGACTTGAACCGGGTGTTGCCCAGGCCGTGCCAGCCGCCCTGGACGACACGGATGCGCTGACCGGGCTGGGTCAGGTCACCAATGATCTCCTGGGTTGCCGCATCGATCACCGTGGTGCCCACGGGAACCGGCAGCACCAGGTCTTCACCCTTGGCGCCGGTGCACTCGGTGCTCCCGCCCTTCTCACCGTTCTGCGCGGTGAAACGCCGGGTGTAACGGTAATCGACCAGGGTGTTCAGGTTGATGTCGGCTTCGAGCCAGATCGACCCGCCATCGCCGCCGTCACCGCCATTGGGGCCACCCTTCTCGATGAATTTCTCCCGGCGGAAACTCATCATGCCGTTGCCGCCGTCACCCGCTTTTACGTGTATGGATACTTCATCGACGAATTTCATCTGGACCTCCCGCGCTCGCGGGCCGCTGCAAACAAGGAAATAGCTTAACTACAAGGGAAATAGCTTAACTACAAACGAAAAAGCCCCGTCGGGTAGACAGGGCTTTTCTTTCGTCACGGGCCTTAGGCGGCGGCGACGATGCTCACGTAACGACGGCCGAAGGCGCCCTTCACGTCGAACTTGATCACGCCGTCCACTTTCGCGAACAGGGTGTGATCCTTGCCAAGGCCCACGCCGTAACCGGCATGGTACTGGGTGCCGCGCTGACGCACGATGATGTTACCGGCCTTGACGACCTGGCCGCCGTACAGCTTCACGCCAAGGCGTTTGCTTTCGGAATCGCGACCGTTACGAGTAGAACCACCCGCTTTTTTGTGTGCCATGAGTCAATTCTCCGTTAGAGGCGAGATCAGGCCTGGATGCCAGTGATCTTGATTTCAGTGAACCACTGACGGTGGCCCTGACGCTTCATGTGATGCTTACGACGACGGAATTTGATGATGGTGACCTTGTCGTGACGGCCCTGGGCGGTCACTTCGGCGGTCACTTTGGCACCATCAACGACCGGCAGACCGATCTTGACGTCGTCACCGTTGCCAACCAGCAGAACCTGGTCGAAGGTGACGGTTTCACCGGTGGCGATGTCGAGCTTCTCGACCTTCAGGTACTCGCCTTCGGCGACCTTGTATTGCTTGCCACCGGTAACGATAACTGCGTAGGACATGGTAAATCTCCGTTAAACCTGCTCACCCGGTGCTTTATAGGAGGTATCGTCGACCGGCATGGCTGCACGGGACCGGAAGGAGCGCCGCGCAATTGCGTAAGACAGGGGGTTAACCCTAGGAATGTTCAGGGCCCGCGATTCTACGCAAGCCAAGGCCAGGAGGCAAGAGCCGCCCGCCCGCGCCTTGACAGTCCCCCACCCCACCCCTAGCATGCCGCGCAACCTCGTTCAGCGGCCATGCCGGGCCGGTGCCCAGCCGAATCGGCAGGAGCGGCGAGCCGCGGGAGCGCGATGGCAATCCCTGGGCATGGCACTGGTGCCGGTCCCTAGGGCATAGTCTGGCGGTCATGCGCCATCCGGCCGCCTGAATATTGCCCGGACCTCCAGTGGACACCTCTCAATGACGCAGCAATCCCAGTCCTTCTATCGCGTGGTGACGGACGATTTCACCGCCGTAGACGGCATCATCCGCCAGCAGCTGACCTCGCGCGTGCCGCTGGTCGAGAAGATTGGCGACTACATCGTCTCCGCCGGCGGCAAACGCCTGCGTCCGCTGCTGGTCCTGCTGGCCGGCAAGGCCCTCGGGCGCGCCGACCACGATCTGCAGCTGCTGGCGGCCACCATCGAATTCCTGCACACCTCCACCCTGCTGCACGACGACGTCGTCGATGCCTCGGGGATGCGCCGCGGCCGTTCCACCGCCAATGCCCTCTGGGGCAATGCGCCCAGCGTGCTGGTCGGCGATTTCCTCTATGCCCGCTCCTTCGAGATGATGGTGGCGCTGGGCTCCATGGAGGTGATGCGCATCATCTCCCAGGCGACCCGCGTCATCGCCGAAGGCGAGGTACTGCAGCTGTCGAAGATCCGTGACGCCAGCACCACCGAAGAGATCTACATGGAGGTCATCCGCGGCAAGACCGCCATGCTCTTCGAAGCCTCCACCCACAGCGCGGCGATCCTGGCCGGCGCCAACGCCGAGCAGGCCGAAGCCCTGCGCCGCTATGGCGATCACCTGGGCGTGGCCTTCCAACTGGTCGATGACCTGCTCGACTACCAAGGCGACGCCGTGGCCCTGGGCAAGAACGTCGGTGACGACCTCGCCGAGGGCAAGCCGACCCTGCCGCTGATCGTGACCATGCGCGAAGGCACTGCCGAACAGGCGGCGCTGGTGCGCCAAGCGATCCGCCAGGGCGGCAGCCAGGACCTGGAAAGCGTGCGTGCCGCCGTCGAAGCCGCCGGCGCCCTCGACTACACGGCGCGCAAGGCGCAGGAATTCGCCGAGCGGGCCATCGCTTGCCTGGACGCCCTGCCCGCCAGTGAATATCGCGACGCCCTGGCCGAACTGGGTCGCTTCTCGGTGGCCCGTACCCATTGACGCCCGGCGCTGACTGATCAAGCCCGCCGTCGTCAGACTGCGGGCTTTTTCATGTCCGACCAAAAAAGTCAGGTAACCCCTTGCTATTTATTGAATAAGAATTATTCTCATAAATAGCACAGTAGGAGCCTTGCCATGACTTATCTGATCGACGCCTGGCTGGACCGGCCTCATCCCTATCTGCGCATCCTCAATCGGGAAACCGGCAAGGTTTGCGCGGAGTTGGACGAGACGGCCCTGGAAGAGCTCAAGGACCTAGGCGAGCTGGATCTGCACAGCCTCACTTCCAGCGAACCGCGGGTGGTGAAGGATCAGATCCGCCAGGTCTTCCTGTTCAGCTACGCCCTGGCGCTGCGCCCGGAAAACGAGGCGCTACGCCTGGACTGCTAGCGTTAGAGAACGTCGAGCAACTCGACGTCGAACACCAGCACGCTGTGCGGCGGGATGCCGCCGACGCCTTGGGCGCCATAGGCCAGTTCGCTGGGCACATGCAGGCGCCACTTGCTACCGGCGGGCATCAGTTGCAGGGCTTCGGTCCAGCCGGCGATCACGCCGCCGACCGGAAACTCGGCCGGCTGGCCGCGCTGGTAGGAGCTGTCGAACACGCTGCCATCGATGAGGGTGCCATGGTAGTGGGTGCGTACCTGGTCTTCGCGGGTTGGCGTAGCGCCCTCACCTTGGGTGAGCACTTCATATTGCAGACCGGACGGCAGCACCACGACGCCGGGGCGCTCGGCGTTGGCCTTCAGGTAGTCGACGCCTTCCTGGGCCGCTGCGGCGGCCTTGGCCTGGGCTTCCGCCTGCATGCGCTCGCGGATAACGCGGAAGCTGGCATTCAGCGACTCGACGTCCACCTGGGAATCCTGGCCATCGAAAGCTTCGGTGAGGCCGGCGAGCACGGCAGCCAGTTGCATGCCGGGGACCGGATTCTGGCGCAGCTGATCGCCCAGCTGGCGGCCGATGCCGTAGCTGACGCGAGCCTCGTCGGTATCGAGCAGGATGTCGTTCATAGCAGCCTTTCCATCGTGAAAAAAGGAGCCGAGCCTAGCACATCAGGGTCCCGGCTCGCCGCCGAGGCTGCCGCGCTGCCGGCGACAGCGCTCGGAGCAGTAGCGCACCTCGTCCCAGTTGCGCTCCCATTTCTTGCGCCAGGCGAAGGGCCGCTGGCAGACCGGACAGACCTTGGTGGGCAGATCGCCCTTCTTCATAGGGATTCTCCCGCGTCGAGACGCGCCAGCAGGGCCTCGCCACGCCGCCAGAGGGCCTGCTGGCGCTCGGGGGCCTGGGAATCGAGATTGCGATAGAGATTGAGCATGCGCGGATACTGGGCGAACCGCTCGCGATGGCGGATCAGGAAATGCCAGTAGAGGGCATTGAAGGGGCAGGCCCGCTCGCCCAGGGCCTCGCCGACCTGATAGTGGCAGCCCTTGCAGTAGTCGGACTGGCGACGGATGTACTGGCCGCTGGCGCAATAGGGCTTGCTCGCCAGATAGCCACCGTCCGCATGCATCACCATGGCCTGGGTATTGGGCAGCTCGACCCACTCGAAGGCATCCAGGTAGACCGCCAGATACCACTCGCCGATGGCCTGGGGCGCGATACCGGCCAGCAGGGCGAAGTTGCCGGTGACCATCAACCGCTGGATATGGTGGGCGTAGCCCAGCGCCAGAGTCTGGCCGATGGCCTCGCGCATGCAAGCCATGTCAGTGGCTCCGGTCCAGTAGAAGTCCGGTAGCGCCCGGGTATTGCCGAGTACGTTGAGCTCCCGATACTCGGGCATGCGCAGCCAGTAGACGCCATGGACATACTCCCGCCAGCCGATCAGCTGGCGCAGGAAGCCCTCGGCGCTGTTGAGCGGCACCCTCCCCTCACGATAAGCGGCATCCACCTCCGCGCAGAGCTGGCGCAGGTCCAGCAGCCCGATATTGAGCGCCGCACTGATCCGGGCGTGATGCAGATAGGGCTCGCCGCGGGCCATGGCGTCCTGGTAGGTACCGAAGTCGCGCAGCCCTGCATCCAGGAAGTGCCGCCAGAGGCGCTCGGCATCCGCGCGGGTCACCGGATAGTCGAAGCCGTCGAGCCGGCCATAGTGGTGAGCGAAGCGCTGCCCGACCAGCTTGAGCACTTCTTGGGTACAGGCATCGGGCGGACAGCTGAAGGGCTCGGGAACAGGATGGCCACTGGGCAGCGCCTTGCGATTGTCCTTGTCCAGATTCCAGACGTCACCGCAAGGCTCGCCTGGTCCCTCCATCAGCCAGCCGTGGCGCCTGCGCATGCCGCGGTAGAAGGCCTCCATGCGCAATTCGGTGCGGGTTCCGGCCCAGCGGGCGAAGGCGGCGCGACTGCAGAGAAATCGGTCGTCGCCGTGCCAGTGCACAGGCACCGCCAGATCGAGCCCGTGCAGCGCCTGCTCCAGTCGCCATTCGCCGGTCTCGGTCAGATGGACCTCATGCGCGCCCGACGCCCTGACCCAGCAGGCGATCTCGGCCGGCAGCGAGCCCTGGTTGTCCGGGTCGTCCAGGGTACGGTAGTGGACCTGGAAGCCACGCGCGCGCATCTCGATGGCGAAATGGCGCATGGCACTGAAGATCAGGGCGATCTTGCGCGGATGGTGAGGCACATAGCTGGCCTCGCTCATGACCTCTGCGAGCAGCAAGACGTCCTGCGCGGGATCGGCTTCACGTAGCGACGCCAGCTGGGGCGACAGCTGATCGCCGAAGACCGGTAGCAGGCGCCGGACGGCGCCTTCGCTCAAGAGGCGTTCCGGTAGTTCAGCGGGATCTTCAGCGGCTCGGCCGAGCGTGGCGCCATGCCGACCATCTCGTCGTAGGCGCTGTGCTGGATGAGAAAGCACGGCAGTGCCGGCAGATCGGCCAGCAGGCGGCGGGCCTGGGCGGCCGAGCCCAGGCGGTAGAAGTGCCCGTCCCGTCCGGTCAGCCGCGTGCGACCGTCCTGGGTGAGCACCTCGAGCACATAGAAGCCGCCCTCGATGGACAGCAGGTTGAGTTCACGGACCTCGCCGGCCTGGGCGCGCTGGGTCAATTCCGGCAATTGCATGGGAACCTCCGGGTCGAGATCGACATCCGGGATGACGTCGATTGGCAGCTGTGAGCATTCGACAACCTAGGACAGGCAAGCGCAACGGCGCAATCCACAAAGCGTAAGCGAAAGATGCCGACGGCGGACGAGTGGCCGCTCTGCCGGTCAGTGCTTGGTCAGCCGATCCAGGTAACCCATGGCGAAGGCCGAGACCACGAACACCAGGTGAATGATCACGTACCACTTGAGATATTCGGGATTGGTGTTCTGGGCATCCATGAAGATGCGCAGCAGGTGGATCGAGGAGATGGCGACGATGGAGGCGGCCACCTTGTTCTTGAGCGACCCCGAATCCATCTTGCCCAGCCAGCTGAGCTTTTCCGACCCTTCGTCGATGTCCAGCTGGGACACGAAGTTCTCATAGCCGGAGATCATCACCATGACCAGCAGACCACCCACGAGCGCCATGTCAATGAGCGACAGCACCAGCAGGATCAGCTCGGCTTCGGTGGATTCGAAGATATGCGGCAGGACGTGGAAGACTTCCTGAAAGAACTTGAGCGCCAGCAGAACCAGCGCCAACGACAATCCCAGATAGATGGGCGCCAGCAGCCAGCGGGAGGCGTAAAGGGCTTTTTCGATCAGACGTTCCATGCAGACTCGCTCGGTTTACCAGGGCCGGGCGAGTATACCGGGGCGTTGCGGACGGACCAATGCGGCAGGTTGTACCGTCGCTCAGGCGTCGGGACCGACCTGGAAGCGAACCTGCTGATGGGCGCGTTCGCCATTCATCTTGCGCAGTTCACTCTGCATGTGCAGGCGCCAGATCTGGGTCTCTTCGACCTGGATATAGCCCTGTTCGACCAGGTTCTCGGCGATGGCGGTCATGACGCCTTCGGCCGCCTTGGGCCCGTGGAAAGGCCCCTGGGCCTTGATGGCGGTGGGCTGCTGGCCATTGAGGCCGGCAGCGCACAGCAGGGTCCAGAGGCCCTGTTCCTGACCGAGCGGTTTGATTTCGCATTCGATACGGGTGACGAGGCCCAGGCAGGGACGGATCAGGGTAATGGTGCGGGACATGGCGTCATCCTCTCGAAGCGCTCAATGCTCGCCGGTCCTAGGCCAGAGGTATCCACAAAGGCTGTGGACAACCCTGTTGGTCAACAGGGGGCAAGCGGGTCTGGGCGCCGTGCTACTTGGGCTGCGACGCCTTGTACAAAATCCGACCTGCCCCCTGGACCTCAGTTCTCCTCCGCTTCGTTGTTTTTCCCTTTTGCCTTGGAGTTATCACTGAGTTTGTCGGCCAGTTCATCTTCCAGTTCGAGCTCGGCGATTTCCTTGAGACGCTGTACCACGCGCGCATTGACGCTGCCGTCGGGGAAGCGGCCCTTGGCATCGGGCGCCCCGGCGGGCTCGCCCACCAGCAGCGACAGGGCCTCGTCCGCCTGACGTACGGCATAGACATGGAACAGCCCTTCACGGACCGCTTCCAGCACGGTTTCGTCGAGCATCAGGTTGGTGACATTGGCGCGCGGGATGATCACGCCCTGCTCGCCGGTCAGGCCGCGGGCCTGGCAGAGGCGGAAGAAACCTTCGATCTTCTCGTTCACGCCGCCGACCGGCTGGACCTCGCCGAACTGGTTGATGGAGCCGGTGATGGCGAAACACTGCTTGAGCGGGGTGCGCGACAGCGCGGAGATCAGGGTACAGGCCTCGCCCAGGGAGGCACTGTCGCCATCGACGTAGCCATAGGACTGTTCCAGGGCGATGCTGGCCGAGATCGACAGGGGGAATTCCTGGGCATAGCGACTCCCCAGGTAGCCGGTCAGGATCATCACCCCCTTGGAGTGGATCGGCTGGCCCAGGCTGACCTCACGCTCGATGTCGAGGATGCCGCTGGCACCCGGGTAGACGGTGGCCGAGATGCGCGCCGGCATGCCAAAGGCGGAATCGGCCACTTCCAGCACCGTCAGGCCGTTGCACTTGCCCACCGCGGCGCCCTGGGTGTCGATGAGGATGAGCCCGGTGAGCATGTCGTCCAGCACCCGGGCACAGACGCGTCCGGTGCGGGTTTCCTTGGCCTTGAGCGCGCGCTCGACATGGCCCTTGTCGGTGCGCTCGTCCCCGGCCAGATGGCGGATGAAATCGGCTTCGCTGACCAGCTGGAAGAGATCGCCGATACGCGCTGACAGCCGCCCCTGGTGCTCGGCCAACCGGGCACTGTAGGTGGCCAGACGGGCTACGGCCGCCGAGGTCAGGGGCGCCATGCCCTCTTCCGAGGTGCGCGTCTTGAGCAGCTGGGCGAACTGTTCCAGGCTCTCGTCACGCAGCGGCAGTTCCTCGTCGAAGTCCACCAGCACCCGGAACATCTCCTGGAAGTCCGAATCCAGCTCCTGCAGGGTGTAGTAGATGTTGCGCGAGCCGATGATGATGACCTTGAGCTGCAGCGGGATCTGCTGGGGCGCCAGGCTCATGGCGGTGAGGCGCCCCAGCTCGGCCAGTGGCGATTCCATCTTCAGCTGGCGCGAATGCAGGGCGCGCTTGAGCGCGTCCCAGACGAAGGGCTCGGTCAACAGCTTGTCGGCTTCGACGATGAGGAAGCCGCCATTGGCACGATGCAAGGCGCCCGGGCGCAGCTGGCGATAGTTGGTGTAGAGCGCGCCCTGATCGGATTGGTACTCGATGCGACCGAAGAGATTGTCGTAGGTAGGGTGGGACTCGAACACCACGGGTGCACCGCCGGTGACGTGGTGGCCGATGATCAGATTGGGCTCGTACTGCTCGCGCAATTCCTTGCGCCGCTGCATGTCGGGCTTGGCGTCGTCGGCCAGTTGCTCGACCACCGTCTTGAGTAGATCCACCTGCATGGCCTGCAGATAGGCGCAGACCCCGGGGTTGTCGTTGTACTTCTCCGACAAGGGCGCCAGCAGCGGCTGCAGGGCCTGGATGATGGTGTCCTCGTTCAGCGCCCGCAGCTGGTTGCTCGACTCGCGCCGCCATTGCGGCAGGCTGGACAGTTCTTCGTTGAGGCGTTCTTCGAGGCTGGAGATATCGGCGTGGAAGCGCTCGCGCTCGGCCTCGGGCAACTGGGCGAAGTCGGCCTCATCCAGCGCCTTGCCGTCCTTCATGGGGGTGAAGGCGACATTGTTGGCGTCGCGGTAGAGGGCGATCTCCTTTTCCAGGGCGAGCTTTTCTACCACGTCCAGGGCCTGGTCGTAGCGCTGGTTGAAGGCACGCTCGATGGCGTTCTTCTTCTGCTGGAACGCCGGGTGTTCGAACACCGCCGGAAAGGTGGCCAGCAGGTTGTCGATGAAATGGGCCATGTCGGCCACGAAGGCCTCGCCCTCGCCAGGTGGCAGTTCCAGGGCTCCCGGTGCGCGCGGCTCTTCGAAGTGATTCAGGTACACCCAGTCGTTGGGCGTCGGCTGCCGCTTGGCCTCGGCCTTGAGATAGCGTTGCACGAAGGAGAAGCGACCGGTGCCCGGCTCGCCCATGACAAAGACGTTGTAGCCGGGCCGCGGCATGGCCACCCCGAACTGCAGGGCTTCAACCGCGCGCTCCTGGCCCAGGATGCCGCGGAAGGGTTCGAGCTGATCGGTATCGGCAAAGGAGAATTGTTCGGGAGCGAAGGGGCGGGTCAGCTCATCGGGAGCGAGCCGGAGACCGGCCGCGACGGGATCGTGCATCGTAAGTCCTTGTCAGGCATGCAAGCAGTGTCCGCATTCTGCGACCGGGATGACAGCGGAGGCAAGGCAAGCAGCGCTCCCCTGCATATTTAAACGCAGCGGTTCGAAGAGGCTGACATGACGTCTGTCGGTATTTTCCGACCCCAGCGTTTTTTGACGAAATTCTCACCAGACGCCTACTAAGCTCTCTGTAGGGGGATCAGTCGTAGGATCCCGTGAGGAGGCCCCATGGCTGGCTCTCGTCGTTTCATTCCGCTGTTCTTCCTGCTGTCCGCGCTCGCGGCCTGCACCAGTTATCACGACCAACTGATTGCCAAAGGCTATCCGCCGGCCTATGCCGACGGCTTCAGCGACGGCTGCCAGACCGGCAAGCAGGCGGTCAATGGCATTGGGTACGAACACAAGGATGCGCGCCGCTTCGTCGCGGAGAAGCCCTATCAGCAGGGCTGGGACGCGGGCTACGCGCAATGCGTGCAGGTGGCCCAGCGCGAAGAGCAGCAGCGCTTCATCGAGCAGGTCCGGGAAAACCGCGAAGGCGCGGAGCAACTGCATCTGCGCTCCAAAACACGTTGAGGTCGCAGCCATCCTTGCAGCACAGATAGGATGACCTATGCTGGCGGGCCCGCTTGTTGAGCTCAGCCAATGTCCGCCCGTTCGCCGCTGTTCGCCGTCGCCCTGCTGCTGGTCGCCATGACCTCGATCCAGACCAGCGCGAGTCTGGCCAAGACGCTGTTCCTGCGCCTCGACCCGGTGGGTGTCACCACCCTGCGCCTGATCTTCGCCGCCCTGGTCCTGCTGATCGTGCTGCGTCCCTGGCGCAACTTCCGCCGCGAGGCGCTGGGCAGTCTACTGGGCTATGGCGTCGCCATGGGCGTGATGAACCTGACCATCTATATGGCCATGCAGCGCCTGCCGATCGGCATCGCCGTTGGCCTGGAATTCGTCGGCCCCCTGGTGGTGGCGCTGTGTGCGCTGCGCCGCTGGCTGGACCTGCTGTGGATCGTCCTGGTGGTCGCCGGCCTGGCCGTGCTCCTGCCCTTCGGTCACAACGCCTCGGCGCTGGATCCCCTGGGTACCAGCCTGGCACTGGGTGCCGGTGCCTGCTGGGCGTTGTACATCGTGCTGGGCAAGCGCGCGGGCGCGGTCCATGGCACCGGCACGGTGGCCTTTGGCGCTTCCATCGCCGCCCTGGTGATTCTGCCCATCGGCATCGTTCACAGCGGCAGCAATCTCTTGCAACCGGAAATCTGGCCACTGGCACTGGCCTTGGCTCTGATGTCCACGGCCATTCCCTATGCCCTGGAAATGGTCGTGCTCACCCGCCTGCCGGCCTCGACCTTTGGCACCCTGATGAGTCTGGAACCCGCGCTGGGCGCCCTTTCCGGCTGGGTGTTCCTCGGCGAGATCCTGGGTGTCGCCCAATGGTTCGCTCTCGCCTGCATCATCGCCGCCTCGATCGGCGCCACCTGGAGCAGCCGTCTGACCCCGGAGCAAACGCCGCTCTAGGGACTCTATAACGAGGCGAATCCTCACGCGGAGTACCGACGATGATCTATCTGATAATGGGCGTCTCGGGCAGTGGCAAGACCACCCTGGGCGAACTCCTGGCCAGCCGACTAGGCTGCCGTTTCGACGATGCCGACACCTTTCACAGCCAGGCCAACAAGGACAAGATGGCCAAGGGTATCGCCCTCACCGACGAGGATCGCTGGCCTTGGCTGGATGCCATCCACGCTGCCATGCAGCAGGCGCGGGCCGAGGGCACCACCCGGGTGTTCGCCTGTTCGGCGCTGAAGAAAGTCTATCGAGATCGCCTGCTGAACGGCCTCGAAGGTGTGCGTCTGCTGTTTCTCAAAGGCTCCCCGGAGCTGCTCGCCGAGCGTATCGGCAGCCGCCGTGGGCACTTCTTCGATCCAAAGCTGTTGCAGAGCCAACTCGATACCCTGGAAGCGCCCGACCACCTGGAGGCCCAGGTACTTGACGTACGCCAGTCGCCCGAGCAACTGGTGGACGAGGTGCTGGAACACGACCGCAGCGCCTGAGCGCTGCGGTCACGGCGTCAGACCGCGACCGGTGCCTTGATGTGCGGATGGGCCTGATAGCCTTCCAGCTCGAAATCCTCGAAGCGGAAGGCGAACAGGTCCTGTACCGCTGGATTGAGCTTCATGGTCGGCAGCGGCAGCGGTTCGCGGGTCAGCTGCAGATCGGTCTGCTCCAGGTGATTGGCATAGAGGTGGCAATCACCGCCGGTCCAGATGAATTCGCCCGGTTGCAGCCCGGTGACCTGGGCCACCATCAGGGTCAGCAGCGCATAGCTGGCGATGTTGAAAGGTACGCCGAGGAAGATGTCGGCGGATCTCTGATAGAGCTGGCAACTCAGGCGGCCATCGGCGACATAGAACTGGAACAGCGCATGGCACGGCGGCAAGGCCATCTCGTCCACCAGCGCCGGATTCCAGGCCGAGACGATCAGGCGGCGTGAATCGGGCTTGGCGCGGATCATGTCCACCACCCCGGCGATCTGGTCGATATGGCGACCATCCGGTGCCGGCCAGCTGCGCCACTGGTAGCCGTAGACTGGGCCCAGTTCGCCATTCTCGTCGGCCCACTCGTCCCAGATGGAGACGCCATTGTCCTTGAGATAGCGGATGTTGGTCTCGCCCTGCAGGAACCACAGCAGCTCGTGGATGATGGATCTGAGATGGCACTTCTTGGTGGTGACCAAGGGAAAGCCCTCGGCCAGATCGAATCTCATCTGGTAGCCGAAGACGCTGTAGGTCCCGGTGCCGGTGCGGTCGCTCTTGAAGGTGCCGTGTTCGCGCACGTGGCGCATCAGGTCGAGGTACTGTTTCATGGCGGGAGCGCTACCTGGCAAAAGCCAAATGGTATCAAATCGCGCCCTGCGGGAGCGGTCGCGCTTGTCGCAGCCCTGACCATCGGACACAAAAAAGGCGGCCCTGAGGCCGCCTTTTCCACCAATCCTCAGCTGTTGGCTGGCGGCGCCGTGAGGGTCGCCGTCTCGCGTTCGCGCTGGGTGATCTCCGAGGCCGTGGCATCCATGGCCTCCTGCAAGCCTTGCAAGCGCTTCTTCTCGGCGCGCCGGGTGAAGTACCAGGCGAAGAAGGTGAACAGCGAGACCGCCAGCAGGATCAGGCTGGCGATGGCGTTGATCTCCGGCTTCACGCCCAGGCGCACCGCGGAGAACACCTCCATGGGCAGGGTGGTGGAGCCGGGACCGGACACGAAGCTCGCCAGCACCAGGTCGTCCAGCGACAGGGCGAAGGACATCATGCCACCCGCCGCCAGCGACGGCGCGATCATGGGGATAGTGATCAGCAGGAACACCTTCCAGGGGCGGGCGCCCAGGTCCATGGCCGCCTCTTCGATGGACAGGTCCAGTTCGCGCAGGCGCGAAGAGACCACCACCGCCACATAGGAGGCGCAGAAGCTGGTGTGGGCGATCCAGATGGTGGTCACGCCGCGGTCCTGCGGCCAGCCGATCAGCTGCGCCATGGAGACGAACAGCAGCAGCAGCGACAGACCGGTGATCACCTCGGGCATCACCAGCGGCGCCGTGACCATGCCGCCGAACACGGTGCGGCCGCGGAAGCGTGGGATACGGGTCAGCACGAAGGCCGCCAGGGTCCCGAGGATCACCGAGGAGATGGCCGTGTAGAAGGCGATTTCCAGGGAGCGGAACACCGCACTCATCAGCTGGGTGTTGTCCAGCAGGCCGACATACCACTTCACCGACCAGCCACCCCAGACGGTCACCAGGCGCGACTCGTTGAAGGAGTAGATGACCAGGATGACCATCGGCAGATAGATGAACAGCAGTCCGAGCACCAGCATCAGGTTGGTGAACTTGAGGCCTCTCATAGCTTGCCCTCCAGTTCCTTGGCTCGGCTCCAGATTGGAGAGCCGGTTGAACAGCACGATGGGCACAGAATGGCTGTCTGGCTCACAGCTTGCCCTCCAGTTCCTTGGCTTGGTTGCGATTGAACAGCACGATGGGCACGATCAGGATCAGCAGCATCACCACCGCCAGGGCGGAGGCCACCGGCCAGTCACGGTTGTTGAAGAATTCCTGCCAGAGTACGCGGCCGATCATCAGGGTCTCCGGGCCGCCCAGCAGCTCGGGAATGACGAATTCGCCCACCGCCGGAATGAACACCAGCATGCAGCCGGCGATGATGCCGTTCTTGGACAGTGGCACGGTGATCTTCCAGAAGCTGGTAAAGCGACTGGCACCCAGGTCGCCGGCGGCTTCCAGCAGGGTCAGGTCATGCTTCACCAGATTGGCGAACAACGGCAGGATCATGAACGGCAGATAGGAATAGACGATCCCCAGGTACACCGCGAAGTTGGTGTTGAGCATCTGCAGCGGACTGCTGATGATGCCCAGATTCATCAGGAAGCTGTTGATCAGGCCATTGGTGGAAAGCAGCCCCATCCAGGCATAGACGCGGATGAGAATGGCGGTCCAGGTCGGCATCATGATCAGCAGCAGCAGCACCGTCTGCTTCTCGCGACTGGCGCGGGCGATGGCATAGGCCATGGGATAGCCGATCAGCAGGCAGATCAGGGTACTGATGCCGGCCATCTTCAGCGAGCCGAGATAGGCATCCAGATACAGCGGATCGCCGGCGAACATCAGGTAGTTGCCGAAGTTGAGCGCGATATCCAGTTGCTGATCGGCGTAGCTGAACAGCTCGGTATAGGGCGGGATGGCCACGTCCGCCACCGAGAAGCTGATCTTGAGCACGATCAGGAACGGCAGCAGGAAGAACAGGAACAGCCAGACGAAGGGCACGCCAATGGTCAGGCGGCGGCCATCGAGCAGGCGCTTGAGCAAGGGAGGTCTGGTCATGCTTGCAGTACCACGCCGCTGTCGTCTTCCCAGTACACCACCACGGCGTCGTCCCAGGTGGGTCGTTTGCCGAGACGCTCGGCGTTGGCGATGAAGCACTGGACGATGGGCCCGGTCCCCAACTTGACGTGATAGACCGAGTGCCCACCCAGGTAGGCGATGTCATGCACGGTGCCGCTGCACCAGTTGTAGTCGGGATGCTCGTGATCCGCTGGCAGGCTGGTGCCCATCAGCAGTTTCTCGGGCCGCAGAGCGAAGGTGACCTGCTTTTCCTGGGCGCGGGTGCTGATGCCGTGACCGATGTAGATCGGCCGCTCCAGTTGCGGACTGTGGATGATGGCGTGGTCGGCGCCATCGTCGGTCAGCTCGCCGTCGAAGATGTTGACGCTGCCGATGAACTCGCAGACCAGCCGGCTCGCCGGGGTCTCGTAGATGTCCATGGGGCTGCCCACCTGGGCGATCCAGCCCAGGTGCATGATGGCGATGCGCTCGGCCATGGTCATGGCCTCTTCCTGGTCGTGGGTCACCATCACGCAGGTCACGCCCACGCGCTCGATGATCTCCACCAGTTCCAGCTGCATCTGCGAGCGCAGCTTCTTGTCCAGGGCGCCCATGGGCTCGTCGAGCAACAGGAGCTTGGGTCGTTTGGCCAGGGAACGCGCCAGGGCCACCCGCTGGCGCTGGCCACCGGAGAGCTGGTGCGGCTTGCGCTTGGCGTACTGGGTCATGTGCACCAGCTTGAGCATCTCGGCCACGCGGGCGTCGATCTCGGCCTTGGGCAGCTTGTCCTGCTTGAGGCCGAAGGCGATGTTCTGCTCCACGCTCATGTGCGGGAACAGCGCATAGGACTGGAACATCATGTTGATCGGCCGCTCGTAGGGCGGCATGTCGGTGATGTCCTCGCCATCGAGGAAGATGCGTCCTTCGCTGGGCCGCTCGAAACCGGCCAGCATGCGCAACAGGGTCGACTTGCCCGAACCCGAGCCGCCGAGCAGGGCGAAGATCTCACCCTTGTTGATGGTCAGGGAGACGTCGTCGACAGCGACGGTTTCGTCGAACTTCTTGGTGACCCGGTCGATCTTGACCAGGACTTCCTTGGCTTTCTTGTCGCCGGTGGCGGCTTTCTTGAAGGCACTGGTGGCGGTCGCCATGTACATCTCCCCAGGAAAATCGGGGACCGGCCGGGCCGGTCCGCTTAGCGTTGGTTATTTGCCGGACTTGACCCGCGTCCAGCTACGGGTTTCCAGGCGCAGGAGTTGCGGGGGCAGCTCCTTCATGACGTACAGCTTGTCCATCACCGCCTGAGGCGGGTAGACGGTTTCGTCCTGCCGCAGCTCGGCATTCATCAGCTCGCCCGCCTTGGGATTGGGGTTGGCGTAGCCGACATAGTCACTGACCTTGGCGATGACCTCGGGCTGCAGCAGATAGTTGATGAAGGCATGGGCCTCCTTCACGTTCTTGGCATCCTTGGGGATGGCCAGGAGGTCGAACCAGAGGTTCGCGCCCTCCTTGGGAATCGCGTAGCCGATGTTGACGCCCTTCTTCGCTTCCTCAGCACGCGAACGTGCCTGAAAGACATCGCCGGAATAGCCGAAGGCCACGCAGATGTTGCCGTTGGCCAGGTCCGAGATGTACTTGGAGGAATGGAAATAGGTGATGTAGGGCCGCACCTTGAGCAGCTGTGCCTCGGCCTTCTTGTAGTCGTCGGGATTGGTGCTGTTGGGATCGAGTCCCAGGTATTGCAGTACCGCCGGATAGACCTCATCGGGCGAATCCATGAAGGAGACACCGCACTTGCTCAGCTTCTTGAGGTTCTCGGGTTCGAACAGGATGGCCCAGGAATCGAGCTTGTCGGTACCCAGCGCGGCCTTGACCTTGTCGACATTGTACCCGATGCCGTTGGTGCCCCACAGGTAGGGCACGCCGTATTGATTGCCCGGATCGCTCTTTTCCAGTTGCTTGAGCAAGGCCGGGTCGAGATTCTGCCAGTTCGGCAGCTGACTCTTGTCCAGTTTCTGGAAGGCGCCCGCCTTGATCTGCTTGGCCAGGAAGTTGCTCGAAGGCACCACCACGTCGTAGCCGGTGTGGCCGGCCAACAGCTTGCCTTCGAGGGTTTCGTTGGAATCGAAGACGTCATAGACCGGGGTGATGCCGGTGGCCTTCTGGAAGTCTTCCAGCGTGGTCTCGCCGACGTAATCGCTCCAGTTGTAGACACGTACCGTCGGGTCGGCGACAGCGGTTCCCATGACGGTCAGGGTCGTCATGGCCAGCAGGGTTTTACGCAACGAAAGCACGGGCGGCTCCTTTCATGATGGGCATCGACGGCGACACCCTTTCAGCGGTCCATACAGACGTACGGCACGCCGGAGCGACTCCGGCGTGCCGTCCTTTCAGCCGCACGCGGCGGCGGCACTCACTTGCCGGACTTGATGGTGGTCCAGGTACGGGTCATCAGACGCTGGGTCTTGGCCGGAAGATCCGGGAAGGCATACAGCTTGGTCATGGTTTCCTGGGTCGGATAGATCCCCGGGTTGGTGCGGATCTCTTCGGCCACCAGCGGGGTGGCCGCCTTGTTGCCGTTGGGATACTGCACATAGTCGCTGACCGCCGCGATCACCTTGGGCTCCATCAGGTAGTTGATGAACTTGAGCGCGCCCTCGGGATTCTCGGCATCCTTGGGAATGGCCATGGTGTCGAAGAAGGTACCGGCACCTTCCTTGGGAATGTTGTAGGCCACGGTCACGCCGTTCTTGGCATCGGCGGCACGGGCCTTGGCCTGGGCGATGTCGCCGGAGTAACCGACCGCCACGCAGACGTTGCCATTGGCCAGGTCCGAGATGTACTTGGAGCTGTGGAAATAGGTGATGTACGGACGCACCTTGAGGAACAGCTCTTCGGCCGCCTTGATCTCCTTGGGATCCTGGCTATCCGGCTTGTAGCCGAGGTAGTGCAGGCCGGCGGGAATGATCTCGGTGGGCGAATCCAGCACCGCCACGCCGCAGCCCTTGAGCTTGGAGAGATTCTCGGGCTTGAAGATCAGGTCCCAGGAATCCACCGGGGCATTGTCGCCCAGGGCAGCCTTGACCTTGGCCGGGTTGTAGCCGATGCCGATGGTGCCCCACAGGTAGGGGATGGCGTACTGGTTGCCCGGATCGCTGACTTCCAGGGTCTTCATCAGCTGCGGATCCAGGTTGCTGTAGTTGGGCAACTTGGACTTGTCCAGCGGCTGGTAGACGCCGGCCTTGATCTGCTTGGCCAGGAAGGAGTTGGACGGCACCACCACGTCGTAGCCGGAACGACCGGCCAGCAGCTTGGCCTCGAGGGTCTCGTTGCTGTCATAGACGTCATAGACCACCTTGATCCCCGACTCCTTCTCGAAGTTGGCGATGGTGTCTTCGGCAATGTAGTCGTTCCAGTTGTAGACGTGCAGGACCTTGGGGTCCGCCGAGGCGTTGCCGGCAAAGAGGCCGGCCAGGCTCAGCGCTAGAAGAGTCTTGCCAAAAACATTCATGCGGTGGTGCTCCTCAAGTCATCGTTGGTCTTTTGATTCGGTGCGCGGCCAGCGCCCGCGCGCAGTCTGGCAAGGTCCGCCGCCGCGCTCAAGCCTTGCCGGCCATTAGCCACGTTGACGTAGCACCGCATGGGTCTGATCGAGACTCAGGCGCGCCAGGGTGACGAGCTCGTCGATGGACTCCGGCGTGATGACCAAAGGCGGGGCGATGATCATGGTATCGCCCACCGCACGCATCACCAGCCCATTGCGGAAGCAGTGCTCACGGCAGAGCATGCCCGCCCCACCCTCGTACCTGGTCCGCGTCTTCTTGTCGCGCACCAATTCCAGCGCCGCCACCATGCCGACCCCGCGGGTCTCGCCCACCAGCGGATGGTCGGCCAGCTCGGCCCAGCGTTTCTGCAAATAGGGTGCCGTGGCGTTGCGAACCCGGTCGACGATGCCTTCGTCACGCAGGATGCGGATGTTTTCCAGGGCCACGGCGGCGGCCACCGGATGCCCGGAATAGGTGAAGCCGTGATAGAACTCGCCACCCTCGTCGAGCACCCTGACCACTTCGTCGCGTACCACCACGCCACCCATGGGCACGTAGCCGGAGGTGAGCCCCTTGGCGATGGGCATCAGGTCCGGGGCATTGCCGTAGTACTGGCTACCGAACCATTCGCCGGTGCGACCGAAGCCGCAGATGACCTCGTCGGCGATGAAGAGGATGTCGTACTTGTCGAGGATCTGGCGCACTCGCGGCCAATAGCTTTCCGGCGGCACTATCACCCCGCCGGCACCCTGGATGGGCTCGGCGATAAAGGCGGCGACACGCTCTTCGCCGACCTCGAGGATCTTCTGCTCCAACTGATCGGCCGCCCAGACGCCGAACGCCTCCGGACTCATCTCGCCACCTTCACCGAACCAGTAGGGCTGCGGAATATGCACGATGTCGGGCAGCAGACCGCCCTGTTCGTGCATCGCCGCCATGCCGCCCAGGCTGGCGCCGGCCATGGTCGAGCCGTGGTAGCCATTCCAGCGGCCGATGACTACCCGCTTCTCCGGCTGGCCCTTGGTTGCCCAGTAATGGCGCACCAGACGCAGCACCGTGTCGTTGGCCTCCGAGCCCGAACCGGTGAAGAACACGTGATTCATGCCCTCCGGTGCCAGTTCGGCGATGGCCTTGGCCAGCTCCAGCGCCGGCGGGTGGGCGGTCTGGAAGAACAGGTTGTAGTAGGGCAGCTCACGCATCTGGCGACTGGCCGCTTCGACCAGCTCTTCACGGCCGTAGCCGACGTTGACGCACCAGAGCCCGGCCATGCCGTCGAGAATGCGCTGACCCTCGCTGTCCCAGAGGTGCACACCCTCGGCACGGGTAATGATGCGTGCGCCCTTCTCGTTGAGCTGGCGATAGTCGGTGAAGGGCGCCAGCAGGTGCCGACGACTCAGGTCCTGCCAATGGGCGGTGGTAAAGGTAGTCACGAAGCCTCTCCTTGAATCGCGGTCAGACGCTGAGCAGCAGGAATTCCCGCTCCCACGAACTGATCACGCGCTTGTAATTCTCATGTTCGGCGCGCTTCACCGCGACGTAGCCACGGGTGAAACGACTCCCCAGATAACGCTCCAGGGTGGCCGACTGCTCCATGCGCTCCAGGGCGGCTTCCAGGGTCAGCGGCAGGCGCAGGTTGCGGCGCTCATAGCCGCGGCCCTGCACCGGGGCGCTGGGCGAGACGTTCTCGACCATGCCCAGGTAGCCACACAGCAGGCTGGCGGCCAGGGCCAGATAGGGGTTGGCATCGGCGCCGGCCAGACGATTCTCAACCCGGCGATTCTGCGGATCGGAATCCGGTACCCGCAGGCCCACGGTGCGGTTCTCCTCACCCCACTCCACGTTGACCGGCGCCGAGGTATCGGGCAGGAAGCGGCGGAAGGAATTCACATTGGGCGCGAACAGCGGCAGCGCCTCGGGAATGTATTTCTGCAGACCGCCGATGTGGTGCAGGAAGAGCTCGCTCATGCTGCCATCGGGGTTGGAAAACACCGTCTTGCCGGTCTTGAGATCCACCACGCTCTGGTGCAGGTGCATGGCGCTGCCAGGCTCGCCGGTCATGGGTTTGGCCATGAAGGTGGCGGTGACGTTATGCTTGAGCGCCGCCTCGCGCAGGGTGCGCTTGAAGACGAAGATCTGGTCGGCCAGGTGCAACGGATCGCCGTGACGGAAGTTGATCTCCATCTGGGCGGTGCCTTCCTCGTGGATCAGGGTATCCAGATCCAGCTCCTGGGCCTCGCACCAGTCGTACATGTCCTCGAACAGCGGATCGAATTCGTTGGCCGCGTCGATGGAAAAGGATTGGCGCCCGGTTTCCTGGCGACCGGAGCGGCCTACCGGCGGCTGCAGCGGATAGTCGGGGTCGTCGCTGCGCTTGGTCAGGTAGAACTCCATTTCCGGCGCGACGATGGGCTGCCAGCCGTGCTCGGCATAGAGCTTGAGCACCTTCTTGAGCAGGTTGCGCGGCGACAGCTCGATGGGGATGCCGCGCTTGTCGTAGGTGTCGTGGATCACCAGGGCGGTGGGTTCCAGCGCCCAGGGCACCAGGAACACCGCGCGATCGTCCGGCCGACAGTGCATGTCGATGTCGGCCGGGTCGAGCAATTCATAGTAGATGTCGTCGTCGACATAGTCCCCGGTCACGCTCTGCAGGAGCACGCTCTCCGGCAGGCGCATGCCCTTTTCGTTGAGAAACTTGGCGGTGGGAGAAATCTTGCCGCGGGCGATGCCGGTCAGATCGGCTACCAGGCATTCCACTTCAGTGATCTTGCGTTCTTTCAACCAGGCGGTGAGCCGGTCAAGCGGGGTGCTCATAAAGACCTCGAAGGTTCGAGCGGGGTGAACAGCATCAGCGGCCGGCAGCGCGCTCCTTGCAGGCCTTGCCGAACGCCTTGAATAAAGCGAGATAGACTGGGTGACTGCGTACCTTCCACTCCGGGTGCCACTGCACACCGCAAGTGAAGGCGCGGGCCTCGGGAAGCGAGACGGCTTCGATCAGGCCATCGGGGGCCAGCGCCTCGGCGCGCAACCCCGGCGCCAGGCGCTCGATACCCTGGCCATGGATGGAGTTCACCTCGAAGCGCGCCGGCAGATCCAGGGTCTCGAACAGGCCACCTGGCTGGACCTCGACCGGATGGTGCAAGCCATAGTGCTCTTCCAGGGTCTCGCCGCGCTCGCGGTGATCCATGAGGGAAGCGACCTCATGCACCTTCTGGTGCAGGCTGCCGCCAAAGGCCACGTTTATTTCCTGGAAGCCCCGGCAGATGCCCAGCACCGGCACGCCCGCAGCCACCGCGGCGCGCAACAGCGGCAGGGTCACGGCGTCGCGCGCCGCATCGTGCAGGGTGCCGGGCTCGCTGGGCGGGCCCTGGTAATGGCGAGGTTCGACATTGGACGGCGAACCGGTGAACAGCAGACCGTCCAGACGCTCTACCAGGGTCTCGGTGGCGATGAGGTCGGCGAGGGCCGGAATCACCAGCGGCATGCCCTCGGCCCCCTCCACCACCGCGCGCAGATACTTGTCGCCAGCGATGTGAAAGGAATGCAGGCCTAGTTGCCTGGTACAGGCTGTGACACCTATGAGGGGCAGCGCGGACATGGGGCACCGGGTTGAACAGGAATCATCCGAGCCTAGTCTTGTTCGTTATTTTTCACAACCACCGGTAAAAAGTTTCGGGATTCTGCACAGAAGCGGCGCAACAGAGGCGTTCTAGCGCTCATGAATGCGCCAAAAACAGGCACCTGCGCACCACCCCTGAGCAGGCTTTCCGCCAGTTGACTTTGCTCCGCCTTTCGGATTGACTCCAGGGTGGTAACTCCGCTGATTGATATTTTTAACAGGGGCGCTGGCAAAGCGTCGGAGCGCAGGCGAGACCGTACTCTCAGGTCGCTGTCGGATCGACAGCGGGCACTCGTGCCCTCACTGCGGTTGGCCCACTGGGCAAACAGGCGCATCAGGCGCTAACCGTTTTGTCGAGCGCAGCCAAAAGCAAAGGTGTTTCATCATGTCGGTACCCCCGCGTGCCGTTCGTTTGGATGAAGCGACCGACTTCCTCAGGGAGCACCCTGAGGTCCAGTTCGTCGATCTTCTGATTGCGGATATGAATGGCGTGGTGCGTGGCAAACGCATCGAGCGCAACAATCTGCCCAAAGTCTTCGAGAAAGGAATCAACCTCCCCGCTTCGCTGTTCGCCCTCGACATCACCGGCTCCACCGTCGAAAGCACCGGTCTCGGGCTCGACATCGGCGATGCCGACCGCGTCTGTTTCCCCATCACCGATACCCTCTCCATGGAGCCCTGGCAGAAGCGCCCCACCGCGCAGCTGCTGATGACCATGCACGAGATGGAAGGCGAGCCCTTCTTCGCCGACCCCCGCGAGGTCCTGCGCCAGGTCGTCCAGCGCTTCGACGAGCTCGGACTCACCGTCTGCGCCGCCTTCGAGCTGGAGTTCTATCTGATCGATCAGGAGAACATCAACGGCCGCCCGCAACCGCCGCGCTCACCCATTTCCGGCAAGCGTCCGCAATCGGTCCAGGTCTACTCGATGGACGATCTGGATGAATACGCCGACTGCCTGCAGGACATCATCGACGGCGCCCGCGCCCAGGGCATTCCGGCCGACGCCATCGTCGCCGAATCGGCGCCAGCGCAATTCGAGGTCAACCTCAATCACGTCGCCGATCCGATCAAGGCCTGCGACTACGCCGTACTGCTCAAGCGCCTGATCAAGAACGTCGCCTACGACCATGAGATGGACACCACCTTCATGGCCAAGCCCTATCCGGGCCAGGCGGGCAATGGTCTGCACGTGCACATCTCCCTGCTGGACAAGGAAGGTCGCAACATCTTCGCCGGCGAGGATCCCGAGCAGAACGCCGCATTGCGTCATGCCATCGGCGGTGTGCTCGAGACCCTACCCGCCTGCATGGCCTTTCTCTGTCCCAACGTGAACAGCTATCGGCGCTTCGGCTCGCAGTTCTTCGTGCCCAATGCCCCGAGCTGGGGCCTGGACAACCGCACCACCGCCCTGCGCGTCCCCACCGGTACGCCGGAGGCACACCGCATCGAGCATCGAGTGGCTGGCGCCGACGCCAACCCCTACCTGCTGCTGGCCGGCGTCCTGGCCGGGGTACACCACGGCCTGACCCGGCAGATCGAGCCCGGCCCGGTCACCGAGGGCAACTCCTACGAGCAGCACGAGCAGAGCCTGCCGAACAACCTGCGCGATGCCTTGCGCTACCTGGACGACAGCTCGGTGATGGCGGAGTACATCGATCCGAAGTACATCGACATCTTCGTCGCCTGCAAGGAGCACGAGCTGGAGGAGTTCGAGCACTCCATCTCCGACCTCGAGTACAACTGGTACCTGCACACCGTGTAAGCACCGCCTGCCGACCGGTCCTGCACCGGTCGGCAGGTGCGCTGCAGTACCGCCGGAGCCCTGCGCGTAATCACGCTCGTGGCGCCCTGCCGATCTTTCCCTTTATCACACACGACGACTCTGGACGGAGAGCTTCGCCATGACCACCCTCACCACGCCGCGTGCCGATGGCTTCCACATGCCGGCCGAATGGGCCGACCAGCGCCAGATCTGGATGGTCTGGCCCGAGCGACCGGACAACTGGCGCCTGGGCGGCAAGCCTGCCCAGGCGGCCTTCACCGCCGTGGCCCAGGCCATCGCCCGCTTCGAGCCGATCACCATCGGTGCCTCGGCGCAGCAGTACGAAAATGCCCGCGCCCGCCTGCAGCATCCGAACATCCGGGTGGTGGAAATCAGCAATGACGACGCCTGGTGCCGCGATACCGGCCCGACCTTCGTCAGCGACGGCCAGGGCGGCGTGCGCGGTGTGGACTGGAGCTTCAATGCCTGGGGCGGCCTGGACGGTGGTCTCTACTTTCCCTGGCAGCGCGACGACCAGGTAGCGGGCAAGATCCTGGCGATCGAGAATCTGCCGGGCTATCGCACCCCGGACTTCGTCCTCGAAGGCGGCTCCATCCACGTCGATGGCGAAGGCACCCTGATCACCACCGAGGAATGCCTGCTCAACGCCAACCGCAATCCGCACCTGGATCGCGAAACGATCGAGCGCTACCTGAGCGACTACCTGGCGGTGGACAAGGTCATCTGGCTGCCCCACGGTCTCTACAACGACGAGACCAACGGCCACGTGGACAACTTCTGCTGCTACGTGCGTCCGGGCGAAATGCTGCTGAGCTGGTGCGACGACCAGGCCGATCCCAACTACGGCCGGTGCCGTGAGGCACTGGCCGTGCTGGAGCGCGAAACCGATGCCCGTGGCCGCACCTTCAAGGTGCATCGGATCGTTACCCCGGGCCCGCTGTTCGCCAGCGAAGAGGAATGCCGTGACGTGGATGCCTGCCTCGGCACCCAGCCACGCCGGGCCGGCGAGCGTCTGGCTGCGTCCTATGTCAACTTCCTGATCGTGAACGGCGGCATCATCGCCCCGACCTTTGGCGTTCCCGAGGACGCCGAGGCGCTGCGCACGCTGCAGGTCTGCTTCCCGGAGCACCAGGTGATCCAGGTCCCCGGCCGCGAGATCCTGCTGGGCGGTGGCAACATCCACTGCATCACCCAGCAGCAGCCGACCGGCCGCTGATTTCCGGCGGAAACGAAAAAAGCCCGTCTTTCGACGGGCTTTTTTCTGACCTGAGCGCGGCTTAGAGCAGCGGCAGGGTGTAGCTGACGATGAAGCGGTTTTCGTCCTGATCGCGCTGACCCGGAACGCCCTGGGTGCTGGCTGCCGGCAGGTCGGAGCGCAGCGAAGCGTTACGCCAGGTGAAGCCCAGACCTTTCAGCTGGCCTTCCGGGACCACGTAGCTCAGCGTCAGATCGCGTTCCCACTCCATGTAGTCGCCATTGCGGGTGCGGATGTTATCGCCGTACTGGTAAATGATACCGGCGGTCAGACCCTTCATACCCAGCTGACCGAAGTCATAGGAGTAGCGAGCTTGCCAGGTGTCTTCACCGGAGCGGGCGAACTTGTTGATCTGCAGGTCGGTGATGATGTAGGCGGAAGCGCCATCACCCTGGTTCAGGAAGGGGAAGTCGCTGTTGCCATTGCTACCCTGGTAGCCGGCGCCGAACGTGTGGCCCTTGATCGAGTAGGTGAACAGGGCGCTGTACAGACGGTTGTCCACTTCGCCACGGGTAACGGCGCCAGTGGCGGTGCGGCCGTAGTAACCACTGGACGCATAGAGCGCGCCTTGGGTGTCGGCATTCTTGTTAGCGCCATCGCCGTTGCTGTCGAAGTAGCGCAGATCGGTCTTGAAGGTACCTTCACCCAGCTTGACGCTGTGGGTCAGACCCAGGAAATGCTGGCTGTAGAAATCTTCCAGCTGACCGAAGTAGTACTGCAGCGTCAGGTCCTTGGTGACCTTGTAGTCGGCACCGGCGAAACGGAACTGGTTGCTGTCACGCGCGGTGGAACCACTGTTGGAGCCCGCGATGGACATTTCTTCGTAGTTGCTGGAAGCACGGCCCTTGACGTGTTCGATCTGACCGGCAGTCAGGGTCACGTCCTTAATTTCCTTGGAGGTTACCTGACCGCCCAGGAAGGTCTGCGGCAGGATACGACCATCGTTGAAGGTGATGACCGGCAGCTTGGGCATCAGGGTGCCGTAGCGCAATTCGGTCTGGGAGATCTTCATCTTGGCAGTAGCGCCAACGGTGCTGAATTCGTCGACGGAGCTGCCGTCGGCTTCACGCGGGAACATGGTGCCCGGCTGATTGGAGCCGTCGGTCTTGCCAGCACGGCCACCGCCGTCCAGACGCAGGCCCAGCATGCCGATGGCGTCGACACCGAAGCCAACGGTGCCTTGGGTGAAGCCGGACTGATAGTTGAGCAGGAAGCCCTGACCCCATTCCCGGTTGGTCGACGGGTTGGCGGTGCCATTGCGGTTATCGAGGTTCTCGTAGAAGTTGCGCAGGCTCAGGGTTGCTTTGCTGTCCTCGATGAAGCCGGCAGCGTTGGCAGCGGCAATGACGGACAGGTTCAGACAGGCCGCGGAGACCGCGACCACCAGTGGCTTCTTGACCATGTGTGCTCCAGGGGTGAATCGTTGTTATGCAGCCACCAGAGGTGTCAGCGTCTGCTGGTGGTATGCCCGACGGGCCGTGCGGAAGGGAAAGCTAGAGGGCTTTTGTTTCAATTTGGAGAATTATCCCGGGCTTGGTCGACTTTTAATTTGCGACTTCAAGCACAGGTCCCCTGCCACCGTCTTCCACGTTGCGAAAGCTAATTGCAAAAAAGCATTTCGTCTAGCGATACCTCGTTGAAAACCCGCTCTGTGGTCTTCCCCTTAGACTGGTCGGTCATGGCTGTAGGGAACCTTCCCCGCATACCGCACCGGAAAGGCTGGCCTTTTCCTGAAAAAAGGCCAGCTCATAGCCTGCGACTTTCCGCTCTAGGACGGGCTTTTCAAGGCATTGGAAAACCCTTGCAGTCCGTCATCGAATGCTGGATCCAGAGAAATTCCCTGCGCTCTTCAAGGACTTGTAATTTTTTGCTACGGCTTCCAGGGCCGACTCGCCCAGCACATGACACGCCTCGTCCGCCGCGTGAAACCTGACATCCCGCATCACAGTGGTTACGACGCGTTAGCGGCTTGAAAACAGACTTTCCATTCAGCGGGTGCCAACTCGCCGGCTTCCACAAACAGCTGTGGATAGCGTCAGGCTGCCGGGGCAAGAGGGGGAAGAAAGGAGTCCATGCCAGCTGACTGGGGAGAGGATGAAGCTACCAGGCACCGAGGACCAGGCTGGGCGTGATCGGAACTGGCACGCTGGTATCCGAGAGCCAGACCTGGAGGTACGGCTCTGGAACATCTGCCAAGGGCTTCAGCCTTGGACGACTTGATCCTTGCCCTGGCGCTTGGCCTTGTACATGGCCTCGTCGGCCCGTACATAAAGAGTGTCGAGGGACTCATCGCCCTCACGCAGGACGGTGACACCCTGACTGATGGTGACCTTCAACGGCCCCTCGGCGGTGGGTACGGCCAATTGGCGCACGGCGCGCTGTAGTCGGCCCCCGATCTGCAGTGCGAGGTCGCTGTCGCAACCTGGCAACAAGAGGGCGAATTCCTCGCCGCCGATGCGGCCGAACAGATCGCCTCGACGAGTGGTCTGGACCCCGCACTCGGCAACACGCTGTAACACCTGGTCGCCCATCTGGTGGCCGAAGCGATCGTTGATCTTCTTGAAGTCATCAATGTCGAGCAGCAGGAAGGCCAGCGGCTCGCCTTCGTTCTGAGCGAATTCGAAGGCGCGCTGGGCACTTTCGAAGAAGTGCCGACGATTGCTGCTGCGGGTCAGGACGTCGGTGGTGGCGAGCCGCTGCAGCTCCTCCTCCATACGCTTCTTGTCGGTGATGTCTTCGGCGATGCCCACCACCAGGAGCGGCATGCCCGCCTCGCTGCGTTGACTGACAAAGCACTTGTCGCTGAGCCAGCGGATTTCGCCATCGGCGCGGATGATGCGGTATTCGCGCGACTCTATGGCGCCTTGCTCTATCACCTGTTCCAAGGTGCGCTGGGCGTATTCGAGGTCGTCCGGGTAGATATTATTGAGCCAGGTGCTGTAGTCGGTCAGTACCAGCGTCTGGGAGCGGCCGAAGATCTGTTCGTAGGCGGGGCTGACATAGATGATCTGGCGAGTGCGCCAGTCCAGGGCCCAGAGCACTGCGTTGACGCTTTCCAGCAGCGCGCTGAACAGCTGCTCCCGGTCACGCAGGCGATCTGTCTCGGCCCGCGAATGCAGGAGAGCCAGCAGATTCTCTTCCGGAGTGGGAAGAGCAGACAGAGAGGGTTGTTCATCCATATACACATGCGCCTACGCGGGGTCCTGAGGGAGTTAGAGACAGCTGAAACCAGCCTGGTTCAATCCCCGCATAGAGCAGCCCACCGCTTCGGTGGGCTTTTGTGAAGCCTTTCTCAAGCAGTTCCGGCCGGCCGCAGGGAATAGGTTTTCAGCTGTTCGGCGAATTCGCGCAGGGACTGAATGCCGCTCGCTTCGGCTTCGCCGATCCACTGCCGGGTCGCGGCCAGCATGTCGTGGCCGTTGGCGCTGGTCCGCGCCCAGATCTGCTGCAGCGCCAGGCGCTTTTCGTAGATCAGCTTGAGTGCCTGGCTGTGTTCGAGCAATTCATCGATACGCACCTGATGACGGGCCTTGAGCAGACTGGTTTCCCGCGCCAGCAGGCCGCGCGCCCGACGGAACAGCGGGCGCTGGGAGGGCGTGGCACTGCCTCGCTCCTGCCGCAGCAGTGGCCCGATCACCTGCTTGCGATACTGGGCCATGATCTGGAAGCGGTTGTTGAGGATGGCCATGGCGGTATCCATATCCAGCTGACCCTTGCCTTCGATGCGATGGGCGATGGGGGCGACGCGATTGACCTTGGCCAGGCGCAGCCAGGTGAACAGCTTGATCCAGGCCCAACCCATGTCGAACTCCCAGCGCTTGACCGACAGCTTGGCCGAGTTGGGATAGGTATGGTGGTTGTTGTGCAACTCTTCGCCACCGATGACGATGCCCCAGGGGATGAGGTTGGTGGCGGCATCGCGGCATTCGAAGTTGCGATAGCCCACGGCATGGCCCAGGCCATTGACCACGCCAGCAGCCCAGAAGGGAATCCAGACCATCTGTACGGCCCAGACGGTGAGGCCCAGGGCGCCGAACAGGGCGACGTCGATCAGCAGCAACAGCACCACACCCAGGTTGCGGGTGCGGGGATTGGAGTAGAGCTTGCGCTCGATCCAATCATCCGGGCAGTTCTTGCCATAGATGCGCAGGGTATCAGCGTTGTTCGCCTCAGCCTTGTACAGCTCGGCGCCGCGCCGGACCACGGTGGCGAGGCCCTTGTGCACCGGACTGTGCGGGTCCTCTTCGGTTTCGCATTTGGCGTGGTGCTTGCGGTGAATGGCGGTCCATTCACGGGTATTCATCGCCGTGGTCAGCCACAGCCAGAAGCGGAAGGCGTGTTTGAGCGCGGGATGCAATTCCAGCGAGCGGTGGGCGGAGTAGCGATGCAGGTAGACGGTGACACTGACAATGGTCAGGTGGGTCAGCAGCAGGGTGACCACCACCAGTTGCCAGACCGACAGGTCGAGCAGGCCGTTGTAACTCATGGACGCAAAGGACCTCGCGCGGGTTGTGTAGTGCAACTGTCACCTAAAGTTCAGTGAACAGGCGTTCGCGCATTATTGCCAGGGTGGGTGATAAATCCAGCCCTCCCTTTTGCTACACAACGTGTCCTTCACAGAGTGTTAATTCTAAAAACGAATAAACAAAGCATTATTAGCAATTTTAAGAAATAAAGATCAGCCCCCTAAGATGGCGCCACTCTTTCGCCCACCTCTGCACACGAGGACGCCATCCATGAGTTCCGTTCCGTTCCGCAGCCTGGAAAACCAGGACGAAACCGCACTGCTCCGCGATATTCAGCAGGCTTTGCGCGGGCTGAGATTCGGCGCCATCGAGATAACCGTGCACAACGGTCAGGTGGTGCAGATCGAGCGCAAGGAAAAATTCCGGCCCCAGAGCGGCCAAGCCAACAAGCATTGAATTCTCGAGGTCAGCGGACGAGCGGGCACGGTGCCCGCCAGACGGTGTCCGGCTTTCTCACGTCAAGGAGTCTTTTCATGTCGATTCGCCGTTTCGCTCTGGCCGCGCTGGCCGGTGCCCTGTTCGCCACCCAGGTCCACGCCGTTGAATTGCTCAACGTGTCCTACGACCCGACCCGCGAGCTCTATCAGCAGTACAACGCGGCCTTCGCCAAGCACTGGAAGGCCGAAACCGGCGAAGACGTGAGCATCAAGAATTCCCATGGCGGCTCCGGCAAGCAGGCGCGCTCGGTGATCGATGGCCTACAGGCCGACGTGGTGACCCTGGCGCTGTCCGGCGACATCGATGCCCTCAACCTGCACCAGCAACTGGTCGACCCCAACTGGCAGAAGCGCCTGGCGGACAACAGTACCCCCTACACCTCGACCATCGTCTTCCTGGTACGCAAGGGCAATCCCAAGGGCATCAAGGATTGGGACGATCTGGTGAAGAAAGACGTCCAGGTCATCACGCCCAATCCCAAGACCTCCGGCGGTGCCCGCTGGAACTTCCTCGCCGCCTGGGCCTATGCCAAGGCCAAGTACGGCAGCGATACCGAGGCGCTGAAATTCGTCACCGAGCTCTATCGCCACGCCCCGGTGCTGGACACCGGCGCCCGCGGCGCCACCATCAGCTTCGTGCAGCGCCAATTGGGCGATGTGCTGATCGCCTGGGAAAACGAAGCCTATCTGTCCCTGAAGGAAGAAGGCGGCGACCAGTTGGAGATCGTCACCCCGTCGTTGTCGATCCTGGCCGAGCCGCCCGTAGCCGTGGTGGACAAGGTGGTCGACAAGAAGGGTACCCGCAAGCAGGCCGAGGCCTATCTGCAGTATCTCTACAGCCCCGAGGGTCAGCGCATCGCCGCGCAGAACTTCTATCGTCCTCGCGATGCCAAGGTGGCGGCGGAATTCAAGGATCAGTTCAAGCCGGTCAAGCTGGTGACCATCGACCAGGAATTCGGCGGCTGGAAAGCGGCGCAACCCAAGTACTTCGCCGACGGCGGCGTGTTCGACAAGATCTTCGCCGACATCAACAAGTAGCACCGCAGCCGGGACGGCTCACGCTGACCGGCCCGGAACAGGTATCGTTCCACCCCTCTGCGCCCTGGCGAATGCATCGCCGGGGCGCCTTGCAGAAGGACGCCTCATGTCTCGC
Source organism: Pseudomonas sp. Snoq117.2 (assembly GCF_900110545.1). Classification (NCBI taxonomy): domain Bacteria; kingdom Pseudomonadati; phylum Pseudomonadota; class Gammaproteobacteria; order Pseudomonadales; family Pseudomonadaceae; genus Pseudomonas; species Pseudomonas sp. Snoq117.2. Next base: position 125,835 of record NZ_FOED01000007.1, on the reverse strand, counting down.
CGTCTCTCCCCGGTCATACCCGGCTTCGGGTTGACCCTGGGCTTCTCCCTGACCTACCTCGCGCTGATCGTGCTGATCCCGCTGGGCGCCATGTTTCTCCATGCCAGCCAGCTGAGCCTAGGGCAATTCTGGTCGCTGATCACCGGTCGCCAGGTGTTGGCCGCGCTGCAGCTGTCCTTTGGCACCGCCCTGCTCGCCGCCTTCGTCAACGGCATCCTCGGCACCCTGCTGGCCTGGGTGCTGGTGCGCTACGAGTTCCCTGGGCGCAAGCTGATCGATGCCATGGTCGACCTGCCCTTCGCCCTGCCCACCGCGGTGGCCGGCATCGCCCTGACCGCCCTCTATGCCCCCAACGGCCTGATCGGCTCGCTGTTTCCCTTCAAGATCGCCTATACCCCGATCGGCATCACCCTGGCGCTGATCTTCGTCACCCTGCCCTTCGTGGTGCGCACCCTGCAGCCGGTGCTGGCGGACATCCCCAAGGAGATCGAGGAAGCCGCCACCTGCCTGGGTGCCCGCCCCTGGCAGGTGTTTCGCTATGTGCTGGTGCCGACGCTGTTGCCAGCCTGGCTGACCGGCTTCGCCCTGGCCTTCGCCCGCGGCGTGGGCGAGTACGGCTCGGTGGTGTTCATCGCCGGCAACATCCCGTTCAAGACCGAGATCCTGCCGCTGCTCATCGTCTCCAAGCTGGACCAGTACGACTACACCGGCGCCACTGGCATCGGCGTGTTCATGCTGCTGGTGTCCTTTGTCATGCTGCTGCTGATCAACATCCTGCAGCGCCGCATCCAGCCCAACATCTAAGGAGTCCGCATGAGCCTCATGACGTCGACCAAGGCGGATGCGCGCGCCAACAAGCAGCGCACGCCGGTGGCCATCGCGCTGATCGCCAGCGCCTGGCTGATCTTCCTGCTGATCCTGGTGCTGCCGCTGTACATGGTACTGAGCCAAGGCCTGGCCAATGGCATCGGCGCCTTCTGGGACGCCATCAGCGAACCGGACGCGATCTCGGCCCTCAAGCTGACGCTGTTCGCCACCGCCATCTCGGTCCCCCTGAACCTGGCCTTCGGCCTGGCGGCGGCCTGGTGCGTCACCAAGTTCGAGTTCACCGGCAAGAGCCTGCTGATCACCCTGATCGATCTGCCCTTCTCGGTCTCGCCGGTGATCGCCGGTCTCATCTATGTGCTGCTGTTCGGTGCCCAGGGGCTGATGGGCCCCTATCTGCAGAGCGTGAACGTGCAGATCGTCTTCGCCGTGCCCGGCATCGTACTGGCGACGATCTTCGTCACCTTTCCCTATGTGGCCCGCGAACTGATCCCGCTGATGCAGGAACAGGGCACCCAGGAAGAAGAAGCCGCACGGCTGCTGGGCGCCAGTGGCTGGCAACTGTTCTGGCACGTGACCCTGCCCAACGTGAAATGGGCGCTGATCTATGGCGTGGTGCTCTGCACCGCGCGGGCCATGGGCGAGTTCGGCGCGGTGTCGGTGGTCTCCGGCCACATCCGCGGCCTGACCAATACCCTGCCGCTGCACATCGAGATTCTCTACAACGAATACAACATCGTCGCCGCCTTCAGCGTGGCGATCCTGCTGCTGATGATGGCCCTGGTGATCCTGCTGCTGCGGCAGTGGAGCGAGAGTCGCCTGAGCCACCAACTGCAGCACCGTGACGAGGAATAAGGCGCCATGAGTATCGAGATCCAGGATATCAACAAGAGGTTTGGCGCCTTCCAGGCGCTCAAGGACATCAACCTGCACATCGAGAGCGGCGAACTGGTCGCCCTGCTCGGCCCCTCCGGCTGCGGCAAGACCACCCTGCTGCGCATCATCGCCGGTCTGGAAGCACCGGACACCGGTAACATCGGCTTCCACGGTGAAGACGTCTCCGGACGTGACGTGCGCGATCGCAACGTCGGCTTCGTCTTCCAGCATTACGCGCTGTTCCGCCACATGACGGTGTTCGACAACGTGGCCTTCGGTCTGCGCATGAAGCCGCGCCGGGAGCGGCCGAGCGAGGCGCAGATTGCCAGCAAGGTGCACGAACTGCTGAACATGGTGCAGCTCGACTGGCTGGCCGACCGCTATCCCGAACAGCTCTCCGGTGGTCAGCGCCAGCGCATCGCCCTGGCCCGCGCGCTGGCGGTGGAGCCCAAGATCCTGCTGCTCGACGAACCCTTCGGCGCCCTGGATGCCAAGGTGCGCAAGGAGTTGCGCCGCTGGTTGGCACGGCTGCACGAGGAGATCCACCTGACCTCGGTGTTCGTCACCCATGACCAGGAAGAGGCCATGGAAGTGGCCGACCGTATCGTGGTGATGAACAAGGGGCAGATCGAGCAGGTCGGCTCGCCCGGCGAGGTCTATGAGCAACCCGCGAGCGACTTCGTCTATCACTTCCTCGGTGATTCCAACCGCCTGGCCCTGGGCGAGCAGGAGGTACTGTTCCGTCCGCACGAGGTGGAGCTGGAGCGTGAGCCGCGAGCGGGTTATCACGCCGCCGAAGTGCGCGACATTCGCCCGCTGGGCGCCATTACCCGGGTGACCCTGAAGGTGCCGGAGCAGACCGAGGTGATCGAGGTGGAACTGGTCAAGGACCACCCGGCGCTGGCCGGTCTGCAACGCGGTGCGCCGCTGCATTTCCTGCCGCGTACGCCCTGAGCTGCAGCAGGCGGCTAAGACCAAAGTCGTAGCCGCCTGGATCAGACAGCGGTTGCAACCTCCGGAAAGCTGGCTCCATGATCGACGAAGCTGACCCACGTCACATTTCGTAATCGATCGAGCCGAATCACAAGGAGGTCGCATGCCCAGGCGCTGGCCCGTCGTGCTGTCGCTTCACCTGGCCATCCTCGTGGCTGCGCTGCTGCTCTGGCAGGGGCTGGCGCTGCCCTCCACCGCCGGCCTGGGACTGGTTCTCGTGGCAGCCCTCTGGCCTTGGCTACTGCTGCTGCGCAAGCCTGTCGCGCCGCCGGCCCCGCCCCAGTCCTTCGACGAGCTGACCAGCGATCTTTCGCGCAGTACGGCGCGCAACGCCGTGGCCATCGCCGGGGTGGCCTTCGCCGCCCAGCAACTGGCGGCCCGGGTGCAATCTCAAGCCAGCACGGCCGCACAGATTTCCAGCAGCGCCGCGTCCCTTACCCAGACCGAGCACGACAGCGCCGGCAGCGCCCGCCAGGCCCTGGCGGTGGCGCAGCAGGTGCACCAGCGCAGCGAGGCCGGTCGGGAGGCCCTGAACTCGGCGATCGCCGCCATCCGCGCGCTCAGCGAGCACGCCCGCCAGAGTCGGGAATTGATCGCGGGTCTGAGCGCCCGCACCGACAAGATCCAGCAGGTCACCGAGGTCATCCAGGCCATCGCCAGCCAGACCAACCTGCTGGCGCTCAATGCCGCCATCGAAGCCGCCCGGGCCGGCGAGCACGGTCGCGGCTTCGCGGTGGTCGCCGACGAGGTCCGTGGCCTGGCGGCGCGGACCTCCAGCGCGACCGGCGAGGTGGGCGTGATCGTGGCCGATATCGGCCAGCAGACCGAGGCCGTGGTGGCGCAGATCCAGGAACTGGCCCAGGCGCTGGAAGATGGCGTGCGCCAAGTCGAACGCACGGGCGAAGGCCTGCAGGAGATCGCCCAGCTGGCGCAGACCGCCGAGCGCCAGGCCGCGGACATCGCCCAGGGCACCTCGGCCAATCTCGCCCAATTGGAAAGCCTGGCCCAGGCGGTGGAGCAGGTGCACAGCGATCTCGCTGACAGCGAGCGTCAGACCAGCCGCCTCAGCGGCGCCGCCGATGAATTGGTGGACATGGCCGAAGCCAGCAGCGAACGCCTGGCCGAGGTCGGTCTGGACAGCTATCACCAGCGCATCTTCGAACTGGCGCGCCAGGGCGCGGATGCCATCGGTCGCCGCTTCGAGGAAGACCTGGCCGCCGGGCGCATCACCCAGGACGCCCTCTTCGACCGCCAGTACCAGCCCGTGCCCGGCAGCCAGCCGGCCAAGTACCGCACCCGCTTCGACAGCTACACCGATGGTGTGCTACCGGCGATCCAGGAGCCGCTGCTGGACCAGCATCCCGGCCTGGTCTTCGCCATCGCCTGTACGCCTGAGGGCTATGTGCCCACCCACAACCGCGCTTTCGCCCAGGCGCCCACCGGCGATGTGGCGGTGGATACGGCGCGCAGTCGCAGCAAGCGCCTCTTCAGCGATCGCACCGGCAAGCGCTGCGGCAGTCATCAGCGCCGCCTGCTGTTGCAGACCTATATGAGGGACACCGGCGAGGTGATGCACGACCTCTCGGTGCCGATCCTGGTGAACGGTCGGCACTGGGGTGGACTGCGCCTGGGCTATCGCCCCGACACCGCGCGCTAGCCCAACTTGAGCTGGGTGACCGCCAGCTGCCAGACCGCGGCTTCCAGCCCGAGCATACGCCCGGCCTTGTGCTCGAGCAGGGCCTCGAGGGATTCGCCCGGAGCAGGATTCGCCGCCTGCGCCGCCAGATGCAGGATCAGCGACGGCTTGGGCAGTACGCCGTGCAGGCTGTGTACCGCTGTCACCAGTTCGCGCAATTCCAGCGGCAGCCGCCAGTGCCGCTGCAATTCCGCGGAGAACTCCAGGCTGTAGCTCAGCAGGGCGCGCTCCAGCGCTGCCTCCTCGAGAACGCCGCCCCCGTCGCACCAGCGTTGCACACCTTGCAATACGGCCAGCTCACCTAGCCGATGGAGCAGGCCGGCGGTATAGCAGCGCTCGGCGTCTTCGCGCGCATAGCGCAGCGCCAGCAGACGCGCGCAGTCGGCAGCGCGTTGGGCCAGATGCAGATAGCCTTCGGCGCGCGTGGCCAGCAGCGGGTCGGTCAGACGCGTCGCCCGTCGCAGACTCAGGCCCAATACCAGATTGAGGGTAAAGCCGACGCCCAGGCGCGGTAGGGCCTGGCTGAGGGTCTGGCAGGACTGCCCGACGCGCTGGGAGGCGCTGTTGGCTGCGGCAATCAGGGTCGCCGTGACCAGCGGATCCTGGCCGAACTCGGTTTCCAGCTCGCCCAGGCTGCAGCTAGCGCTGTCGCGGCAGCGCTGGATGATGGCGGGCAGGTCGGCGAACAGGGGTACCGCGTCGATCTCGGCGGCCATGCGCTGCAGATGGTCATCCAGCGAGCCCAAGACCGCAGCCCTCGCCGCCTGAGCCTCGTCATCCGCCGGTGGCATCAGACTGCGCAAGCGGCGCAATACCTCTTCAGCCGCATAGGGTTTGACCAGATAGGCCGTGGGTGCCAGCCGCAGGGCAGCGCGCACATAGGCGGTATCGGCCTGATCGGACAGGAGGATCACTGGCTGCAGCGGCTGGGCGCCGCGCTGGCGGATGCGGCGCAGCAGGTCGAGCCCGTCGCAGTCGGCTGGCCGCTCGATGATGATCAGCGTGCATCTCTTGTGTCGATCCAGCTCGGCGAGGGCCTGATAGCCATGGCCATACTCATGGACCAGGGCATCAGCCCGCACGGCCAGCACCAGAGACTTGAGCAGGTCACGGGTCCAGGGATTGGCGTCGACGATGAGTATCAGGGGCGGCATCCCAACCCACTCCTGCTTGAGGAAAGCGAAGCGGCGAATGATGCGTCAAAGCGGACTTTGTGCCAAGCGTGTCACAGAAAAACCGCCCTTGTGGAGGGCGGTTTGATCAGGACTCAGGCCAATTCGGCAAAACACTCGCCGATAATGGCCAAGCCGCGATCCAGCTCTTCGTCGCTGGCGGTCAGGGGGACGAGGATGCGCAGCACATTGCCGTAGCTGCCGCAGCTGAGCAGGATCAGGCCCTTCTGGCGTGCGCGGACCACGATCTGGCTGGTCAGCTCGGCGTCGGGCTGCTCGATATCGCCACCCTTGCCCAGCTCCATGGCGATCATGGCGCCCAGACCCCGGACGTCGCAGATCTGCGCGTGCTTGGTGGCCAGTTCGCGCAGGCCGGCGGTGAGACGCTCGCCCACGGCCTTGGAGCGTTCCAGCAGCTTCTCTTCCTCGAAGGTCTCGATCACCGCCAGGGCCGCGGCGCAGGCGATGGGGCTGCCGGCGTAGGTGCCACCCAGGCCACCGGGGGTGACCGCATCCATCACCGTGGCCCGACCGGTCACGCCCGACAGCGGGAAGCCACCGGCGATGGACTTGGCGAAGGTCACCAGGTCGGCGTCGACGCCCATCTGCTCCATGGCGAAGAAGGTGCCGGTACGGCCGGCGCCGGACTGGACTTCATCGGCGATCAGCAGGATGCCGTGGGTGTCGCACAGCTTGCGCAGGCGCTGCATGAATTCCTTGGGCGCGGCATAGAAACCGCCCTCACCCTGCACCGGCTCGAGGATGATGGCGGCGATGTCGCCAGGCGCGGCATCGTTCTTGAAGATGCGCTCGACGCTGGCGATGGCGTCATCGACGCTGATGCCGTGCAGTTCGCAGGGATAGAGCGCGCGATAGACGCCGCCGGGCATCAGGCCCATGCCGGCCGAATAGGGCGCGACCTTGCCAGTCAGCGACAGGGTCATCATGGTGCGGCCGTGGTAGGCGCTGGAGAAGGCGATGACGCCAGCGCGCTGGGTAGCGGCGCGGGCGATCTTGACGGCGTTCTCCACGGCTTCGGAGCCGGAGTTGAACAACGCGGTCTTCTTCGGGAAGTTGCCCGGCACCAGTTCGTTGAGCTTTTCGCAGACCTCGACGTAGGGCTCGTAGGCCAGCACCTGGAAGCAGGTATGGGAGACCTTGGTCAGCTGCTCCTGCACGGCCGCCACCACGCGCGGATGCAGGTGGCCGGTGTTGAGCACGGCGATGCCGCCGGCGAAGTCCAGGAACTCGTTGCCCTCGACGTCCCAGACCTTGGCGTTCTCCGCACGGGCGACGAAGATCGGGTGGGTCTGGCCGACGCCACGGGCGACGGCGGCGCTGCGGCGGTGCATCAGGGAATCGTTGGTGTGGCTCATTGCAGTCCTCGATGGCCGCTCATCGTGGCGGCCGGCTACGGGAAAGGCGCGGACCGGATTCCGGGCAGCATACGATGATCGACTGCCAACGGCCCGGCGTCCGCGCCGGGAAAAGCTTTGGTTCAGGCTGAGGGGGCTGTTGGGCTTCGACGGTGAAGCCGTCTCAACCCAACCTACCTCGACCGCAGGTTGGGTTGAGCTCCGCGAAGCCCAACAGATCCAGCTAGCAGCGGTATCAGACGCCCAGGCAGAGGTACTTGATCTCCAGGTACTCTTCGATGCCGTACTTGGAGCCCTCGCGGCCCAGGCCCGATGCCTTGACGCCGCCGAAGGGCGCGACCTCGTTGGAGATCAGGCCGGTGTTGATGCCGACCATGCCGTACTCCAGCGCCTCGGCCACGCGGAACACGCGGGACAGGTCGCGGGCATAGAAGTAGGAGGCCAGGCCGAATTCGGTGTCGTTGGCCAGCTCGATGACCTCGGCCTCGTCCTTGAAGCGGAACAGCGGCGCCAGCGGGCCGAAGGTCTCTTCCTTGGACACCTTGGCGCTCTTGGGCACGTCGGCGAGGATGGTCGGCTCGAAATAGCTGCCGCCATTGGCGTGGGCCTTGCCGCCGGCGATGACCTTGGCACCCTGGCTCACGGCGTCGTCGATGTGCTCCTTGACCTTGGCCGCCGCCTTGGCGTCGATCAGCGGGCCGATGGTGATGCCCTCTTCCAGGCCGTTGCCGACCTTGAGCTTGGCCACCGCGGCCTTGAATTTCTCGGCAAAGGCGTCGTACACGCCGTCCTGAATATAGAGGCGATTGACGCAGACGCAGGTCTGGCCGGCGTTGCGGTACTTGGAGGCGATGGCGCCTTCCACGGCCTTGTCCAGGTCGGCGTCGTCGAAGACGATGAAGGGCGCGTTGCCGCCGAGCTCCAGCGACAGCTTCTTGATGGTGGGCGCGCTCTGCTCCATCAGCTTGGCACCGATCTCGGTGGAGCCGGTAAAGGAAATCTTGCGCACGATGGGGCTTTCGGTCAGCTCGGCGCCGATCTCGGCGGCGGAGCCAGTGACCACGCTTAGCACGCCCTTGGGAATGCCGGCGCGCTCGGCCAGTTCGACCAGCGCCAGCGCCGAATAGGGGGTCTGGCTGGCGGGCTTGATCACCATGGTGCAGCCGGCGGCCAGGGCCGGACCGGCCTTGCGGGTGATCATCGCGGTGGGGAAATTCCACGGCGTGATGGCGGCGGTGACGCCGATGGGCTGCTTGATCACCAGAATGCGCTTGTCGGCCTGATGGCCGGGGATGGTGTCGCCATAGATGCGCTTGGCTTCTTCGGCGAACCACTCGATGAAGGAGGCGGCGTAGGCGATCTCGCCCTTGGCCTCGGCCAGCGGCTTGCCCTGCTCCAGGGTCATCAGCCGGCCCAGGTCGTCCTGGTTCTCGATCATCAGCTCGTACCAGCGCCGCAGCTTGGCCGAACGCTCCTTGGCGGTCAGCGCACGCCAGGCCGGCAGCGCACGGTTGGCAGCGTCGATGGCACGCTTGGTCTCGGCGCGGCCGAGCTTGGGAATGGTACCCAGGGTCTCGCCGGTGGCCGGGTTGTCCACGCTGACGGTGGCGCCGCTGTCGGCGTCGATCCAGGCACCGTCGACATAGGCTTGCTGGCGAAACAGGGAAGCGTCTTTGAGCTGCATTACGGTCTCCTTGGCTGAAAGGGCCGGAAGCAAGGGCATGACACCCCTGCGCCTGCGATAGGGTCAGGCCTGGAAACGCTGGCATCGCCACCGTTCAGTGCCCGCTCGAGCAACGTCCGAACCGCCCTGGGCGTTCGAAATATTGAACGCATCCTAGGAGAATATTGAACCCCCGCGCAAGAGCGCCGGAGCGGTTTTCGCGCGGCCCTCCTCCTTGTTTATCCAACCCTTGCCGAGCCCCGCGAAACAGTCGTTCAAAATCAACAACATCGTGCATCCGGGCATGGACGGTCGGAGGCAAGGTGAGTATGATGGCGACCGATTCAGCGTCACCGAATCGCTGCACTCGTAGCTCAGCTGGATAGAGTACTGCCCTCCGAAGGCAGGGGTCGTGGGTTCGAATCCCGCCGAGTGCGCCATCTTCTTTCCCTTGTGACACAAGGGTTTAGCGCTTTTGACGGAAACCTGTCCTAGTCCTGAAAGTCGTTTTTGCCACAAATTTGCCACACTCAAGTGTGGCGGGAATGGTCGAAATGGCAACAATCAGGAATCGCGGCGAGTATCAGTGGGAAGCGCAAATTCGCCGTAAGGGCTATCCAGCCCAGCGCAAAACCTTCGAAACTAAAGCCGATGCCCAAGCCTGGGCACGCGTGATCGAAAGCGAAATTGACCGGGGCATCTTTGTCTCTCGCGTTGAGGCTGAACGCACCGCCTTTCATCAACTCATTGATCGCTACATCTCCGAGATCGCTCCGAAACACAAAGGCGCGTACTCGGAAATCAAACGACTCGAAGCGCTCAAGCGCCATCCGCTGGCAACGCGCATTGTCGCCACCCTCACCTCCTCGGATTTTGCCCGCTACCGTGACGAGCGCTTGAAGATTCGCAAGGGCAACACGGTGAAGCGTGAGCTGGCTTTGTTCCAATGCGTAATCGAGGTCGCCCGCCGCGAATGGGGTATTCATCTCGCAGAAAACCCCGTGAGGATGGTCAGCCGCCCCAGCTACAACGACGAACGCTCGCGGCGGCTCGATCCGGTTGAAGAGCAATACATCCTCAGCGCGTTGGAGCCGTGCGAACGCCGTTCGGACGGCTCCTATGCTGATGCCTCTCACAATCCTTGGATACGGCCGATTGTCCAGATAGCGATCGAGACAGCCATGCGTCGTGGCGAGATTTTTGAACTGCGTTGGAAACATGTGAACCTGGATCGTAGAACCGCACACCTTCCTGCGACCAAAAATGGACTGCCAAGAACAATCCCGCTCTCACCTAACGCCATCCAGCTGTTGAGAGGACTACCACGCTCCCTGTGCGGTCGAGTCTTCCCCACCACTGCTGACGCTCTTAAAAAAGCCTTTGTGAGAGGGCTGGAGCGCGCGCGGTCAAAATACCTGACTGACTGCCATCAAGCTGGTGTGTTGCCCCAAGAAGATTTCCTGCTGGACCTACGCTTTCACGACCTGCGGCACGAGGCTACCTGTAGGTTAGCTACTAAATTGCCGAATCTTATCGAGCTGGCCAGCGTGACTGGGCACCGTGAGGTCAACATGCTCAAGCGGTACTACAACATCACTGCGGAGGAGTTGGCGGCAAAGCTGGCTTGACTCGGTGTCACATTGATGTGCGCTCCTCCCTACGTAGGGACATAGACCTAACCTGTCGTTTGTTGCGACCAGCCATTGGCAACTCATTGCGGCCCTCTGCTAGTGGACAGCTATCGGCCAACAACTGCCCTCGGGTCGACCAGCTTTGTTTTCAGTCGATGAAAACTAAATTCCAGGGATAGCGTCAGGCTCCCAACAGCTATAGCCCGATTTCTACCTGTCACGAGTGCAAATCACCCCAGGCTGCAGGCCGACGCGAAATAAAAATACCTACAAAAAGGCTATTGACACCTACAAATAGGTAATTTACTCTGCGTGAAACCATACCAATAGGTGATTTCACATGGATAAGCTTATAAACGCCTACAGGTCGCTCGAAGTCATTTCACAAGGCGAGTTCAATATACGGTTTCCAGGGAAAAAAACTCTTGGTGACGTTGTGCTGGGGATGGGGGGACTCGTCGAGGCTCTGAAAGAGGATAAGGGCCTACCGCTTCGCAAGATCGCAAAAATCGCCGAGGTTTCATCCGCAGGTCTAGATCGTTGGCGTAACAACGGTTACGGCAGCAAGAAGCACTGTGAAAAGCTCATAAGCTACTGTGAACAACAAACCCAAGAGTTGAGCACAACAAACACGGCCAGCACCATTTCAAGTGCAAGCGTTACTGACAGCTTGCGCTCGTGCAGCCCAGCGCAGTTGGAAAAGGTCATACAGGAAGCGCTACAAGCACAACTTGGCTTTCCCAAATCTCTTGTATGCACCATGGTGAAGATGGAGGCGGGCAATGATGGTCATAGGCTTGAGTTCATGATGCGCTGATGACACAAAGCGTTTAATGGATCACGGCACCGGCATGATTTACTAGCATCTTAATTATATTAAATCTGCCTTTAATGCTCCAACAACCCATATCGATAGCTAGCGCAAAGGGTAGACGATACTATCGCGCGAATGCACAAATTTAAATCTTAGGAGATAACATGCACAATCTTCAAACTTCAGCCTGGGATAGAGCGTCCATGACTCTCATTGAAAATGTCGCCAAGATGCCTATAGGTCAGGAACAAAAGATAAGTAAAATCATTGGAGTGGAGCACTGGACTCCTTTGCAGTTCAAGACCCGCCATCGCTTCGGGAAGCACGTCCGCGCCAATCTTGAACATTACGGACTAGTATTTGTCCGCAAAGCAGGAACCATTGCCGTCTATAAGAAATCGTCGATTTAAGTCGAATGGTAAACCGCTCGCTGGCACTTGGTGATTCTAAGGAAAGACAACGGCGTTCACGTATTGTTTTGTGGACACCATCGCCTTTAAGGTGTGAGACAGGAGTTCGCCGAAAATTCCAGCTTTACGCTATCCTAGTCCCGCTTGTTAAATTAATGGCAACGTCATGCGACCTATGTCTAACGAGACTCGAAATCGATTATTTCCTGGCAGGGCCTAGCAGGATAGAAAACGAGAGCGGCTGAGTCGAACCCGTTACCCCCTTTAATCAACCAATACTAGCGGAGAGAGCGCTGTTACAAAACCGCTGTATCAATGAAATGTGTGGATCGGCCTACTTGACGATACCGGCGGTGTTTTTTCCGGCCACTTACAAATCATTGAAGATTTTTTGGCCCCTTGTGTAAACAAATTATCAAACGCTCTACCGGCTCACCCGGAAGCTCCATTGATAAGAAGCCAATCACCAGTCTACTCCCCGAAACCACACTTGACTTAATTAATATAGCTACGCACCAAGCTCTTACCCTAGTGCCGCACCAGTTGCCCAAGATTCTAGCGCTGATTGCTGAAACCAAACCTAGCCAGGTATCAGATCTAAGCTATTTACGCCTTATCGACCTTGCTGAGCGAAGCTAAATTTTAATCCTTGACTGTGACCCGACTATGAATACTCAGAATAGCTTACGCAATTATTAACCACTTATGGCTGATCATAGACGTCGGTACGCTAGTCGAATTCGATGCAGACGTCAGCCCAGTCGTCTGCAAACAACCGGGAAGCAAATAATCCGTTAAAAAACTGTCCTAGCTACCAACTCCGCAAGCGGCAAATACTGACCTCTCAGATCAATGGAGGGATAGCTAGATGTCAGTAAATTACGAAACCATCCAGAAAATACAGAAACTCGGCGATGACGTTCTCATTGGTGTTGTAGAGGTCGCCGCATTGACCGGGTTCAGCGTACTCACTGTACGCCAGCGCAAGCTACCAGGCCTTGCGCCCGTTCATGGGTTATCGAGGCTCAGGTGGAGGCTTGGGGACCTCAGGACCTGGATGCGTAGCGGAGATACGAGTACTCGCCCTCAACCTCCAAGGAAGGTTGTGCCTCCACAGCCGAAGCGCACGGGCAGACCCACGAAAAAGGCACAAGTAGAGGCGCGTCAATGATCAATGCTTCCATCCAACCTCTATTTTTGCATGCGGGGAAGCAGTGATCATGGGCAGACAGAGAACCATCAGAGACCAGAACTTCTGGCGCTCGCCACGCCTCATGAATTGTACGACCGAAGATAAGGTGGCATTGCTTCACCTATTGACCGCGCCTGACAGCAACATCACTGGTGTCTACCCGCTCGTGCCGCGTATTGCGGGCGCTGAGCTCGGATGGACCGCAGATCAATGGCTACAGGTTATCCATCGGCTGCAGGATGAAGACCTTGTCAGGTATGACCACAACCGCTTCGTTGTCTGGGTGCGCCTTTGGTGGGACCACCATTCTGCAAGCCAAGTAACAGGTCCGAAACTAAGAGACCGCACGGTCAGTGAAATCCGTCGTATACCTGGCGAGTGGCTTGGTGAATTTCTAAATGACTTCAAAGAGCGACTAACCGGCGATCAGCAGCGCCTGGTTGAGGATTTGCTCCACTCAGACCGCCCACGCGTACCTGAAGAGGTACCGATACCACAGCAATGCGGTATCGATACCCTATCTGCCAACGCCCGCCCTAACAACAAACCTCAACCAAAAACACTAACCGAAACGTCGAGCGTGAGCTCCCGTAAGCTGGATATGTCAGGCATCCCTTCCGAACACCAGACGAATGTACACAGGGGACTAGTAAAAGCCATGACCAGCGGTAAGCTCCGCTTTGCGCCCCAGGTGATCGTTAACGCGATGGCTGAAAATTACCGCTCGGTCTCAAGCAAGCCACAAAACGCAATGGCCCTAACGCTGTACCTAGCAGAGCACCTGAACAACGCCCCCTCAGCCAACAGCTCAAGGCCGTAAACTCGGTCAAGCAAGAGCCGCGGGACGACGGTCGCTTTCATTCGTCAGGGACTGATTCGAAACCTAGGATCCGTGCCAATTCGCGATTGGATGAATCGACACGCAGGCGGCTAACCAGTCCCTGCTCTCGCTCCCGCTGCTTGAGTAGATAGGCGTCGTCAAAGCATTGCACGATGTCATGCTCATTCAAGATTTTCGCCGAGACCTGTCGCTTTAGCCGATTGATTATCTTTCGAGCGCTGAGCTGAGCTGCCTCTCGCACATACGCACGCATGAGGAGATCTCGAAAAACCCAGTCCGAAATCCAACCTTTCATAAATGCCCAAAACACCAAACGCTGGAAAGTGTCCCAAGCCATGCGCGATTGCCCGCTGAGGTAGCGCCTCAGCACTCGACCATCAGCATCACCGAAGCCGGACACTTTCAGCTCAGCAAGCTGACGTTCAAGCTTCACCTTGGACATGCCTGACTTCATGCCAACCCCGGCGAACAGATACTCAATCAAATCAACAGGCACGCGGATCACGAAGTTTTTCCTGCCGGTGCCTTGGTGATGCTTGATCTCACGAAAGACAGCCAGCAGGGCTTCAGACGGCTCGATATCCTGGGAACTTAGCTTCATGCAGCTATTGTTCGACTACTCCGCGGCTCTGTCAAAAGCATACTGGCTTTCAAAAACGTGCGTTCCAGGCAGTACAGGCCCCTTCGCTCATTTTAGAGCCGCCACCACCTGCCCGTAGCTGCAAGCAGAGCCCTGGAGCTGCGCAGGATTTTGAGCTCCCCCGAGTAAACCAGTGGTGTGTGCCGCATCTGGTAAAAACTTTACCCTGGTCCGGTTCGGCTTCCTGTGCCCTTCGTAATACCGGCCTCCAAATTCTCTTCAACCATCCAGTCAATATTTCACTACACCCCGTACCTAGATATTTGTACGTTAGCGATTGGCTACAGATCCCCCACCCCTGCTACTTGATCGTTGCCCCAGTGATTTTGAAATGCTTCTTCATAAAATTTATCGAGACACTCATTTTTTACAGAGGCCGCATACCCCCGAGATACCGAACGTGTCGCCGGACAGGTTTCTTTCAACGCTTTGGCTATGCTCCCCCCACCACCTTCTCAAAGATGCTCTTCATGCTTACCAGCGCTCTGCTTTTGCATCCTCCTCACCTGTTCCCACAGTTGTCACGCTAACGCGAGCAGAAACTCGGACAGGGTAGGGTTTGTATTACCGCCATGCATGGCGTACGTACAACCGGCAAAGCGGCAGTCGTTCCACTCCCTTGCTTTGCCCACCGCCCCTGCTCAGGGCAAGCCCCGAGCCCCCAGAGCGCAAAGCGGTTACCAATAAGGCACCCGATAAACTGGCCACCTAAAAATCAGTTGAGATACCAAAAATTGAAAGAATTTCATGCTCCGCCAAGCCTTGGCTACGCATCTCTAAACCCGCTAAAGACGTCAGCAGATCATGCTCAATCCTCTGCTGCTCAAGAAGCCGTATCAGAAGGAAAAATTCATCTTGTTCCTCCATTTCTTGGAGACGCTCTGGTGCGCTAAGCGCCCAGCGATCAAGAATCTGCCAACCTCGGAAATGGTAGGAACTTGAAAGGCGGAGTGAATCGATAGTCGCTTTACTCAGCACGCGTGTTGCAATACCTAAAGTGTTCCGCTCAGTTAGCATCTGCACTCTCCTTCAACAGGCGATTGATCAAGCGGGTATTTTGACCAATTGAAGATGTTCGAAAACCACCTCTTTCCCGCAACTCACAGATATGCGCAGCGGCAAAACCGAGAAAATTCAAAGCGTCCAAATCTTCTAATGCCAGGGCCACATTTGCGGAACGCATTAACTTATTCGCAGCCCGAAGCCGATCAATAGTCTCACTAAAACATCCCACCCCAATCTCTTCAGCCATAACCTCAGCCTGCATCATTAGGTTAGCAATCGTAAATCAGTTAAAAAAGCAGCATGCGCAAGCGTGCCTCGGTATCGACCACCTCCCATGGCTTCAATGCTAAGCTGAATGATGGAATAGATAGATTTGAAGTTAGGAGCTCCAAACGATAATTTCGTTTTCCTACTGGAAGGATACGCCAGGACCTGATCTCATTTAGCTTAAAAAAATGCCCGCCTCCATTCACTGGATAAGCTAACAACTTATTATTCAGAGGATCGATACCAAGATATGCATCATTGATCTTGGCAAACACCTCTACCTGAGGCTTAAATTGCGTGGAACGATATCTATCGGCTATGCGCCTAAGCTTTTTTCCGTAAATCACATTCACCTTCCAAAAAAACCATCCGCCTCCTGCAAAGTACATAAATAAGATCCAAAACAACCAGCGAATGACTGGGTTCTCGCTATTAGAAAATCCTAAGAAAAAGGGTAGATTAAAGCCAGTAAGCACCAGCACAACCAATAGCAGTGCGCCAATAGGCAGACAACCAACGGCCCAAACCACCCGGATTAGCTCCCAAATCAGCCTCATAGCTGCTCCAAAATTCGTTTACGCTACAAATTTATCTGAAAATCAGTTATCTGAAAAGCAGATATAGGTTTAGAGGCTGAATTGCCACTGGGCACAGCCATGAGCAAAGCGATCTACCGACCTGAGCACGCGATTTTTCTGGAAGAACTGAAGCAGATGCGGGTCAAAGCTGGACTGACACAAGCCCAATGCTCAGCGGCATTAGGCAGGCCACAATCTTTTATGAGCGATGTGGAACGAGGGATCAGGCGGCTGGATACGATTCAGCTTCGCGACTTGTGCAAGGTCTTGAACACGGACCTTGTGAGCTTCATCAAGTCCTTTGAGCAGGCCGTTGTCCATGAAAGTCGGAAAGACTAGGGTAATCAAGCATCTACCCTCTCCATGACTCTGTTAGACACAGCAGGATAGGTGCAAACGTCAGCGATAGAGCCTTCTCTCACGGAGATCATCAGCTTATTCGCACTCCTACCGGAGCCTAAGCCTGCACTAGGACGATAAACTTATACCCCCATAGGTGATACGCTAACGTTGCAAGCCCTGATCTAAAAGCCTAATAAGGCGCTATCTCGCGAGTCAGCTCTCTGCGGAGAAATGCACTTGCAGCCCTGCACCCAGGCCGTTTTTAAATAGCGACACAATAGGTTTCGGAGTCAGAACGCTAATCATCCCGTCGCCAATTGTTTGAAGAAGCGGACTGTACCCGTCGAAGCTCCAACGCCACTGACGTCCGCGCCAGAGCAATATCGGCTGACCGTCATGCTCGACCATTGTACCCTCTGGCAATTCTGCCAAGCGCGCCTGCCACGTAAGCTGACCGTTATCGGCACTCAAGCGTGCTGCGTGCAGAACCTTGTCGATACCGGCGGCTGATTGATCCTGACCTGGGAAGGTTCTAGCCCATACTGCTTTGAAGGCCTTGTAACGCTCCTTCCGGCAATCGCCACAGGGACGGTGCCCAGCGGCATAGCTTGTAGGTTCATCCAGAAAGAACAGTTCGGTATAGCTATTTGGCGCCATCAGCTCGCGCTTGATGCCCTGATACTCCAGAGCACAGGCGATCCAGCGCTGTAGCTTCCATGATCTAACGATCTGCTTCTCTGCGTTGTGCAACTGGCCACGATTGCCCATCAGAAGGCCTTTGGCCTTCACGCTGTGCAATTGCCCCGTCGGGCTCATTCGGTTTTGCCAGGGCATAGCTGTACTCCATCGCGGGGGTCAATTGAGAGGTTGCATAGTGCTGGGTTTAGGCGAGGCACGGCAGCCCTGGAACGGCGGACCAGCCATAGGGCCGTTTTTCACTATGGCGCTACACGGGGCGACCGTAAACCGGTTCGTATCAGAGTGGTCCATACGGACAGCAACGCTCGCTCGATGACTAGCGATTCGTGTTTCGTCGACCAGCCCTTTCGGGACGTAAGTCATCCACGTATAGCTAATTTCTGCTCTGAATGACCTTTCGAGAGCCGTTCAAGGAATAAATATGCCCGGTCGCGCAAGAAACTTGAAGCGATGGGTTCTGAAAATCCCTTGGCCAAATGGGCAGAGAAGGTTGCCAGTGTCCCGCCAGCGCTTGCCTTAATTCTTCCCCAGATAGATTCAGAGGTGCTCGAACCGATACAGACGGCCCTCCTGAACGATACTCAAGTCGAGTGTAGCTACTATGCGGCGCACAAGGACCGGACGTACGAGCTGACGCCCAATCCGCTTGCAATAGTGCAGCGAGCTCAGGTGACCTATTTGATCGCCATCGCCGAGGCTTACGATACGGCAATTCGTCCTACATCGGTTCCTTGCTGCGAGGGCTCTCGATAGGCTCTCGAATCGACCATATGATTTCACACTACAGCGCTATATTGGGAGCGGTGCCATTCAGTTCGGCAAAGCAGTGCCGATAACGATTGAAGGCTGGGTTTCGGAGGGGCCGGCGCGACTGGCTCGTGAAACGCCGATTTCCAATGACATGACCCTAACGGCTACTAAGGATGGTGCGCTACTGCGGCCACAGTGCTGGATACATGAGAGCTTCGCTGATGGACTCTGTCGCATGCGGGATCAAGCCGCATCGACGCGGCAACTTTGAGGGAGGCGATAATTTAGCGCTTAAGACAGACGTTAGACATGTAGACACGTGAAAGATAATAAGCAGAACCAATCAAGGATTAAGCATGAGCAATAGAAGCGCGGTATTGATACTAGAAGGCCCGTGGAACCTAGACGACAGTGATCGAAACCGCTCTACTGTGCTGCCATTTTTCGAAGGCATGGCCAAGCAGCTCAGCTATGTGGACATCGTTCATTCGCGCTATTACGATCTGTACAGCTTCCGGGCAGCATTCGATGAGCTGGCCTCCCATCAGTACGATAATGCAATCGTATATGTAGCCGGCCATGGCGACGGCATTCGCGTCTCCGGAGCTAAAGTGGTAGACATCCTTGTGAAATGCAACGTGGGGTCTCGAAAAGCCAACATTACCGGCGTCGTACTTGGCTCATGTTTTTCAGCGGGAAATCAGAAACGGCCCTTGAGCGGGACCATAAACAATATGATCCAAGATTCGAATATCGCATGGATAGCAGCGTACCGGTGCGCTGCCTACTGGTTTAAGAGTACCCAAATTGACCTGGCAATCATTCACGAGATGCTACTGGCAGGCAGCGATGCGTTTGAAAGCAGAGACTTAATATCCGAGCAATTAGCTGAAGCTGTCAGTAGCTTCAGCCCCACGGCTACGGTTGGACATAGTGGCGAAACTTGCAGCGGGGTTTCCCTTCAAGATGGCCTAGTATTTTTCTCCCAACCTCGTGGGAAGGGCCAGCGTTCGCGCGAAGTTACAGCAGACGTGTGGGAACAGTGGGACCAAATGCAGCTTCGCATAGAGCCCTTAGAGGAATAGAAAAGCGACTGCGTCACCGCAGAACGTCACAGCGCCCAGTAATAATGCTTAATCTTCTGCGCCATCAATTTACGACGTTCACCCAGAAACTCTTCGAACCGTTCGGGATGGTAGGCAGTTAACTCTTCTGGCAGGCAGTTGGCGACAAGATTGGCTTTTAGATCGTCTAGGCTCGTAATGGCCCCGTAGCGTGC
Source organism: Pseudomonas sp. Snoq117.2 (assembly GCF_900110545.1). Taxonomy (NCBI): domain Bacteria; kingdom Pseudomonadati; phylum Pseudomonadota; class Gammaproteobacteria; order Pseudomonadales; family Pseudomonadaceae; genus Pseudomonas; species Pseudomonas sp. Snoq117.2. The sequence continues at coordinate 106,786 of NZ_FOED01000007.1, read as the reverse complement.
TTCGCCCGAATCACACTGGGCGAACACGTCTGCCATGTAGGTTGCTGGAGCCGTATTACTGATTTTGATATTTACTTCCTGCTGCAAAAACACGAAGTTTGCCACCTGGTTGTACCTGCTTCTGACCAACCCTCGATGCTTGAGGAAGTTTTTCGGAAAGATGTGGTGAATGTCGCCGTGGTGCGTAAGCATGTCGCGCACGGTGATATCCTTGGACAGGAAGCCCTTGTCGCCCCGGTTGGCCTGCGCGGCCCAGAACACCTTAATGGCAGGGGCGTTCACTGAAGACGTGTTCAATGCCTGCGGCAGACCGAAGTCCCAGAAGGCGTCAGACAGCTCGGCCGCTTCGATCTCCGCCAACACATCGGCAAACGGCCGGTCGTGCACGGCCTTGATGTCTTTATCGAAGCGCGACTCCGGCGAGCCCGAGTAGCGCCCGGTCAGCAGCGACATCACGAACCACCGGCGTACCCAGCTTTCGATATTGGGATTGTTACCTAGGTCTCGTTTGAGCTTGAGATAGAGCACGTAAGCGAAATTCAGCGCGTTTATCGAGCCGATCAGTGATCTGTCCACGTAGCCAGCCGAGCGGATGATCATTAGGAAGCGCTTAAAATGCGTCTCATTGATGAACTCCTTGACCCCTTCGCTCAGAGTCTTAAACGACGCCTTTTCAATTTCCTTTTCATAGCTACGAGTCTCGAAATTACGGCCTGAAAGCAGCCCGACCAGATCCGACAGGCGTCCACGATTAAACTTGGTAGTGAAGGCGACTCGCAGCATGTCCGAGTAGCTGGGGTCGTACAGATCGTCGTTCTCGCCCTTCAGCCAGCGCATGGCTTTGAAGTAATCGGTCTGCACAAAGGCCTTATCGTTGCTTTCGATATGTGCGTGGAACTCTGGCGCGATGGACAGGTGGCAGAAGTAGTCGATGGCCTTGCGTAGGGTGTTGCCGTCGAACTCCTCGTTGGCGGCGATCTTCGACATCACAAAGTCTGCCTGACTGAGCACCACGCCCTTGGAGTTGATGCGGATGAAGATCTCGGTGACCGTCTCGATATCCAGATCCGCCGCCAACTCGATCAGGCCTATTTGCTTTTTGGTGATATCGCACAACCGGTCCAGGCGCTCGTAAAGCAAGTCCTCATCGACGCCGGGGTTTAGCTCCAAGTAGTCACGACCGACCTTATGTGCCTTGAGTTCACCGTTGACGATAGGCGCGATATCGGCAAACCAGGCTTTGTCCTTCTCTATAGCTGGGTTGTTGACTTCGAAGCGTCCTTCGATAGGGTGGAACGCGATTCGGATACGCACCTTCTGGTAGTCCTGATTGACCACATGCTGCCCAGCAATAGCGGCTGTCAGCGCCGTCACCCGTTGCTGGCCATCAATCAGCACCTTCTTGCCCTCGGCCAACGAGCCGTCTTTCAGCTTCACCGTCGGGTTACGCCAGGCAATGATGTAACCCACCGGAAAGCCCTGATACAGGCTGTCCATCAGGTCACGCACTTTGGTGGCATCCCACACGAACGGTCGTTGGATTTCCGGAATGGCGATTTCGCCAGACTTGACCCAGCTCAGCAGGGTTTCGATCAGGTGTTGGTTAACCGAGTATTTCTGTGCCGACATAGCGTATATCCCTATTTGCGCTTGATTCTAAAAACGATTTTCATGGCTACCCGCAACCAGCGAGTCCGAATTGAACATGATCCTATTTTCTGTATGCCTGCAACCCTCACCCTCAGACCGATAGTTCCGGCACCCCCAGAACTCGCCATTTCGCCCCTTTCGCTGAGTCATTTCCGCACCACATTTCGGGCACGTAGGCACCCAACGCTGGCAGTCTGGATTGATACAAACCTTGAAACGCCCATTGCGACGCATTTGGGAGTCGCAATGCGCGCATCCGCGCTCCTTATGAGCGCAGAGTGGGAATTTATTGCAGCCAAAAAACCGGCCAAACTGGCTTTGCCTTGAAACTATGGTGCCGGTTTTACACTTGATGCACTTGAGCGTGTGCAGCAATTGCTGACTGAGTGATGTTGAGAACTCGTCCAGATCGAGCTCGTATTCGTTTTTCAATAACTCGATAACAAAATCCGATGCGACGGCCATATCGGCGATCAGATAGACACGCTGTCTTGCCCGGGTAAGGGCCACATAAAATAGCCGACGCTCCTCAGCGTAAGGAAAATCCTCTTGTGCTGGCAGCAATGCTTCCAGCAGAGGATGTGTGGTTTTCTGTGAGGGGAAACTATGCTTACCAGTCTCCAGACCGAGCATTACCACATAATCCGCTTCTTTCCCTTTGGAGGCATGAATGGTGTGGCACTCCAGCCCTAACGAGGGAAATCGCGATGCGAGTCGCCGCAGTTCGTCTCTGTCTGGCAAGATAAAGCCGTAGCGCCCAAGAAGATAGACACTGCTCCCAGGCTCGGCAATTTCTGCGATGCGAGCAACTACCTTCTCCAGCCGGCTTGGCTCCTGGCTGCGGGGTTTAGGCCGGTTGTCTTCCCTGAGCAGGGATACAGCAGGGCGTTTAACCTTTTGCAGCGTATTAAGCTGCTTCCTGACCTGGATCGGGTTTGCCAGAACGAAACGCGTTGCCACATCACTGATGCTGTTATTAAAGCGGAACGTTAGATCCAGGGCCGTTACTTTGGCCGTACCAAACCGCTCACCAAATGCCGTTGTAAAGCTCAGATCGCTGCCGGTGAAACGGTAAATAGCCTGCCAATCGTCACCCACGCAGAATAACGAGCACTCCGGTACAGAGTCCCGCAGATACATGATCAAGCGGGCACGTGATTCGGAGATATCCTGGAATTCATCCACCAGAATATATCGCCACGGGCTACGGAAAAGCCCTTCGCGGACGTACTTGATAGCCTTGCCAATCATGTCATCGAAATCGATATGCCCAGTGCTATCCAGAAGGGCCTGATAGTCGTCCAGAATGGGCCGCAGAAGCTCCAGCGCAGCGTTCACCTGCTTCGGGTTCTTGGCGCGGTTGATCGCAGCCTCAACCTGCCCCTTTTCGTAACAATTAGCACGATAGCGCTTTAGCAGATCTGCCAGCAGTACGGCAAAGCTGTTAATTGCGCCAAATTCGCGTAGCGTTTCGAGCACCGCTTCCGGGGGCAATGCTTGATACTGAACACCCAGCGCGCCCAACTGCGCATCGATGGCTTCAGACAGCCCGTCTTCCATTAACTGATAATGGTAAAGCTCCACTAGGCGCGTACCTTTATCGGCATGCAACTGGCGCTTCCAAGCCATACTCTGGTGGTACTGCTCGCGGTCTACATAGGGGGCTGTACCGCCCTGCCGGTCGATACCATAATACTCGATGTAGATACTCTGGTCGGGCAGATAGAAATCCGGTTGGTATTGGCGATAAAGGGGGCTGGCTGTCTTGTGCTCGTAAGCAGGTTCATACAGGTAGGCGATGCCCTGCTTGAATAGGTAGTTAGCTACCAGGCACTCACCCAGGCTTTTCACGGCCTCCCCTTTGAGGGTGCGGATATCATTTGCAAGGATGTAGTCGTAGTACTCCCCTTCTGACTCAAACTCAAAGGGGTTCGCGTCCGGGTAAAGGTGGTGCTGGAAGTAATCAATAGCTAGTCGCTGGTAATCCGGGGTCTTGAGATGCTGCTCGAACCACTGGTTCACCTGCCAGGCTAGCTTCTTGTCGTCTTCCGCCAAGGGTGAAAGGGAGGGCTGTTCGCCCTCCACCTTGGCAATAATCGTCTTACCCAGCTTGTGAAAAGTGCTAGTAGTGATACCGCACTTTCCAAGCCGGTTATCGATACGTTCCTGCATCTCCTTTGCAGCTTTGTTGGCGAAAGCCAGCATCAGAATATCCGCTGCCCGGGCCTGACCACTCGCCATCAAAAAACCTGCACGGCCGACCATGGTGCTGGTCTTGCCCGTACCCGCACCGGCCAACACTAGGTTGTTATCCTCATCTACGACACAGGCAACTCGCTGGCGCTCGGTAAGCGGCTGGCTCTCTACCGTGTCGAAGAAAGCGCCGTTGTGCGCTAGTTGCCGATCAACGTATTGCTTGCGCAGCTTTTCCCAGTCTGCTGCTTGCCACTGGGTAACCGCTGCCAGCCACTTGAATGGGGTGACATCTACATCGATACACCACTGAGGTTCAGGCACACGTTGAAAACGCTGCAGTGCTTGCTCTGCAATGATCCTGGCCGCGTTCAGTCGTGATTGGCGGGGATACCCTTTGTTCAGCAGGGCTCGGGTGTTAAAAGCTATCTGCTCTATCTCGGGCGCCAGTTTGCGTAACCAGTGTGCTCGCAACCAGTGAAATAACTTCTTACCGTCAGCCTTTCGCAGGCCAGGGAACACCTTTTCGCCGCAGTCCGTTTGCAGCACCAGTCGGGAGAAAATGACCCCCTCCCGGAAGGTTGCCTCGTTAGCTAGCGACGTCGCCTCGATTAGGTATTTCTCATCGCTCTTAGTCGTGACCTCCAATCCTTTATCACCCAACGTGAAGGTGGCGGATTGCGCCCCAAACAGGCGCAGCAACCAGTGAGGCGCGACATCTATCGATGAGGATTTAGAAGTCATAGCCAGTCTGTGAGCATGTGTCAGGGAGGACACACTGAGCACCTTGTTTATTCAAGCGAGCCCGACCTCTCAAGGCTGATCGATTGGCCATCGTCATCGCGATCGACGATGACGATGACGATCATGGCTTCATCGAGAGGAATGACGGTGGTGGGGCTGATCAAGATCGAAAGATCAATCGGCGCCGATGTCAGTCGTTCCAGGTGTTTATGTGCAGCCTTATAGATCTCTCCAAAATGGACTGGAGAGCTCAGCGAGGTGTAGTAAGGCTTGGTAGGTAAATCAGTCTTTTCGTTGAGCCAGGCTATGCAGGGCTTGCTACGCTCGGCAGGGTATGAGCAGAGCAGCTCTATCCGATCAAAAGTCGCCGCCTGCATTGTTGATAAGATCGGGCCAACGTCTCCTCGCTCAAGAGCTTTGAGATCATTTCCTCCTACCCAGCAAGTCAAAACACGCTGTTTCTTGGACACCGTCCCTGTACCCCCGCCGAGCATTCCTGGCCACGTCTGGACAGGATGGATTGTGCTGCAATTCACATAGGCAATTGTAGACCATCGGGTCCACTTGGGTCGTACAGGCGATACCACTCATCCAAAGACAACCTTTTTCGGCCTCCCTATAGCGCAGCCGTTTATGTTGCTTGTTCACGCTGCGCCAGGACCCTGAGCAGATGGCAGGCCAATAGTTAAACGTAGCTACGCGGTCGCTGCGCCGATGATTGATGAGCGATGACTGATCAGTTGGACGAAAGGGGACGTAGCTTTGTAGCTGAGCTATGCGACAAATTTGCCACACTCAAGCAGCAAACCATGGCGAAATTGAGCTAACACTAGCTAACTTAACTCATTGATCATTAAGCGTAATTTACGCTAACGTGTTGTTTCTAAACGTCGACTTTTAGGACTCCGAAGGCAGGGGTCGTGGGTTCGAATCCCGCCGAGTGCGCCATCTCCCGTTCACCGTCGCGTGAACCTCAGCAAAGCCCGCCATCGCGCGGGCTTTGTTGTTTCTGGAACAGGCCTACGTCCGAACCTGTCCTCCGCCTATCGAAGCGCAGCCCAGCTTTCACTCAACTAGTACTAAGCTAGTTGACGTTCAAAGGTTGAGCGGCGGCTAGTCAAATACATCCCTCCGTTGTGTCTGGCATCATTCCTCTGCAATACCGCTACTTCCGCATTGCCAGTAGAAACTCAAGGGATGGAACATGGCAGAGAGCAGTAACTTCGCCTTTTTCAAAGAACACGACCCGGTCTTCTTCCAACTCGCCAATGCGGCTGAGCGCGTATTCGCCAGCGATCCCAATACGACGCTGATCAAACTGCGCCAGTTAGGCGAAGCCCTGGCTCAGGATCTTGCAGCGAGAGCAGGTATAGAGTTCGACAACACCCTCTCTCAATCCGACCTGCTGTATCGCCTGAGCCGTGACATCCAGCTCGATGGCAACATCCGCAATCTCTTCCACACGCTACGCGTGGAAGGCAACAAGGCTACTCACGGATTCCGCACCCAGCATCGCGACGCGCTGGATGGGCTGAGGGTCGCTCGCGCCTTGGCGATCTGGTATCACCAGTCATTCGGTGCAGGCGGCAGTTCCTTCAAACCAGGGCCTTTCATCACGCCGGCTGATCCAAGTGAACCGCTGCGTGATTTGCAGGCGCAGATCGAGAGGCTTCGCGCCGAACTGGGTAACAGTCGTCAACAGTTGGAGGACCAGGACCGGTTAGCCGGCCTCTTGGAGCAGGAAAAGGAAAAGCAAGCCAGCCTCGCCGAAAAAATGAATGAGGATGCGCTTGTTTACGAGCAGCTCGCTCAAGAGCGTGAGGAAGAACTGGCCAAGGCGCGCGCCGATTTCGAGGCGCGACTCAAGACGCTGCAGCAACAACTGGAAGATCAGCCGCAAGCGGTCCAGCAGGTCACCCGGAAAACTCAGCAGGCAACCAGCCAATTCGACCTCAACGAAGACCTCACCCGAATTCTTATCGATCAACAACTGAACGATGCAGGCTGGGAAGCCGATTCGCTCGATCTCACCTACGGCAAAGGGGCCCGCCCCGAAAAGGGCAAGAACAAGGCGATTGCCGAATGGCCTACCTGCAAGCCGAACGAAGACGCCGATTACGTACTGTTCACCGGCCTTACCCCAGTTGCCATCGTCGAGGCCAAGCGCAAGCGCGTTAATATCGCCAACCGCATCCCCCAGGCCGAGCGCTATTCGCGCCAACTGATCATTACCGATGATCTGCAATCAGCTGGCCAAGGTCCTGGCTGGGCGGATGGTCAGGGCGGCCACTTCAGAGTCCCGTTTGCCTTCGCCTGCAATGGCCGCCCCTACATCAAACAGCTCGCTGAATTATCCGGCATCTGGTTCCGCGATCTACGCAGCCCAGCCAACCTGCGCCGGTCGCTACAGGACTTCCACACGCCAGGCGGTCTGCTCGACCTGCTCAAACGCAGCCGTGACGAGGCGGAAGCCAAGCTGCAGCAAGAAGGCTTTGCCTATCTGAAGCTGCGCAATTACCAGGAAAACGCGATCAAGGCCGTTGAAGAGGCCCTCGCTGACGGACGTCGCCAATGTCTGCTGGCCATGGCCACCGGGACCGGCAAGACCCGTACGATCATTGGCTTGATGTATCGCCTGCTGAAAGCGGAGCGCTTCCGTCGCATTCTCTTTCTGGTCGACCGCAGCGCCCTGGGCCAACAAGCCATCGAGGCCTTCAACGAAGCGACCCTGGAACAGAACCACACCCTGGCGCAGATCTATGACGTCAAGGAACTGGGCGACATGGCCGCCGAAGCCGAAACACGCGTTCAGGTCGCCACCGTACAGGCGATGGTCAGGCGCATCTTCCAGTCAGACGCTCCGCCGCCCATCGATGCCTACGACTGCATCATCGTCGACGAAGCCCACCGCGGTTACACCCTCGATCAAGAGATGACCGAAGGCGAGTTGGCAATACGCGATGTCAGCCAGTACCTGTCGCAGTACCGCCGCGTGCTCGACTATCTCGACGCTTGCCGTATCGGCCTCACGGCGACACCTGCCAAGCACACCAGCGAAGTTTTCGGGCCGCCGATTTTCACCTACAGCTATCGCGAAGCCGTGGCCGACGACTGGCTGATCGATCACGAACCGCCGATCCGCTACCAGACCCAACTCAGCCAGAACGGCATCCACTTCGCCAAGGGCGAGAGCGTCAGCGTCATCGATACGAGTACCGGCGAGGTGGATGTCGCCGAACTCGAGGATGAACTCGACTTCGAGATCGAGTCCTTCAACCGCCGGGTAATCACACCCGGCTTCGACCAGGTCATCTGCGAGCAACTGGCCCAGGAGCTCGACCCGTCCGGCGATGAGAAGGCGATGATCTTCTGCGTCAATCAGGCCCATGCCGAGCGGGTCAAAAATCTGCTCGACGAGGCGCTCAAAGACGTCCACGGCGAGGAATACAACCAAGCCGCCGTGCAGATCATCACCGGGCAGAGCGACAAGGTCGAACAGCTCATCCGCCAATACAAGAACGAGCGCTACCCGAGCATCGCCATCACGGTCGACCTCCTGACCACAGGTATCGACGTACCGCGCATCTGCCATCTGGTGTTCATGCGTCGGGTGCGTTCGCGCATCCTCTACGAGCAGATGAAGGGCCGCGCCACGCGCCGCTGCGATGAAATCGGCAAGACGGTATTCAAGATCTACGATCCGGTCGACCTGTACGCCGCCCTAGAACCCGTCGACACCATGAAGCCGCTGGTGAAAGACCCGAACATCACCTTGGACCAACTGGTTAGCGAGCTGACCAACCCGGCCAGCCTCGACGCCCCTGGCAGTCAGCCAGACACCAGCCATGCTCACGACGTGCTGGACCAGCTCAGCCAGAAGGTCATGCGCATCCTACGCAAGGCCAGCCACAAGGCCGAGACCAAGCCAGTCCTCAAAAACAAGCTTGCTGAACTGGAAAACGCCTGGGGCGTTGCCCCGGACAAACTGCATCAGCATTTGCATGAGATGGGGCCGCAACAGGCCGCACAGTTCGTCCGTAAGCACGTTCAGTTGCTCGATCAGCTTGCCACGGTCCAGACGCTGCTCGGATCAGATCACTATCCGGTCATCTCTACGCACTCGGATACGCTCATGGTTCGTGAGCAGAACTATGGCGCCTATCAGAAGCCCGCTGACTACCTGGAAAGCTTCAACGACTTCATCAAGAACCAGCTGAATCAATCAGTGGCCCTCGGTGTGGTAGTCAGCCGCCCGCAAGACCTGACCCGTGAACAGTTGCGCGAAGTGCGGCTGCTGCTCGACGCGAACAACTACAGCGAGGCGAATCTGCAGAGCGCCTGGCGCAACCAGACCAATCAGGAGATCGCGGCCAGTATCGTCGGCTTCATCCGTCGCGCCGCCCTCGGGGAGGCGCTACTGCCCTTCGAGCAGCGCGTGGCCAAAGCCATGGAAGCGATCTACGCCCTGCAGCCCTGGACACCCGTGCAACGCAAATGGCTGGACCGTCTCGCCAAGCAGCTGGTGCACGAGGTCGTCATCGATGAAAAGCAGATTGGCCAGGCCTTCAGGAACGACGGCGGCAGCACTCGGCTGGACAAGCTGCTCGGTGGCAACCTCAGCGCGGTACTGGACGCCCTGAACGATAACCTGTGGGTACAGACGGGATGAGACAGGTCCCGTACGGTGGATTGGCCAGAGTGCTCCGCCATGACGGACAATGCGCCTTCCTCCTGCCACAGGCCTTGTCGGCTGAGCTATCCAGAGACGCGTCATGACCCTTGCAGAACTCAAGCAGATCCTTGCCCGGGGTGAGGACAGCCGTCACCAGTTCAAGCGTGACTTCAACCATGTCGATGCCCTGGCTGCCGAATTGGTGGCGTTCGCCAATATGGCTGGTGGCTATTTATGTCGTGGCCTGGGTACCGGCATCCCGCGGGCGATTGATGCCTGGCCAGAGATTGAGTTGCATGACGACCGGCAGAGCAACCAGTTCCGGGTGGTGATCAAGCGGCCTGTGGAAAGAGGGACTCTTTCGGGCTTAAGTGGGGACGAAGCCGGGACCAAGTCGGGACCAGGTAGGGCCCCAGTAGGGACCGAGTCGCTGGCAGACTGCTCCGCTGCAGACGCGCGACCACCTGTGCAACCTGAGCAAGTCACGCTGCTGCAGAGGATGTTCGGCGATCACGCTACGCCCGAATTGACGGGCTTCGTCGGGCGCAGCAACCGCAGCAAATTCCATGAGCAGGTACTGGCCCCGCTGCTGGCACGGGGCTGGTCGAAATGACCCTGCCAGACAACCCCAACAGCGGCAAACAACGCTATCGCCTAACCACTGCCGGCCGCGCGCTGAAAAGCGAGCTAAGCGGCCGAGGCGACTGAATTCAGATAAACACGACGAGGCGCCAGCAAACGCCGGTGTCTTGCCTACTTTTCAAAATAGGTATCCCATGACCCAATCCGATATCGTCCAGAAGCTCTGGAATCTCTGCGACGTCCTGCGTGACGACGGCATCAACTACAGCGACTACGTCACCGAGCTGGTGCTGCTGCTCTTCATCAAGATGGAATACGAGCAGGTACAGAACGACGAAAACTTCGGCCACAAGCTGCCTGAAGGTGCGCGCTGGCCCGACCTGGCGGGCAAATCAGGCCTCAACCTGCTCGACCACTACCGGCAGTTGCTGCTGGACCTGGGCAAAAACTCGGATCCGCTGATCGCCGCCATCTATGCCGATGCCCAGACCCGCCTCAAGGAGCCGCGCCATCTCGAGCAGTTGATCAAGAGCCTCGACGGCATCGACTGGTTCAGCGCCCGCGAAGACGGCCTTGGCGATCTCTATGAAGGCCTGCTGGAAAAGAACGCCAGCGAGACCAAATCCGGCGCCGGCCAGTACTTCACCCCGCGCCCGCTGATCGACAGCATCATCCGTTGCCTCAAGCCGCAACCGGGCGAGACCATCCAAGACCCCGCCGCCGGCACCGCGGGCTTTCTCATCGCCGCCGATGCCTATATCAAGCAGCACACCGACGACCTCTACGACCTCGACGACAGGGCGCGCCGTTTCCAGCGCACTCAGGCCTATGTCGGCGTCGAACTGGTACCCGGCACCCGCCGCCTGGCCCTCATGAACACCCTGCTGCATGGCATGGAAGGCGATGCGGAAGGTGTGGTGCACCTGGGCAATGCCCTCGGTCAGGTCGGTGCCAGCCTGCCCAAGGTGGATGTGATCCTCTCCAACCCGCCCTTCGGCACCGCCAAGGGCGGCGGCGGCCCAACCCGTGATGACCTCACCTATCGCACCAGCAACAAGCAACTGGCCTTTCTCCAGCATATCTACCGCGGTCTCAAGCCGGGCGGCCGTGCCGCCGTGGTACTGCCGGATAACGTACTGTTCGAGGCCGGCGTCGGCACCGAGGTGCGCCGTGACCTGATGGACAAGTGCAACCTGCACACCATCCTGCGCCTGCCCACCGGCATCTTCTACGCCCAAGGCGTGAAGACCAATGTGCTGTTCTTCCAGAAGGGCACTGCCGACAACCCACGTCAGGAAGAGCGCTGCACCCAACGCGTCTGGATCTACGACCTGCGCAGCAATATGCCCAGCTTCGGCAAGCGCACCCCCTTCAGCCCTACGCACCTCAAGCCATTCGAGGATGCTTATGGCGAGGACCCGAACGGCAACAGCCCTCGCGCCGAGAATGTCGAGGGCATCGGCGAGGCCAGCCGCTTCCGCTGCTTCACCCGCGACCAGATCCGCGAGCGCGGTGATTCGCTGGATATCAGTTGGCTCAAGGATGAAAGCAGCCTGGATGCCGCCGACCTTCCCGCGCCGGAGGTGCTGGCTGGCGAAGCCATGGCTGAGCTAACCGAGGCGCTACATGAGCTGGAAGAGCTGATGACGGCGCTGGGTGCAGGGGACGAAGTGGTAGCACAGAAGCAGTTGATGGCGGAGGTGATGGGTTTAGAAGTAATGGAGACTGATAAATGAATACTGCGCGACCTGCCCATTGGGAGCTGATTGCGCTTGGCGACTATATAGATGTTGCGCGAGGAGCGTCGCCACGGCCCAAAGGCGATCCGAGGTACTTTCTTGGCAATATCCCATGGATATCAATCCGAGACATAAATGCTGAAAAAGGGAAATTTCTTACCAAGACAGCCGAAGGTGTAACATCCGCCGGAGCTCAAAAAAGCAGGCTAGTCGAACTAGGCGGACTCATACTATCAAATAGTGCAAGCGTATGCATTCCAAAAATATTGAAAATACAAGGATGCATTCACGACGGATTTGTCACCTTCCCTAGTATCAAAAATAATTTTGATACTACGTATCTATATTACTATTTTGACTGGCTTCGCCCGTCTGTAATAGATAAGCACAAACAAGGTGTTACTCAGGTAAATCTCAATACAGAAATTATCAAATCTTTTGAGGTTCCAGTTCCACCGCTCGCCGAACAAACCCGTATCGCCGCTAAGCTCGACGAACTACTGGCCCAGGTCGATACCCTGAAAGCCCGCATTGATGGAGTCCCCGCGCTGCTCAAGCGCTTTCGCCAGTCCGTCCTCTCCGCTGCCGTTTCTGGGCGGTTAACAGAAGAATGGCGGACAGAGTCTGAGTCCTATATTCATCCATATGCTAGCGAGTGGAAGTGGCATCCCCTTCCACAAAGTTGGCAGGTCAAATTTTACGCAGAGGTTACAGAAAGCAGGTTAGGAAAAATGCTGGACAAAGCCAAGAACTCCGGCATACCAACAAAATACCTTGGCAACATCAATGTACGCTGGTTTGACTTTGAGCTAAGCAGCTTACAGAAAATCCCGATATCTACTACCGAACGAGAAGAACTCGCAATTAGATACGGAGACATTCTCATATGCGAAGGCGGAGAGCCTGGCCGATGTGCAATATGGGACAGCCGCTTAAAAGAAACAATTGTTTTCCAAAAAGCCATTCATCGAGCAAGGGTTTCAAGTCTTCTGCTACCTAAGTGGCTAGCATTTAACTTGAAGCATGACGCTGACGGCTTAATTTTGGAACAGCTATTTACCGGCACAACAATTAAACATCTGACGGGCAAAGCGCTTAGGAACTACCCTCTTCGCGTACCTCCACTGGAAGAACAAACCGAAATCGTCCGCCGTGTCGAACAACTCTTCGCCTTTGCCGACCAACTCGAAGCCCGGATCAAAGCCGCCCAGGCGCGCATCGACCGCCTGACCCAGAGCATCCTCGCCAAAGCCTTCCGCGGCGAACTGGTACCCCAGGACCCGAACGACGAACCGGCCAGCGTGCTGCTGGAACGTATCAAGGCCCAACGCGCCGCCGCACCCAAGGCCAAGCGTGGTCGAGGAGCGGCTAAGCTGAGCTAAGCCCTATCCAAAGAGCGCAAATCATGTCTGTACCAACCTATGACCAGTTCATCGAGCCCATCCTGCGTTTTCTCGCGGCCCACCCGGAAGGGGCCGCTGCGAGCGAAGCCCACGAAGCGGCTGCACAGGCGCTAGGCCTGAGCGAGGCGCAGCGGCAAGAGACTATCGCCAGCGGGCAAGCCACCTACAAGAACCGCGCCGGCTGGGCGCATGACCGGCTCAAGCGTGCCGGCTATTCCAGTAGCGCCCGGCGTGGCTATTGGCAGCTGACCGATACCGGCCGCGCCTTTTCCCAGGCAAACCCCGCGGCGCTGAGCGCGGAGCAGGTCGAGCATTTGGCGATGAATTTCATGAGCGTGAAGCTCAAGACCGCGCCGGATGCCGCCGCGCTGGATGAGAGTGATATTTCGACGCCAACAGTGATCGCTCAGCTTGACCTCGCTACCAGCAGCCCGCAGGAGCGCCTGAACCAGGCTATCTTGGAACTGCGCACCAGCGTGGCGGGCGATCTGCTGGACAGCCTGCTGCAGGCGAGCCCGACGCGCTTCGAGCATATCGTGCTCGATGTACTGCATAGCCTGGGCTACGGCGCGAACCGCCAGGCGCTGCAGCAAGTGGGCGGTAGTGGGGATGGCGGCATCGACGGGGTCATTTCGCTGGACGCCCTCGGTTTGGAAAAGGTCTATGTGCAGGCCAAGCGCTGGCAGGGCACGGTCGGCCGCCCTGATCTGCAGGCCTTCTATGGCGCCTTGGCTGGGCAGAAGGCCAAGCGCGGTGTCTTTATCACCACCTCGGGCTACACGGCCCAGGCAGTCGACTTCGCCCGTTCGGTCGAAGGCCTGGTGCTGGTCGATGGCAAACGCCTGGTCGAGCTGATGCTGGATCACGAAGTCGGCGTCAGCTCGCAGCTCTACAAAGTACCTAGGCTCGATAGCGATTACTTCGACGAGTCGCTGGGTTGAGTCGACCGTTACATTAGGTCCGCTGGCGACTGCGTCCCTTGTTGAGAGGCAGAGGAATCGAAGCGACTTTCCTAAATAGGTAAAGGCTCTCCCTCTCGAGAGCTTATGGGCTCCGAGCTGATAGGTACTCGACGAGCTGTTATCGGAAATACCCTCGGATCACCGGCATGATTTATCTGATCATTATCACCATGCACTGCACGATCCTGGTCTAAGCTCTCGGGGACCACACCCGCTCCAACCAGCCGGCCGGATGCCGATACCCTGGTGATCACCTCGCAAGGAAGCCTGCATGAGATACCTCCTGACCAGCTCGGTCACCCTCTTTCTCGCCGCGCCGATCTTTACCGAAGACACTGCCCTCGCCCAGGCTGGCCACGCCATCCGGCCAGGGCTAGCGGCCGCAGCTCACTGTCTGCACGAATCGCTACTGGAAACCAGCGCCGCCAACAGAGGCCCGGTAGCGGACGGCGCCCGTCTGCAGCTGGCCGGACTGGAGCGGCGCGACCAGATCGCCCAATAGGGCTGGGGCCAAGAGCAGCACGCGTCAGCGTTTCTCCCTAAGCGCCTTTTCAAAGTCCCTTTCCAGAGTTCTTTCGTGAACGAAGCCGCTGCCATTGGCTCTCAAGGTTTCCACCACGGCACTCCCGAGGAGACCCGCATGAAATCCCTGATTCCCCTGTTGCTGCTTCCCCTGGCCCTCGGTGCCTGCACCGGTCAACAGGCGCAGCATGACGATCTTGGCTTGCCGAGCTGCAATCTCGAAGAGCAGCGCGCCGTGCCGGGAGAGCTGGGCGGATCGATCACGGATCCGCGGCAGGCGCATGTCTCGATGCGGGCCAATGTGCTGCTGGCGGATGTGAGCACAGCGCGCAAGGCGCGGCGGATCAGTCAGGAGCAGGCGACGACCTTAATCGAACGCATCGCCGCAGTGCGCAGCCAGACCGATGCCTTCGTTAGCCAGCAAGGCTTTCTCAGCGCGGCCGAGCGGGTCAGTTTCGATCGGGAATTCGACGGGATCGCCGCGCAGATCTGCCAGCCACGTCCGGCACAGTGATCTTTGCCTAGCCAGGACGGGTCGAAAGACCGCCGCTCGAACGGCTAGGATAGCGGGACCGATCAGGCGGTAAGGACCCTTGCCGCCCTTCTCTTCCAGCCCAGGGGACGACCCCGGCGATCGGTGGGCAGCGTTCCGGGACGGCCCGGTTTCACAGGAGGCCGTCTTTGGCTTGGTTCTATCTGGTCTGTGCAGGACTGCTCGAGGTGGTCTGGGCGTTCTATATGAAGCAATCCGCGGGCTTCACCCGCCTCACGCCGACGATCATCACCGGGGTTGCCATGGTGGCCAGCGTGGCGCTGCTGTCGATCTCCATGCGCAGTCTGCCTCTGGGCACCGCCTATACCATCTGGACCGGTATCGGCGCGGTGGGCGCCTTCATGATCGGCATCCTGGTGCTGGGCGAGGCGGCGAGTCCGCTGCGTATCCTGGCCGCGGCGCTGATCGTCAGCGGCCTGGTGCTGATGAAGCTGACGTCGTCCTGAGCGCTTGCCCCTAGCGCAGGTCCCCTGCTCGGTCGGCTTTTGGTCGGACCAGCCAGATGAACAGCAAGCCTCCTACCAGGCCGCCCACGGCCATTGCCAGCAGGCCATCCAGGGTACGGGTGGCGTAGATGAGCACCGGCATGGGGGCGAAGGCGTCGACCAGGCGAATGGCGGCGATCAAGCTGGCACTGGTGGCTAGCGGCACCACGCAGACTAGATAGGCGCCCTTGCGACGGCCGAGCCAAAAGGCGGCGGCAAAGGCTGGTAACCAAGCGGCGAGCACGATGGCGGCGTAGACGGGTCCGAAGCCCAGCAGATCCTGTAGCGACGTCTGCCAACGGGTGGCGGCGTCTATCGACTGCCCCAAGCCCTGCAGCGCAGCCAGATTGTACTGGGTCTGCACCAGGCTGCCCCAGGCGGTGGCCAGCAACAGGGCGGCGGCAAACGCCAGTAGCGGGCGGGGTCTGAACAAGGCGCGCCAGAGCGGTTTGGACATGATCGATCAGTCTCGAAGAGAGGTAGTGATGGTAGCGACAGCGGATGCCTGCGGTAGACCTCGGCCGTCACGTAAAGCTTCCCGGCGTGGGGTCTGGTTTGTGTTGCTAACCGTTGTGCTGGGAGGCCCGTTGGCCACGGCGGCGCCCGCCTACCGGATCGAGACGGTAGCGACCGGACTCGAGCGGCCTTGGTCGCTGGCCTTTCTGCCCGATGGCCGGGCGCTGTTGACCGAGGGTGCCGGGCGTTTGCGGCTGCTGGTGCCGGATGGCCAGGGCCGACTCAGCCTGCAGGCGGAGGCCGTGAGCGGACTGCCCGAGCTCTATACCGAAGGCCAGGCCGGTCTGTTCGAGGTCATGCCGGATCCAGATTTCGCCCGCAATCAGCTGATCTATCTCTCCTATGCGTCAGGCACACGCCAGGCCAATCACCTCAGGGTGGTGCGCGCGCGGCTGGACGGCGGACGCCTGCAGGACGTCCAGCCGCTGTTCACCAGCCAGCCGGCCAAGGCGTTCGGCCAGCACTTCGGGGCGCGGATGGCCCTGCTCGGCGACGGCACCCTGGCCATCGCCCTGGGCGACGGCAATGTCGAGCGCACCGACGCCCAGCGGCTGGATACCCATCTGGGCAAGATCGTGCGCATCACTCGGGACGGTCAGGTGCCGGCGGACAATCCTTTCGTCAAGCGACCCGGCGCCCTGCCGGAGATCTACAGCCTCGGCCATCGCAACCCCCAGGGCCTGGTGTGGGTGGCCGAGCGCCAGGCGCTGTACGAGCACGAACACGGCTCCAAGGGCGGCGACGAACTCAATCTTATCCGCGCCGGCGCCAACTATGGCTGGCCGCTGACCACCGGCGGCGTGGACTACACCGGCGCGCGCATCACACCCTTTCGTGAATTACCGGGCATAACCCCGCCGCTGTTGGAGTGGACGCCCTCCATCGCTCCCGCCGGCCTGACCCGGTACGACGGCCAGGGCTTCCCCACCTGGCGCGGCAGTCTGTTCGTGGCGGCGCTGCGCGAGAAGTCGGTGCGGCGGATACCGCTGGTGAACGGCGTGCCTGGCGAGCAGGAGGTCTTGTTCCAGGAGCTGGACCAGCGTTTGAGAGACGTGCGCAGCGGACCGGACGGTAATCTCTGGCTGCTGACCGATGGCGAGGACGGCCAGCTGTTGCGGGTGGTACCGGGGTAGAAGGGGCCACTGCAGGAGACCCCGACTGCCCGATCAGACGGCGATGAAGGTGTTGTTGGCGCCCAGCAGGGTCAATTCGTCGATGGGATTGTTGTAGGCGTCGTAGACGAAAGCCTCCGGCAGATAGACGCTGTACTGGTGCCCTTGCTCTAGGTCAGTCGCCAAGCGGATATCTACCAAGTTGGTCAGATGACGCACCGTGGTAGCGAGCTCGAAGCCAATCTTCGTGCCTGTGGTGACATCGAGTAGGAAGGCCTTCTCTAATAGCGTCGGGTCCACCTTCACAGGCGTCGGATAGGCTTCCGAGTAGAGATCCCGTGTCCCACGATAGATGGAGCTATCAAACAACAGATTGATGTGATCATCAGCACCAGGGCTGTAGTAGGACTGCTGATCGATACCGATCAACAGCGGCGGCGTGAGGTCGGCGGGCAGAACCTCGAGGTCACGCGATAGGGCCGTCACCGCGACATTGCCGGCGGTATCGGTGGTCTCCACCAGGATCGAGCCCTGCGCATAGAAGCCCGGCTCCAGCTTGGGTGCGGGCCAGCTTCCCTCCCCCTGCTGCCAGGTCTGACCGCCATCGCTAGAACTACGCCACTGCTCGATGTCGCCATCGTCGAAGAAGCGGAACTGCAATAGGTTCTCAGTGGTGGGGCCACGGGTGGTGAACAGATAGAGTTGCGCGCCCTGGGTGTCGACCTTCCATTGAGCTTCGTTCGCCAAGGTTCGGCCGTTACCGTCGCCAGCAAGATAACTAACCTGCAGCTGACCTGCCTGGTAGTAGCCCGCGCCTAGTTGCAAGGTATCACTGCCGGCGCTCGCCACGGTCCAGCTCTGCCCTCCATCCAGACTGTAACGCCACTCCTTCACCCCTTCCGGCAGGGTCACGTCCACCTGGCCGTTGCGGGTGATGCCGTCAGTGGCCGACACCCCGGTGTCTTCGTGCAGGGCCAGGCCCGGCGTGAGCGGCTGCCATTGTTCGAGCCGCGTCTGGAACAGCTGCTGGTCGGCGCTCTGGCCATCCGGGCGGCTCAGATAATCGATCATCTCGACGATGACCGCTGCCCTGGCGTCCTGCTGGGTACTGCCCAGGGTCTCCAGTCGGCCCAGCCAGAAGGCCTTGCCGTCGGCATCGGCGTTGCGTCCGAGCAGGTCGCCATAGCAGCCGTCGATGAAGGCGCTGGCGCTCTCCTCGGCCGGTTGCGCCTGCAGGCGCTCGGCGCCGTTGAGGAACAGGCGGACGAGTTGCTCATTGCCCAGGCCCTCGTCCAGTTTGGCGACCCAGAAACGGAAGCCTTCCGCGTCCGGGGCACGGCCCAACACCCCCCAATAACAGGCGTTCACCCGCGCTGCATTGTCCACGATCATGGTCTTTCCTCCTTGAAGCGGCCACCCACCGTGGCCGACCACTGGCTTATAGAAGGCGTCGCCAAGTGGTGCAGACCTGTGTCCGGATTCCTGTGGTGGGATCGACAGCCTTTCGCCTAGAGCGATAAGCAACAGGACGGATGAAAAGAAGGTCCTGGTCGAATCGTCGAGGTACTCGACGTTTCGTCAAATAAGGGACGACACTTCGACGCTCTGACGCTCACATCTGGCAGCGCCGTTTTTTAAGCTGGAGCCTCAACCACGGAGGATCCGCCATGAACGTCACCCTGCTCGGCGCCGGCCACATCGGCTACACCATTTCGCAATTGCTGCACGCCAGTGGCGACTACCGGGTGACGGTGGCGGATCGTGACGAACGTGCCCTGGCGGCCATCGCGGCCCTGGGCGTGCAGACCCGCACCCTGGACACGTCCGACGCCAGCGCCCTGACCGCGGCCCTGGACGACCAGGACGTGGTGCTCAACGCCCTGCCCTACCACCTGGCGATTCCCGTCGCCCAGGCGGCCAAGGCCACCAACACCCACTACTTCGACCTGACCGAAGACGTCAAGGCGACCAAGACCATCCGCCAGCTGGCCGAGGGCGCGAGCAATGCCTTCATGCCCCAGTGCGGTCTGGCGCCTGGCTTCATCGGCATCGCCGCCCACTCCCTGGCCAAGCGCTTCGACAGTGTGCGCGAGGTGAAGATGCGCGTCGGCGCCCTGCCGGAATTTCCCACCAATGCCCTGAAGTACAACCTCACCTGGAGTGTCGACGGCCTGGTCAACGAGTACTGCCACCCTTGCGAAGCGGTGCGCAACGGCGAACTGCAACTGGTGCAGCCGCTGGAAGGCCTGGAGCACTTTTCCCTGGATGGCGTGGAATACGAGGCCTTCAACACCTCGGGCGGCCTGGGCACCCTCTGCGAGACCCTGCAGGGCCAGGTGGAAACCCTGGACTACAAGACCGTGCGCTATCCCGGTCACCGCGACCTGATGAAGTTCCTGCTGGAAGACCTGCGTCTGGCCGGTGACCAGGAGCAACTCAAGAACATCCTGCGCGGCGCCGTGCCCACCACCATGCAGGACGTGGTGCTGGTGTTCGTCACCGTCAGCGGGATGCGTGGCGGCAAGCTGGTGCAGGAGGTGTTCAGCCGCAAGATCTTTGCCGCCGAGCGCGATGGCCGCCTGACCAGCGCCATTCAGATCACCACCGCCGCTGGCATCTGCACCGCCCTGGATCTGTTCCGCGAAGGCAAGCTGCCACAGCGCGGCTTCATCGCCCAGGAGCAGGTGGACATGGACGCCTTCCTGGCCAACCGCTTCGGCAAGGCCTACCAGCCGGTCTGATCGACGAAGCCTAGCGGCGCACCTGGGGTCCATAACGGTACGACCACTGTTAGAGGACCCTTTTTCATGCTCAGCGTCGCCATCGTCGGTTGCGAACAGATCCACGCCCAGGACTACCTGGACACCAGCCTGGCCGATCCGCGCGTGCGGGTGGTGGCCGTGGCCAGCGAACGCGATCCCGCCCGCGCCCGGCGCCTTGCCGCCCCCCATGGGCTGCCGGTGCTGGACGATTTCGCCCAGTTGCCCGAGGTGGATCTGGCCTTCGTCACCACCGCCATCGAGGATCACGAAGCGGCGGTGAGCGCCCTGCTCCCGCGCGCTCGCCATCTCTTCGTGGAAAAGCCACTGTCCGTCTCGGCTGAACGCGCGACGGCGCTGGCGGCGCAACTGGCCGGTCGTTCCTGCTTCAGCGGTTTCTACCTGCGTACCGACCCGGCCCTGCGGCAGTTGCGCCAGCTGGCGCAGGACGGGGCCATCGGCAGCCTCAGCCACCTGTCGCTCACCGCCGGGCACCCCGGGTTGCTGGAGGGCTGGCTGAGCGATTGGCCCGCGCATCTGGACGAGACGCGCATGGGCTATGGCGCCTTTGGTGACCTGGCGGTGCATCTGCTGGATTTCAGCGCCTGGCTGACTGGTGAAGCCCTGACGGTCGAGTACTGCCGCCTGGAGCGCGATGCCCGCTGGCCGCTGGATCACAGCGGCGAGGCGCTGCTCCGGGCCGGCGACCTGCCAGTCCAGCTGCGCGCCAGCGCCACCCTGCGCGGTCCGCGATTGGCCGTTCGCCTGGACGGCAACGAGGGAACCCTGGCGCTCTCCGCGGGGCGGCTGGTACTGCACGACGCTAAAGGAAATCGCCAGACGTTGGCCGAGGGCGTCGACCCCGGCGTGCCTCAGGGGGCCCAGGCGGTATTCGATCAGCTACTCGGAAAACCACGTCCGGAACTGGCCACCCTGGCGGATGCGCTCGTGGCCAACCAGCTGCTCGATCGACTCTATGGACGCGGCTGAAAGCGATTTCGAACGATCGCGAAGCCTGACCTGCTCACCTAAAGGTCGGACAGCAGGTGCCGATAGCGAGGGTATCCAGCGCAACTTGGCTGAAACCCACCTCGCAGAAAGGAAGGCTCCATGGTCTGGTTCAACAATCTGGCGCTGGCGAAGAAACTCGCTGTGGCCTTTGGCCTGTGCACGGCCATCACCCTGGGCATCGGCGCCGTCGGCCTGAGTGGCATCAGAAGCGTCAACGCCCAGCTGGATAACGTGTTGAACGACACGCTGCTCTCCATCACCCTGCTCAACGATGCCAAGAGCAATGTCATCGGCCACAATCGCGATCTCTTCCGCGTGCTGTCCATGGCCTACGGCGAAGCACCGCAAAGCGACCAACAGGCCGTCATCACCTCAATGCGTGACAATCAGGCCGATGCGGAGAAGCCCTTCGCCGCCTATCGCGCCACGCCGCGGCAGGCCGATGAAAAGCAGGCCGGTGATGCCTTCGAGCAGGACTGGAAGAGCTATGTCGCTGGTACCGACGCCATCCTGGCACGCCTTGCGGCCAAGGATGTAGCCGGTGCCGCCAAGCTGTTGAACGAGCAGGTGCAACCCACCTACCGCAAGACCATGGCCTCGTTCAAGATTATGATGCAATCCAACAAGCGCCAGAGTGCCGAGGCCGGTGATGCTGCCCACGCCGCCTACAAGCAGGCCTTCTGGGTACTCTGCCTGGGGCTGCTGCTGGCCACGCTCTGCGCCCTGACGCTGGGCTTCGTCATCACGCGGATGATCGTCATGCCGATCCGCCAGGCCGTCTCCAGTGCCGAACGGGTCGCCCAGGGCGATCTGACCCAGACGATCCAGAGCTCCCGGCGTGACGAAGCCGGCCAGCTGCTGCAAGCCCTGGGTGGCATGCAGGCCAGCCTGAAAGACACCGTGCAGCGCATGGCCGGCGCCTCCAGCCAACTCGCCGCGGCCGCCGAAGAGCTGCACGCCGTGACCGAGGAGACCTCCCGTGGCCAGGTTCGCCAGCACGACGAGGTGCAGCAGGCCGCCACTGCGGTCAACCAGATGACCGCAGCCGTGGAAGAGGTGGCGCGCAATGCCGCTTCCACCTCCACCGCCTCCCAGGACACCAGTCGCGAAGCCCAACAGGGTCGCGAACAGGTGCAGCAGGCCGCCCAGGCCATGGCAGTGATGACCCGCGAGATCACCGACTCCACCGAGAAGGTGCAGACCCTGGAAGGCCAGGTACGCGAGATCGGCAAGGTGCTGGAAGTGATTCGTGGCATCGCCGAGCAGACCAATCTGCTGGCGCTCAACGCCGCCATCGAAGCGGCCCGCGCCGGCGAGCAGGGTCGTGGCTTCGCCGTGGTGGCGGACGAAGTTCGCGCCCTGGCCCATCGCACCCAGGGGTCCACCGGCGAAATCGAACGGATGATGAGCGCCGTGCGCAGCAGTGCCGAAGAAGCCGTGAGCGCCATGCACAAGAGCCAGTCCCTGGCAGGGGATACCCAGGAGCGCGCCAACCGTGCCGGCGAAGCCCTGAACCGCATCACCACCGGGGTCGCCCAGATCGAGGAGCGCAACCTGGTGATCGCCAGCGCCGCCGAGGAGCAGGCTCAGGTGGCCCGCGAAGTGGACCGCAATCTGGTCAATATCCAGGACCTGTCCACCCAGACCGCCACCGGTGCCCAGCAGACCGCCGCGTCCAGTCAGGAGCTGTCGCGACTGGCCAATTCCTTCCAGGGCCTGGTCGCGCAATTCCGTTATTGATCGGTCATCCAGGAAACTTCCGACCAGCGGACGACCTGCCCTCACCCCGGTGAGCGGCAGGCCGCAAGCGCAGCGGTAGCCCTCCCGGTTCAATACCCTGGGACAGGGAATTGAACATTGCCCGTCAGCGCGGCTCTGACCTGAACCCCCTGAATGGATGCTCCCATGCGCTTTACCTACGATGCCCGCCGCAGCTATCGCCTGATCGGCCTGGACGACGGACGTCTGGCAGGTCAGTTACTGCGTGGGCAGCTGTACATCATGGTCGCCGGCGATGGGAAGCAACCGCAGTCCTATGCCCAGCTCGAAGACGATCAGCTGCGTACCGCCGAAGGCCGTCTGATCGGTTGCCGCGAGGCGGATATCCTCACCCTGCAGCGGACTGGTGTCGCCTTGCGTCTGGAGCCACTCGACGTCTGAATCGAGGCGGCTCCGAAATCGGCGCAGCCTTTAAAGGCAGGTTGATAAAGCCGTCCGGGCCGAGACACCCATCACCTATCAGTGGGAACCTCTCCCGCGAATTGTTGCTCCATTTCCTTGAACGTCATCGAAAAGATGCCAAACGGGCGCCTTTCGGCCCCCTTCAGGAGATGTCATGTCCAGCGACAACCAATACCGCATGCAAAACCCCCTTACCCAGTATCCCCAGCCGGAATTTCCCAAGCAGCCCCAGGAAGCCCCGGGCCTGGCGCAGGTCATGCAGCCCCGCCCCGACCATGGCGAGACCAGCTACCAGGGGTTCGGTCGTCTGGCCGGGCGCAAGGCGCTGATCACCGGGGCGGACTCGGGGATCGGTCGGGCCACCGCCATCGCCTATGCCCGGGAAGGTGCCGACCTGGTGCTCAACTACTTGCCCGAGGAAGAGGCCGACGCCCAGGAAGTGGTCAAGCTGGTGGAAGCCGAGGGTCGTAAGGCCGTCTGCGTTCCCGGTGACCTGAAGGACGAAGCCTTCTGCATCCAACTGGTGAGCAAGGCCAAGGAGGCCCTGGGCGGCCTCGACATCCTGGTCAATGTGGCTGGCAAGCAGACCGCCGTGCAGGACATCGCCGAGCTGACCACCGAGCAGTTCGACGCTACCTACAAGACCAACGTCTACGCCCTGTTCTGGCTGTGCAAGGCCGCGCTGCCACACCTGCCAGCCGGCGCCGCCATCATCAACACCACCTCGATCCAGGCCACCCAGCCCTCGGAGTTCCTGCTGGACTACGCCTCGACCAAGGCGGCCATCACCAACTTCACCAAGGCGCTGGCCAAGCAGGTCGCCAGCAAGGGCATCCGCGTCAACGCCGTGGCTCCCGGTCCCTTCTGGACCCCGCTGCAGCCCAGCGGCGGCCAGCCCCAGGAAAAGATCCCCACCTTCGGCGGCGAGACGGTGTTCAAGCGCCCCGGCCAGCCGGCGGAGCTGGCGCCCATCTATGTGCTGCTGGCGTCCCAGGAGTCGAGCTATGTGACCGGTGAGGTCTATGGCGCTACCGGAGGCATGGGCTGACGGCCGTGGCGGCCTTCGACCCCGCTCGCCAGGATGGCTACGCGCCCCTGGCGGGCTACGCCGCCCTCTCCGATGGCCGTTCGGTCGCTCTGGTGGCGCCGGACGGCTCGCTGGATTGGTGGTGCGTCCCCAACATGGATTCCGCACCGCTGTTCGACCGCCTGCTGGACGCCCCGGCGGGCGGTTTCTTTTCGATCGCCCCGGTCGCCCACTATCGCGTGGAGCGGGCCTACCGCGAAGACAGCAACGTCCTGGAAACCTGCTTTCACACCGCCGAGGGCAGCGTGCGCCTCACCGAATCGCTCAACAGCGGCTCGGCCGGACGCCTGCCCTGGTGCGAACTGGGTCGTCGCGTCGAAGGCCTCTCCGGACGGGTCGAATTGCGTATCGAGCTGGTACCCGGGACCCAGGGCCAGACCGTCTCGCCCTGGATGCGCAGCACGCCCAATGGCGAGGTCATGCACGTCGACGGTGTGATGGCCACCCTGTGCTATTGCGAACGGCTGGAAATCCTCGAATGCGATGATCGCCGGCTGGTGGCGCGACTGGTACTGGAGGCCGGGCAACGCAGTGTCCTGGCCTTGACCGCGACCGAGAACGAACCCCTCGTGGTGCCGTCCCTGGACGAGGTGGACCAGCGCATCGACCGCAGCGACCAGGCCTGGCGTGAATGGGCCCAGGGCTTTGCCTATCAGGGCGAATTCCTCAGCGAGGTGAAGCGCTCGGCATTGGCGCTCAAGCTGCTGCTCTACTCGCCCACCGGCGCCATCGTCGCCGCCGCCACCACCTCGCTGCCGGAACGCATCGGCGGCGATAAGAACTACGAATACCGCTATGCCTGGGTGCGCGATGCGGTCTTTACCATCAAGGCCTTCTTGCGTCTGGGCGCCCTTGGCGAGGCCCAGGCGGCCCTGGCCTGGATTCAGAACGTCATCCGCCGCCACGGCAATCGCCTGCACACCTGCTTCACTCTGGAAGGCGAACTGGCACCGGAAGAGCGCACCATCCCCGTACCCGGCTATCGCGACTCCCAGCCGGTACGTGTCGGCAATCGCGCCAGCGCCCAGTGTCAGCTGAGTCTCTATGGCGATCTGCTGGAGACCTTCCGCCTCTATGCCAGCAAGGGCCATGTGCTGGATTTCGCCACCGCCAGCCTGCTCACCGATCTGGCAAACCTCTGCGCCGATGGCTGGCGGCAGACGGATGCCGGGATGTGGGAATTGCCTGAAGAGCGCCACTACACCCTGTCCAAGCTGGGCTGCTGGTTCGCCCTGGATCGCGCCGTGACCCTGGCCCGCGACGGCCATATCCCCGACGCCATGTGCGGTCGCTGGGAGCGCGAGCGCGACCGCATCCGCGACTGGGTCAACGAACATTGCTGGAGCGAGCGCAAGCAGGCCTACACCTTCTATGCCGGTACCGAGCGCCTGGACGCCGGGCTGTTACTCGGCATCCGTTTCGGCTTCGACGGCGGTGAGCGCTCGGTCAGCACCCTGGCGGCCATCCGCCGCGAGTTGGCCCATGGACCTCTGGTCTATCGCTATAGCGGTGCCGAGCAGGAAGAAGGTGCCTTCCTGGCCTGCTCCTACTGGATGGTCGAGGCCCATGCCGTGCTGGGCGAGGTGGACCAGGCGCGCGAGCTGATGCGCGAGGTCCTGGCCGCCAGTCTCAATGGCGTCGGCCTGATGACCGAGATGCGCGATCCCCGTGACGGCGCGGCCCTGGGCAACTTCCCCCAGGGCCTGAGCCACCTGGCCATGGTGCATGCGGCGCTGATCCTGGAAGAGCCGGAGCCCGAGGCGTGAGCGACCCGGATTTCACCCGCCCGGTGGACGAGGTCGCCCGGCAACTGATCGGCGCCACGCTCAGGCTCGAAGGTGTAGGCGGCCTGATCGTCGAAACCGAAGCCTGCGACGGCGAAGATCCGGCCTCTCACAGCTTTGCCGGCCCTACGCCGCGCAACAAGGCCATGTTCGGTCCGCCCGGGCATGCCTATGTCTATCGCTCCTATGGCATTCATTGGTGCTTCAATCTGGTCTGCCGCGAGACTGGCCATGGCGCGGGTGTGCTGATCCGCGCCCTGGAGCCGCTGTGGGGGCTGGAGGTGATGCGCGAACGCCGAGGCGGGCTGGCCGATCGCCTGCTCTGCGCCGGTCCCGGCCGGCTGTGCCAGGCATTGGGCATCGACGGCAGTCACGACGGCCTGTCGCTGGCGGAACCGCCCTTTCTGCTGGAGCCGGCGACCGCCGCGGTGGCGGTGATCGCAGGCCCGCGCATCGGTATCAGCCGCGCCCGCGAGGTGCCCTGGCGTTTCGGCCTGGCCGGCTCGCGTTATCTGAGTCGCGGCTTTGCCAAAGCGCCCCGCGCCAGCGATAACGGCTAGGCTGAAGGCAACGGCCTCTGCCACAACCTCTCGGAGTTCCCATGCGCGCTCGTCACCTGCTGCTGACTGCCCTGCTCTTGCCCCTGCTGGCCCAGGCCAGCCTGCGCTGCGGGCAGAATCTCGTCGAAGAAGGCGACAGCGTCGAGCAGGTCCTGGCCGCCTGCGGCACCCCGGTCGAGCGCAAGGTCAATCCCCCTGCCCTGCGCAACAACAACGTGCCCAAGTTCAATGCGGCCGAGACCCAGTTCTGGACCTATGGCCCGGAGAACGGCGCCTCCCGCCACCTCAAGTTCATCGATGGCAAGCTGGTGGAGATCAGGGTCGAGCGGTAGTGGGCGGGAGCTTCCCTCACCCCAGCCCTCTCCCAGAGGGAGAGGGGGCAAAGCGACTCCA
>NZ_FOED01000007.1:0-79382 GCF_900110545.1 Pseudomonas sp. Snoq117.2 | reverse complement strand
GCGTAGGTTGGGTTGAGCGCAGCGAAGCCCAACATTTTCAGGCGAGCCTTTCCATCGAGCAGGCAAAAAAGAACCGCCCGAGGGCGGTTCAAGAGGAGCACGACCTAGGGCCGTGGTTAGAACTTGGCTTCCAGGTCCAGCTGCAGGGTCTTGACGTCCGCATCGCGGCGGAAGCGGGTGGCGGTATCGGACTCGGCGAGGAAGTAGGTCAGGCCCACACCGAAGTTCTTGTCGATCTCGTAGCCGAGCTTGAGCTTGTGGCCGCGGGCGCCGGTGGAGCCGTTGCCGAAGTCGGAATCGGTGAAGGCACCCACCACGGCGTTGCGCTGGACATCGCGGTAGTTGTATTCCAGCCCGACCCGCTGCATCAGCTTGGTCTTGGCGCCCAGCAGCCAGGCGGTGTCTTCGCCGTCGTTGGCCTTGTCGTTGACCACGTACTGGCCATAGAAGGACAGCGGCACCCACAGCTTGGTCAGGTCCAGCTGGGCGAAGCCCTCGTAGAGCTGGAAGCGGTCGGTGGTGTTGCCATTGACCGCCAGGGCGCAGGGCGCGGTGACCGAACCAGTGGTCGGGCAGGCACTGTCCTGCTCCTTGTCGTAGGCATAGACGCTGCCGCCCACCATCAGCTTGGCGGCATCGCCCAGGTTGAAGCGGCTGCCCAGCTGACCGGCGTAGAGGCGCAGGTCATGCTTGAATTCATAGCCTTCGCCGTCGACGTTGTCCTTGAGCACATAGTAGCCCGTGCTGCCGAACAGCTCGGCGCCGCCGCCCAGGTCGTACTTGTAGGTGCCGGCCAGGCCTTCGGGGTTGATGTCGGCGTCCCAGATGACGTCGCCGGTGCTGACCCACTGCTGGCCCATCTTGCCGCCCACCAGGTGCAGATTCGGCACTGCCGTGGGGTGGTAGTCGATGTAGGCCTGATCCAGCCAGAGCTGCTTCTTGTTGAAGTAGTTGTTCAGATCCTGGTTGGTGGAGCGGGCGTCGTCGCCACCGCCGGTGGCGATGCGGATGCCAGTATTCACCTGCGGATTGATCTCGCTGTAGGCACCCAGCCGCGCGCGGATACGCTGGCGGTCACGGTCGCGGCCGTTGTCCGGCTCGCCGCTGATGTCGATGCTCTCGTGGCGCACCCGCACGTCGCCCTTGATCTGGGTCTTGGCGGCCCAGGCCAGCTTCTTCTCGAAGTCGGAGGTCTTCTGCTGCTGAGCGACCTGGGCGGCACGCGCCTGCTGCTCCTGCTGCAGGTCGCCGCGCAATTCGCTGTATTGGGCCGGGGTGATGGAGCCATTGGCCTTGAGCATGTCGAGCAGTTTCTCATCGACAGCGGCACTCGCGGTGGCTGAGCAGGTGGCCAGGAGCACGCCCGAGAACAGCGCCGTGAATCGATAAGGGTTAACAGACATCGGCAGATCTCCTTTCAAGACAATCCAGGTGGTAGTGGCTGGCGGTGCAGCCCGTCACAAAGCTGGGTCAGTCTCGGCAGAAGAGATGTCGTTTTGCTTGCAGGAACATAAAGGTTTTAATTCAAGTCACTGAATCTAAAGCAAAATTTAACCAAAGATTCATCCGCTCCGAACGGCTCCGCTGCAGACCGGGAAGGATGAGGACGACCAGAGGCCCTGGCTCGCCGCTTTTCAGCCGCCCATGAAAAAGGCCACTCCGAGGAGTGGCCTTGCGAGATCCGGCGAGATTTTCAGCCGAAGC
This sequence comes from Pseudomonas sp. Snoq117.2, assembly GCF_900110545.1. Classification (NCBI taxonomy): domain Bacteria; kingdom Pseudomonadati; phylum Pseudomonadota; class Gammaproteobacteria; order Pseudomonadales; family Pseudomonadaceae; genus Pseudomonas; species Pseudomonas sp. Snoq117.2. Next base: position 77,678 of record NZ_FOED01000007.1, on the reverse strand, counting down.
GACCGGTGATGTAGTCCTCGGTCTGCTTCTTGTCCGGCTTGGTGAAGATCTTGTCGGTCTTGTCCACTTCGATCAATTCGCCCAGGTACATGAAGGCGGTGACGTCGGAGCAACGCGCCGCCTGCTGCATGTTGTGGGTGACGATGACCACGGTGAACTCCTGCTTGAGTTCGGCCAGGAGTTGCTCGATGCGCGCGGTGGAGATGGGGTCCAGGGCCGAGGTCGGCTCGTCCAGCAGCAGCACCCGCGGACGCAGGGCGATGGTACGGGCGATGCACAGGCGCTGCTGCTGACCGCCGGAGAGCCCCAGGGCGCTCTGATTGAGCTTGTCCTTGACCTCATCCCACAGCGCCGCGCCGCGCAGGGCCTGCTCGACCCGATCCTGAAGCTCCACCCGGGACAGGCGCTCGTGGTGGCGAATGCCATAGGCGACGTTGTCGGCGATGGACATGGGGAACGGCACCGGCTTTTGGAACACCATGCCGATGGTGCTGCGCAGGCGACTCAGCGAGTACTTGGGATCGAGGATGTTCTCCCCGTCCATGAGGATCTCGCCGGTCGCTTCCAGCCCCGGGTATTCCGAGTAGATGCGGTTGAAGATGCGCAGCAGCGTGGACTTGCCGCATCCGGACGGGCCGATGATGGCGGTGATCTGCTTGGCCGCGATGTCCAGGTTGATCGACTTGAGCGCCTGGTGGCCCTTGTAACGGAAGCCGACGTCGCGCGCCTGCAGTTCCGGTATCTGCGTCTGCATGGTAGTCACTTGGAATCCCGGTTACGAAAGAAGAAGCGAGAGGAGAGGTTCAGGAACAGCACGAACAGCGTCAGCAGCAGGGCGCCGGCCCAGGCCAGGTGCTGCCAGTTCTCGAACGGACTCATGGCGAACTGGAAGATGGTCACCGGCACGGTGGCCATGGGCTTGAGCACGTCGGCGTTCCAGTACTGGTTGCCGAAGGCGGTGAACAGCAGCGGTGCGGTCTCGCCGGTGATGCGGGCGATCGACAGCAGCACCCCGGTCACCACGCCGGCGCGGGAGGCACGCAGCAGGATCTGCAGGGTCACCTTCCACTGGGGGATGCCCAGGGCCAGGGCCGCTTCGCGCATGGCCGGCGGCTGCAGCTGCATCATCTCGTCGGTGGTACGGGTCACCACCGGCACCACCAGCATGGCCAGCGCCAGGGAGCCGGCAAAGCCGGAAAAGCCCAGGCTGCCACCGGAGTACTGGTTCAGCGTCACCACCACGGCGGTGTAGATGAACAGGCCGATGACGATGGACGGCGCCGACAAGAGGATGTCGTTGACGAAACGCACCACCAGGCCGAGTTTGGAGTGGCGGGCGTATTCGGCCAGCCAGAGGCCGGCGAGGATGCCGATGGGTGCACCGATGGCGGTCGCCAGCAGGGTGATCAGCACGCTGCCGAACAGGGCGTTGGCCAGACCGCCGTCGGCGGCGCCGGGTGGCGGCGTCATCTCGACGAAGATGGCCGGGCTCAGGGCGCTGACGCCCTTGATCAGGGTGGTGCCAAGGATCCAGGCCAGGAAACCCAGGCCGAGCACGGCGGCGGCGCTGCCAAAGATCAGCGCGATGCCGTTCTTGATCCGCCGCTTGCGATAGAGATAGGCGTCGATGTGCATCAGTTACCTGCCTTGCGCGACAGTTGCGTCAGCATCAGCCGTGCCGCCAGCAGCACGAAGAAGGTCACCACGAACAGCAAAAAGCCCAGGGCGATCAGCGAAGAGCGGTGCAGATCGGTGTAGGCCTCGTTGAATTCGTTGGCGATCACCGAGGCGATGGAACTGCTCGGCATCATCAGCGAGAGGGAGAACTGGTGGGCGTTGCCCAGCACGAAGGTCACCGCCATGGTCTCGCCCAGGGCGCGACCCAGGCCGAGGAAGGCGCCGCCGACCACCGCCGAGCGGGTGTAGGGCAGCACGATGTCCCAGCAGACTTCCCAGGTGGTGGACCCCAGCGCATAGGCCGATTCCTTGAGCTGGGCCGGCACGCTGCGGAAAACCTCGTACATCACCGAGGTGATGAAGGGCAGGATCATGATCGCCAGGATGATGCCGGCGGTCAGCATGCCGATGCCCAGCGGCGGTCCCTGGAACAGCACGCCGATCACCGGGATGGCGCCGAGGTAGTCGTTGATGAAGGGCGAGATGTGCGCGGCCATGAAGGGGCCGAAGACGAACAGGCCCCACATGCCGTAGATAATCGAAGGGATACCGGCCAGCAGTTCCACCGCCGTGGCCACCGGACCGCGCAGCCAGGTAGGGGCGATCTCGGAGAGGAACAGGGCGATGCCGAAGGCGGTAGGCACGGCCAGCAGCAGGGCGATGAAGGAGGTCATCAGGGTGCCGTAGATGGGCACCAGGGCGCCGAACTTCTCGGCCCCGACATCCCATTCGGCCGAGGTGATGAAGTCCAGGCCAAAGGTCATGAAGGCGTGGCGACCGCCCCAGAGGGTGGACGCGGCGGCGCCGACCAGTACCAGCAGTACCAGCAGCGCGGCGGAAAACAGGAGCCGGCGGAACCAGACATCGGCGCGGGTATCCCGGCGGATGCGCTGTTCCTGAGCGGCGGAGAGGGGCAGGGTCTGGTCGGTCATGGAGCTTTCCGTCTACCTGGAAGGACGCGCGAAACCGCCTGGACCCCAGGGGATCCAGGCGGCGGGACAGGCGTGTTTACTTCTTGAAGTCGGACGCCCAGTAGCCTTCGATCTGCTTGACCAGGGCATCCGGGACCGGGACGTAATCCAGGGCCGCGGCATCCTTCTGGCCATGCTCCAGGGACCACTTGAAGAAGTCGAAGGCGACCTTGCTGCGCTCTTCGTTCTTGGGTTCCTTGTACATCACGATCCAGGTGGTGGCGGTGATCGGCCAGGCATCGGCGCCCGGGGCGTTGGTCATCAGCAGGTTGAAGTCCTTGGCGCTCTTCCAGTCGGCGGTGGCGGCGGCGGCCTGGAAGCTCTTGGCGTCGGGCTGCACGAAGTTGCCGGCGGCGTTCTTCAGCTGCACATGGGACATCTTGTTGGTCAGCGCATAGGCGTACTCGACGTAGCCGATGGAGCCCTTGATCTGCTTCACGTAGGCGGCGATACCCTCGTTACCCTTGCCACCCACACCAACCGGCCAGTTGACAGTGGTGCCGAAGTTGAACTTCTCCTTCCACTCCGGGCTGACCTTGGCCAGGTAGTTGGTGAAGTTGTAGGAGGTACCCGAGCCGTCGGAACGACGCACCACGGTGATGGCGCCCTCAGGCAGCTTCAGGCCGGGGTTCAGCGCGGCGATGGCCGGGTCGTTCCAGGTCTTGATCTCACCCATGAAGATCTTGGCCATGGTCGGGCCGTCGAGCTTCAGCTTGCCGGGCTCGATGCCTTCCACGTTGACGACCGGAACGATGCCGCCAATGATGGTCGGGAACTGGCCCAGGCCACCCTTCTGCAGGTCGTCGGTGCTCATGGGGGCGTCGGTGGCGCCGAAGTCCACGGTGCCGGCCTTGATCTGGGCAATGCCGCCGCCGGAGCCAATGGACTGGTAGTTGATACGGTTGCCAGTCTTCTCGCTGAAGCCTTGCGACCACTTCGACAGAACGGGGAAGACGAAGCTCGAGCCGGCGCCTGTGACATCCACGGCGTGAGCGGCGGTGCTCAGGCAAAAGGCCGACAACAACAGAGAGAGGCTGAACGTGCGTTTCATGGTGGCTCCATTACCTAGTGAGGGCTGGCGCTAGGCTATTGCCGAAATGTGACAATTAAGTGTCAGCGGCATGACGAAACGGGGACGGCAGAGCGCCATCATTGAGAGCGGCGGCGACAGCTCCTGCGTTGGCAAGCGAAGGTGTCCGCACCCAGGCCTTGCAGCAGACCGCTCGGACTCATCCGCCCTAGGCTGCGGATGGCAAAGAGGCCGCCTACCTTCTGGTCGGCTTCCACCGGCGACCTCCGGCGGTCACCAGACGACACGCCTGTCCGCCGCCCGCGGTCGTCCCGGCAGCCTATGCTGTGGCCGCGATCCAGTTATGGCGGGCCTTGCAGGCCTCCCGGCGCATCCGCGCGATCGAATTGGCAGCAGGAATTTAGCCAAGGCTATATATATTAGAACTATCTACAAGATAGACTTTCTCTATCCGGATGGGTAAGGTGGCGGCCTCTTTGGGGAGTAGCCTGCTTCCACTGCGGTGGAAAGCGTTCTGATCAACATACTCGGCAACCGCCGTGGTCAGGACAGCCGGTCAGGGTTGGCGAGACCAGAGGCATCACCGCGCCATGCCGGGCGTGCGGGGGTGTCTTGTGGATCGAGCCCGGTCGGCGCTGTGACGATGAACCCCGCTTCCCTGATGTTCCTGGCCTTCGCCATGTCCACCGATGCCTTTGCCGCCGCCGTCGGCAAGGGTGCCAGCCTGCACAAGCCCTGCCTGCGTGAAGCCCTGCGTACCGGCGCCATCTTTGGCGTCATCGAAGCCATCACCCCGGTGATCGGCTGGGCCATCGGCCTGACCGCCGCGCAGTACGTCCAGCCCTGGGATCACTGGATCGCCTTCACCCTGCTCACCGTGCTTGGCCTGCGCATGATCTGGGCCGGCTTCGGCGCGCCCGAAGCCGAAGCCGAGAAGCCCCGCCAGCACTCCTTCCTGCTGCTCGCCCTGACCGCCGTGGCCACCAGCATCGACGCCCTCGCCGTGGGCGTGGGCCTGGCCTTCATCGACGTCAACATCATTACCGCCGCCCTGGCCATCGGGCTCGCCACCATGGTCATGGTCACCACCGGGGTGATGCTGGGGCGGGTGATGGGCAATCTTGTGGGCAAGCGCGCGGAGATGCTCGGCGGCGTGGTGCTGATCGTGATCGGCGCGGCCATCCTTCATGAACACCTGGCCGCTGTCGCCGCCTGATGGCCACGCTGTGGCGTAGCGCGCTCCTCGTCCTGGTCGCCCTGCTACTGGCAGCCTTGGGCTTTCTCGCCTGGCAACGCTTCTGGCCGGCCCAGGCCGCGCCTGGCTGGTGCTACGCAGTGGCCCATGCCGATATCGCCAAGGCCAGTGCCCTGGCCTGGCAGGGCGACGCCCTGCTCACCGCGGAAGAACTCAAGGACGGCAAGGGTCGCCTGCTGCGCATCGATGCCCAGGGCCGGCGCAGCGTGCTCAGCGCGGGCCTGTACAAGCCCGATGGCCTGGTGCCCTACCAAGAGGGTTTCGCCTACAGCCAGGAAGGCGGCACCCATCCGATCCGCTGGTTCGACGCCACTGGCAGTCGTGATCTGTTCATCGGCATCAACGCCCAGGGCCTCTGGGCCGAAGGCAAGCGCCTCTATGCGGTGGAAGACCGCAAGGGCGAGGGACGCCTGCTGCGCTACGACGCCGCCGATGGCAGCCTGACCGTGCTGCGCGACCACCTGGACGAGGCGGAGTCCTTTACCCGCTGCCCGGATGGCAGTGCCTTCTATACCGAGAAATCCCGTGGCCTGGTGCGCCAGCTGAGCGACGATGGCCGTGATCCGCCGGCGCTGAGCGATCTGCGCGAACCGAGCTTTCTGCTCTGCGACCATCGCGGCCTGTGGATCAGCGAAGACTCCACCCACCGCGCCCGCCTGCTGCTCTGGGATCGCCAGTCAGCCCCGCGCGCCATCCTGACCTTCCTGCGCGCACCCCAGGCGCTGCTGCCGCGAGGCGACGGCTACCTGCTGGCCGAAGGCGGGCGCGACCGCATCATCGCCCTCGATCCGCGCTAGAGCATGCGTCTCAGGGTGTCGTCCTTGCGCACCAGGTGATGCCAGAGCGCGGCCAGCACGTGCAGGCCGATTACCCAGTAGAAGGCCTGGCCGAGCCAGAGGTGCACGCCCTTGAGCGACTTGGACAGTTCCGGATCCACGGGAAAGGGCGAAGGCAAGGCCCAGGTGCTGGAAGGAATCTTCACCGCGCCGATGGTCAGCCAGACGGTGAACAGCCCGAGCAGCGGCTGGGCGAGCAGAAAGGCATAGAGGGCATAGTGGGTCAGGCGACCGACCGCCTCCAGGCTTGCCGCCAGTGGCGGGGTGATCGGCGGCACCGGATGGCGGTGGCGCACCAAGAGCCGCGGCAGGACCAGCGCCAGGACCAGCAGACCGACCCAGAAATGACTGAGCACCACCCACTGGCGCTCCAGGGAACCCCGCTCGAACTGGCCGCGGTTGGTGATCAGCACATAGGCCAGCAGCACCAGCAGGGCCATGAGCCAGTGCAGCAACCGGGCGCTGCGCGCATAGCGGGAAATAGGAGAGGCGGAAGACATGACGAGGTCCTGCTACTGAGGTGAAAAGGCGCCGGCAGTGTAGCGGTGCCCCGTTGCCGAGGGTAAGACGGCAACGGCACTAACCGCAGGGCGCCGCCGAGGTGTCCAGCAGCAACTTACTCAGTTGCTGCGGCGGCTGGTGCACCAGGCCGGTGGGCGATTCGCAGACGCGCTGCACGAAGTTATCGCTGAACAGGAGCTTGCCATGGACGAAGTACTCGCCCGGGCGGCGATTGGGATTGTCGATGCGGGTACCCAGGCGCTCCGCCAGCCAGCTGCCGGCTTCGTAGTGACTGATCCAGCGCTCGTCCTGCAGCTCGGCCAGGGCCTCGGTCGGGGCATCGCGCGCCACCACGATCATTGGGACATCGCTGACCTCGGGCACCAGGTCGTTGTGGCCCCAGTGACCCCCCTCCCCCAGCCGCTGGCCGTGATCGCCGGTGATGATCAGATAGCGCTCGCCGTCCAGACGATCGAAGTCGGCGAGAATCTCGGCGAGCAGGCCATCCAGGTAGTGCAGGGAATTGTCGTAGGCATTGGCCTGGCCCTCGGCGCCGCTGTCCGGCCAGGGCGCGGGCGTGGTCTCGTGCCGATAGTTCTGCGCATAGGGCAGGTGCGCGGTGCGCAGGTTGAGCACCACGAAATTGCGTGGCGCCCACTGCTGTTCGTCGAGGATCTCCAGCAGGGCGCGATCCTGGCGCTGCAGAAAGCGCAGCGGATGGTCCTCGCGGGTGATGGAAACGTCCAGGTGGCGACTGCCCAGGTGCGCCAGCAACTTGGACTCCTGGGAGGACAGCCAATAGGTGCGAAAGCCGGCGGCCTGGGCGAAGCGGAACAGATTGATCTCGCCGCTGCGCAACCGCTGGTCCTGGCCCGGCTCGCGGATGGGATTCAATAGATAGGGCAGACTGACGTCGGTGGCCACCCCTGCCGCTACCCCGGGCCGGATCAGCGCCTGGGGATTGTCCGCCAGGTAGGCCGAAAGCGCAGGGGTGGTATTGCGTTCGTAACCAAAGGCGCCCAGCCGATCGCTGCGCAGGGAATCGGCCACCACCAGCCAGACGTGTCGCGCGGTGCTGGGCACCTGGGCCAGCCTATAGGGCGCATAGGCGGTGGGCGGCAGGACGACGTCGTCACGCCCGGCCAGGCGCACCGCCCAGGCGGAAAAGGCATTGAGGCTGTTGTGCAGGCCGCTGCGACTGGGGCTGGGCACGAAGGCATCGAGGTTGCGATAGGTGGCGCGATAGGGTTTGGACAGCAGCACCGCGGCGATCAACAGCAGCGCCCAGCGACTGGCCGGCAGCGGCACCCGGCTCGGAAGGTAGAGATGCAAGGCGATCAGCAGCCCATAGGGCAGGCCCACGCAGAGGAGCACCGGCCAGTGCTCGGGGAGGCTGAGCCAAAGCGTCTGGCGCACCTCGGCGGTGTCGCCCAGCAGAGCCTGGATATCGATGGCGCTGAGCGGCTCGCCGAAAAAGCTGAGGTTGCCCAGCTGCAGCAGCTGCATCAGCGCGAACCCCAGCAGGATGGCCACTGCCAGGCGTGGCAGATGGCTCAGGCAGAGCGCCAGGCTGAATACCCAGAGCGCGGCGACATAGCCCGCCTCCAGCTCGGCGCGGTTGTTGGGGGTGAAGCCTTGCTGCAGGAAGTCGTCGGCCAGCAACAGCAGGCAACTCAAGCTGCTCAAGGCCAGCAGATTGCGCCAGTGCCGCCAACCCGTGGCGCGGGGGCGGGAAAACGTCGCGAGCAGCATCAGGGGGCCCTGCGCAAGCGCAAGGGGAAGCGAAGGCGAGCGGCCATGAGCGGGCTCCAATGACAGGAAGCCGCTACCCTGAGGGGCGAACCTTAATGAAGTCTTAGTGGCTCATGCGCGGTAACAGATGACCAGGCGGTCAGCCGGTAGGAGGCCGGCTTGACCCTGAAGTCACTTCAGGCTTCAGGATGGTCACAGAAAAGCTATTGCCCGCTGCCTCCTCAACCCTTCGGAGACCTGTAGATGAGTGGCTCCACCCCGCACCACGATCACGATCACCAGCATGGCCACGATCACGGCCATGGTCACGCCCATGCCCCGCGGGTCACCGCCGACAACGAGCGCAAGCTCAAGCTGGTCTTCGTCCTGACCTTTGGCTACGCCATCGTCCAGGCCGTGGGCGGCTGGTGGTCCGGCTCCCTGGCGCTGATCGCCGATTCCGGGCATATGGTCTCGGATGCCGCCGCCCTGCTGCTGGCCCTGGTGGCCTACCGCGTGGCGGCCAAGGCGGCCAATGCCCGCTTCACCTATGGCTTCCACCGGGTGCGCATCCTCGCCGCCCTGACCAATGGCGTCGCGCTGTTGCTGCTGGTCCTGTGGATCGGCTGGGAAGCCATCATGCGGCTGCGCGAGCCCACCGAGGTGCTGTCCGGCCCCATGCTGGTGGTGGCGGTGATCGGTCTGGTGGTCAATATCGTCGGCTTCCTGGTGCTGAACGGCGGGCACAAGGACGACAGCAATCTGCGCGGCGCGCTGCTCCATGTGGCCGGCGACCTGCTGGGTTCGGTGGGCGCCATCGCCGCCGCCCTGGGCATCCTCTGGACCGGCTGGACCTGGCTGGATCCGGCGCTGTCGATCCTGGTCGCCCTGCTCATCGTCAAATCGGCCTGGACCCTGGTGCGCGATGCCGGCGCGGTGCTGTTGCAGGCCGCGCCAAGGGAATTCGACACGGCCGGTGCCACGGCGGCGGTCCGTGCCCTGCCGGAGGTGGCCGAGGTGGGTCATCTGCACGTCTGGACGCTGACCGACGAAACCCGCATCGCCACCCTGCACATCACCCCGGCGCCGGGCAGCGATCCGCTGCGGTTGCCGACCCTGGTGGGCGAGCTGCTGCGCAGTCGCCATGGGCTGCAGCACGTGACGGTGCAGGTGGATCCGCCGGGCACCCTCGACGGGCACTGCGCCTAGGCTCTGAACAGTGCCTGCGCCAGCTCAGGCTGCGTTAAAAATCCGCTGGGTCGGAATGCTCATTTACCACTCGTAACTTCGCGCGCGAGGCCGATCCGCTTCCTCCTGGATGTGATTCGCTGGCGCTCACCCTTCGGGTAGCCATTGGCTGTTACTCCCGTTAGTCGTTGCGCCTCGCCTGATCTTCGCTCGGCGACTGTTCAGACCAGCCTCGGCATGCAACGCCCGGTAACAGTCGCCCTCGCCGGCGCCCGGTCTTCGCGGCGATGATGACGGGCTGGCGGCATGGCAGAGCGAGGAAGACAGGCGTGCGGGTACTGCTGGTGGAAGACGATGCGGCCCTGGCCCAGGGCATCCGCATGGCCCTGCGCGGCGAGGGCTATACCCTGGACTGGGTGGCCGACGGCCTGGCCGCCGAGCACGCCCTGGCGTCCGAACGCTTCGACCTGGTATTGCTGGACCTTGGTCTGCCACGGCTGGACGGCCTCGATCTGCTGCGCCGCCTGCGCAGCCAACCCGACGGCCAGGTGCCGGTGCTGGTACTCACCTCCCGCGATGCCAAGGCCGATCGCATCCAGGGCCTGGATGCCGGCGCCGACGACTATCTGGTCAAGCCCTGCGACCTGGACGAACTCAAGGCGCGCCTGCGGGCCCTGATCCGCCGCAGCTGTGGCCGGGCGCAACCGCTGCTGGAGCACGCTGGCATCAGCCTCGATCCGGCCAGCCAGGCAGTGCACTATCGCGGCGCCGAGGTGATGGTGACCCCCATGGAGTATCAACTGCTGCACCAGCTGCTGTTGCGACCGGGCGCCGTCATCACCCGCGAGCGGCTGAGCAATGCGCTCTATGGCTGGCAGGAAGCGGCCTCGGGCAACACCCTGGAAGTGCTCATCCACAACCTGCGCAAGAAGCTCGACAGCGGCCTGATCCGCACCGTGCGCGGGGTGGGCTATCTGCTGGAGCGTCAGCCATGATCGCCATCCGTACCCGCATCCTCGCCCCCACCCTGGCCCTGGTGCTGGCCGGCAGTCTGGCCCTCGCGCTGCTGGCCCTGCGCGACAGCCATCGCGAGATCGAGGGCATCTACGACGCCCAGCTGGTCCAGGGCGCGCGCCTGCTGGAAGGCCTGCTGCAGGCCGGTACGCCGGCGGCGGATCGCTGGCCGGAGCTGATCCGGGTGTTCGACCGGGCCATGCAACCCGTTCCCGGCAGCGTACCAGCGCACCCCTACGAGAATCAGCTGACCTTCCAGATCTGGAGCGCGGACGGCCAGTTGTTGGCCCGGTCCGGCCAGGCGCCGCGGTTGGCCGAGGTGCCGCCCGAGGGGCTGCACGAGGTGTTCGACAACGGTCGCGAATGGTGCGGAATGCTGGTGCGTACCGCCAATGGCGGCCTGCGCATCTGGGTCGGCGAGCGCGAGGACCTGCGCCAGGACCTGATCCAGCGCATCGTCAGCCATACCCTCTGGCCGACCCTGGTGGGCCTGCCGCTGCTGGTCGGGGTGCTCTGGTTGCTGCTGGGCTGGGGCCTGCGCCCGCTGCAGCACTTCGCCCGCAAGCTGCGCGAGCGCGACCCCCACAGCCTGGCGCCGCTGCCGGCCGGACCGTTGCCGCCGGAGTTGCAGCCCATGCGTGGCGCCCTGGATCACCAGCTCGCCCAGTTGCGCGCCCTGCTCGAGCGCGAGCGCCGCTTCATCGCCGACGCCGCCCATGAATTGCGTACCCCCCTGGCGATCCTCGATCTGCATGCGCAGAACGCCCAGCACGCCGAGACGGCGGAAGAACGCGAGGAAGCCCTGGGCTATCTGCGCCAGGGCGTCGGTCGAGCCACCCGTCTGGCCAGCCAGTTGCTGACCCTGGCGCGGCTGGAACCCGGCGCCGCCCAGGTCCAGGCGCTGGACCTGGAACCCCTGGTGCGCGAAGAGCTGGCGGAATTGACGCCCCTGGCACTCAAGCATCAGGTGGAACTGGTGCTGGCGGCCCAGGCCGGACCACCGGTGCTGGGCGATCCGGATGCCATCGCCATCGCCCTGCAGAATCTGGTCACCAACGCCCTGGCCTTCGCCCCTGCCGGCAGTGCGGTGGAGGTCGGCATCGAGGCCAGCCAGGACAACGGCGTGTTGCTGCGGGTGGAGGATCGCGGCCCCGGGGTGGACGAGGCCGAGCTCACGCGGCTGTGCGATCGCTTCTACAGTGCCGGCAATCCCCAGGGCGCCGGGCTTGGGCTGGCCATCGTCGAGACCATCGCCCGCCGGCTGGGCGGTGCCCTGAGCTTCAGCAATCGCGCCCGGGGCGGCCTCCGGGTGGAGTTGCGCCTGCCGCGCGCGGGCTAGGTTTACACGGCTAGGCCTGCTGGCAACCGCGCGCCAAGACCGGCCGCGCGGGTCGGGTCAGACGCAGACCGAGGCCCATCAGCAGCACCACGCCCACCGCCATCAGCAGCCAGGCGTTGGCCAGGCTGTCCAGGTAGTCGCGCAGGATGCCGGCGGCCAGCGGCGCCAGGCTAGCGATCAGGTAGCCACCGCCCTGGACGAAGCCGAGCAGGGCCCCGGCTTCGGTGGGATCGCGCACCTGGTCCATCGCCAGGATCAAGGACAGCGGAAACAGCGCGCCGATGCCCAGACCGAGCAGGATGGCGGTGGGCACCGCCAGTTGCAGCGGTGCCAGCGCCAGGCACAGCAGCCCCACCAGCACCACGCCGAGCACGCCCAGCACCAGCGGCCGGCGATTGCGCAGCCGGGCGATGGTCGCCGACAGCAAGAGACCGGCGCTGACCTCGGCCAGGCTCACGCCGCCCAGCAACAGCCCGCTGTCGGCGGCTTGCCAGCCGAGGCCGGTGTAGTACGGCGGCAACCAGGCCAGCACCAGGGTGTAGGCCGCGGTGCCGATGCCGAAGAAGGCCAGCAACAGCCAGGCCTGGCGCTGACGCCAGGGTTGTGCGCGAGGTGCAGCATCCTGCGCCGGCGCATCCGGACGGGCCAGGGCCAGCCAGACGCCGAGCGCCAGCAGCACCGGCAGGGTCCAGAGCGCCAGGCCCTGGGCCCAGCCCCACTGCTCGGCCAGGGGTGCCGCGGTGGCCGCCGCCACGGCCGCGCCGCCCATGATGCCGGTGGTGTAGAGCCCCATCAGGGTGCTGGTGCGCTGCGGATGGCAGCGGCGGATATAGGCCGGGATCAGCGCCTGTACCAGGGCGATGCCGACACCGCCCAGGGCGGCGGTGAGGATCAGCCCCAGGCCGCTCGGCTCTTCCCAGCGCAAGGCATTGGCCAGGGCCAGCAGCAGCAGGCCGAGGGCGATGCCGCGGCGCTCACCGAGCCAGACCTGCAAGCGCGCGCCACCCAGGGCGCAGAACCCCATGGCGGCGATGGGCAGGGTGGTCAGCGCCCCGGCGCCACTGCCTTCCAGGCCGGTCGCGGCCTGGATGCCATCCAGCAGCGGACCGATAGCGGCCAGGATGGGCCGTAGATTGAGGCCGACCAGCAGCACCAAGAACACGGCGAGGAAGGCATCCTGGCGCGGTGCGGGCGTGGTCGGGGATGATGATGACGCGGAAAGCATGGACAATCTCCAAAGTGAAGCGGTATTTCTCTTGACGAGAAGTATCTTAACATCAAGATATATTCCCGAGGTAAGCCGATGGCCGATCGCGCCGAATTCGCCGTAGACCAGTGGCACCGCGAGCGCCCCGATCTGGATCCCCTGCCCATGCGCCTGGTGGGTCGGCTGGGTGAGGTGGCCCAGATGCTCAGTCGCGATGTCCTGCAGCCCTTCTTCGACGAACACCGGCTGCACTATGGCGAATTCGACGTCCTGGCGACCCTGAGGCGCGCCGGCGAACCCTATGCCCTGAGCCCGACGGTGCTCTATGAATCGGCCATGATCTCCTCGGGCGGCATGACCAATCGCCTCGACCGCCTGGAGCGCGCCGGCCTGATCGAGCGGCGCAAGAATCCCGAGGATCGCCGCAGTACCCTGGTCGCCCTTACCGCCGCGGGCTTCGCCCTGATCGACGGGCTGATGGCCGCCCACGTCGACAACGAACGCCGCGCCCTGGCCACCCTCAGCGAGGCCGAGCAGCAGCAGCTGGATGCCCTGCTGGGCAAGTGGCTGGCCGGCCGCGCACCCTGCTGATGACCAGGCTCATCGACTTCAGCTCATGCAACGGCCTGCACGCCGTGGCCCAGGACTACGCCCATGGCGAACGGGTGCCGCCCCATCGCCATCGCCAGGCGCAGCTGATCCATGCGCTCTGCGGCGTGGTCATCGTCAATACCGCCCAGGGCCGTTGGGTGGTGCCACCCGGACGGGGGGTCTGGGTACCCGCCGGCGAAGAGCACGACCTGCACCTGCTGGGCCGGGTCGAGGTGCGCACCCTGTTCGTCGATCCCGGGGTGCGCGCCGAGCTGCCGACGCGCTGCCAGCTGATCGCCGTCTCGCCGCTGCTGCGCGAACTCATCCTGGCCGCCCTGCCCCTGCCGGTCGACCGACCGGCCGAGGGTCGCGCCTGGCATATCCTGCAGCTGATGCTCGACGAGTTGCAGGGCTCGCCCACCGCCGGCCTGCACCTGCCCTGGCCGGTGGATGCCACGCTCGCCGACCTCTGTCGCCACCTGCGCCAGTACCCGGGCGAGCGCTGGACGCTGACCCGGGCCGCCACGCGGCTGGCGGTCAGCGAACGCACCCTGAGCCGGCTGTTTCTCAAGGAGACCGGCCTGAGCTTTGGCCAGTGGCTGCAGCGGGCGCGACTGGATTCCAGTCTCACCTCGCTGGCCGCCGGCCATGCCATCGTCGACGTGGCCCTGGACCACGGCTATGCCAGTCCCAGCGCCTTCGCCACCCGCTTCCGCCAGGTGCTGGGCGTGTCGCCCTCGGCCTATCGGGGCCAGACGGAACTGCCCGTCGTCCCTAGCCCGCCACCCGGCCCAGCTCGGCTGGATCGATGAGCCCCAGGGCCGCGCGCTGCGCCGAGCTGGCGGCCAGGGCCAGACGACCGCCATAGGGATGGCGCGGGTGGATCGTCAGCTGGTTGCAGGCTTCCACCACGCTGGCCACCTCTTCCAGGCGGGAGAAATCGATCCCCGGCGCGATGCCCTGGCTGTAGAGATTCAGCGCCAGGGTCACCAGGTCCACGTTGCCGGTGCGCTCGCCATTGCCGAACAGGCAGCCTTCCACCCGCGTCGCCCCGGCCAGCTGGGCCAGTTCGGCGCAAGCGACCCCGGTGCCCCGGTCATTGTGCGGATGGACGCTGATGGTCACATGGGGCGCCGGCCCCAGGCCGCGGATGAAACCCTCGATCTGATCGGCATAGACGTTGGGGGTGGCCACCTCCACCGTCGCCGGCAGATTGAGGATCAGCGGGCGCTCCGCCGACGGTTGCCAGGCCTCGCGGACCGCCTGGCAGATCTCCAGAGCGAAGTCCGCCTCGGTGAAACAGAAGGTCTCCGGTGAATATTGGTAGGTCCAGGCCGTTTCCGGCTGGGCGTCGCACCGGGCGCACACGCGTTGGGTCCCGGCGACCGCCATGGCCAGGGTGGCGGCGCGATCCTGGTCGAACACCACCCGGCGGAACAGCGGCGCGGTGGCGTTGTAGAGATGCACGATGGCCCTGGGTACGCCCACCAGGGCCTCGAAGGTGCGGTCGATCAGCTCATGGCGCGCTGGCGTCATCACCTGCAGCCAGAGATCGTCCGGCAGCCCGTCCGCCGTGACCAGTTCGCGCACGAAGGCGAAATTGGTCTGAGACGCCGCCGGAAAGGCCACCTCGATTTCCCGGTAACCCACTGCCAGCAGCAAGGCGAAGAAGCGCCGCTTGCGTTCCAGTCCCATGGGCTCGATCAGCGCCTGGTTACCGTCGCGCAGATCGGTGGAGCACCAGCGCGGCGCCTCGGTCAGTTGACGGCCCGGCCATTGGCGATCGGGCAGGTGGGGCGCGGCGAAGGCTTGGTACTTGGTCTGGGGTTGCTTGAGCATGGGAGACTCCAGGGCTAGGCCCCAGAGTCTGACCGGCCACCCTGGCCGCTGCGCTCGCGAGCAGGACAGCGCCCTGCGCGATCCGGACAGCCACCGGCATGAAAAAAGCCGCCGGGGATGACCGGCGGCTGTGTGTGCCTCGGACGCTAACGATCAGTCTACCGAGATGCGCTCCAGCGGCACCGGCTTGAGGCGCGGCGTGAGCACATGGATGACCACGATGGCCACCAGGTAGGCGCTGCCGGCCACGATGAAGATCGGCTGGTAGGACTTGAAGATCTCCAGGATGTAGCCGTTGTAGGTGGTCATCAGCATGCCGCCGATGGCGCCGGCGGTACCGCCGATGCCGATCACCGAGGCCACGGCTTCCTTGGGGAAGAGATCCGACGGCAGGGTCATCAGGTTGGCCGACCATGCTTGGTGGGCCGCGGCGGCGAGGCCGATGATGCCCACCACCAGCCACAGGCTGGAGACGAATTGGGCAGTGACGATGGGGATGACCGCCAGGGCGCAGAGCAGCATGGTGGTCTTGCGCGCCAGGTTGGCGCTGCGACCGAGCTTCATCTGCTTGGAGGAGCCCCAGCCGCCCATTACCGAGCCGATATCGGCGAGGATGTAGATGGCGATCAGCGGCGGACCGAAGGATTTCAGATTCAGGCCATAGGTCTTGCCGAGGAAGTCCGGCAGCCAGAACAGGTACAGCCACCAGATCGGATCGGTGAGGAACTTGCCAGCGGCATAGGCCCAGGTCTCACGGAAGGTCAGCAGCTTGAACCAGGAGATCTTGGTCTCGACGGCCGGCTTGGCCGATACCGGGGAGCCGTCGTCGGCCTGGATGTAGGCCAGCTCTTCGCGACTCACCTTGGGGTGCTCATGGGGACGGCGATAGAT
Source organism: Pseudomonas sp. Snoq117.2 (assembly GCF_900110545.1). Lineage (NCBI taxonomy): Bacteria > Pseudomonadati > Pseudomonadota > Gammaproteobacteria > Pseudomonadales > Pseudomonadaceae > Pseudomonas > Pseudomonas sp. Snoq117.2. Next base: position 61,608 of record NZ_FOED01000007.1, on the reverse strand, counting down.
CAGCAGCCAGGCGATCAGCCACAGGGCGGTGACCAGGCCGATGGAGATGAAGGCCGCACGCCAGCCCCAGGCCAGGGTGATGGCCGGCACCAGCAAAGGTGTGATGATAGGTCCCATGGCGGTGCCGGCATTGAACAACCCGGTGGCCTGGGCGCGTTCCTTTTGCGGAAACCATTCCGAGACCGCCTTGAGGCTGGCCGGAAAGCTGCCGGACTCGCCGAAACCGAGGGTGAAGCGCACCAGCACGAAGTGGGTGACGGTGTGGGCGATGCCGTGGCCGATGCTGGCGATGGTCCAGATGGTGAAGGCCAGGGCGTAGCCAATGCGCACCCCGACCTTGTCGATGATGCGGCCAAAGGTCAGGAAGCCGATGGCATAGGCACACTGGAACCAGAACACGATCTTGGCGTAGTCGGTCTCCGTCCAGCCCAGGTCCGCCTGCAGCGTGGGCTTGAGGATGCCGATCATCTGGCGGTCGATATAGTTGATGCCGATGGCGACGAACAGCAGGGCGCAGATCAGCCAGCGATAGCGGGTGAAACGGGAGGTTTGCGAGGTAGCGGCGACGGGCGTGTCCTGCGGCCGCAGGGCGGACTCCGTCTCGGGAGTGACCTGGATAGTCATTGAATGGGCTTCCTGACTTGTTGTTATTGACCGGGGTGAACCGGGGTCGTTGGAAAGCTGTTACCAGATATTCATATGACATCGTATGAGTGACTTTCAAAGGTGTCAATCCACCCAAAGCAGAGTGGTCAACCCTCTCGTCTGGGGGTAAACACCCTGCCCGACTCTGTCCTCCCTGCGCCTCGAATGGACGTGGGCAAGCGAGAAATATGAGGGCGAAGGATCTGTGACGCGCCTGGCACTTTCTCGCCCGCGGACGTCTAATGCCCCATCTTTGAAGCGAAGCCGTCGCCTCATCTTTTCTGCCGAGCCTGCCGTGTCCTTCGCCGATACCCCCTCCCTGTTGGCGCGCCTCGCCGAGCTGGAGCAGAGCAATCGTCACCTGCGTCAGCAGCTGGACGCGTGCGCGGCGCCCCGGGAAGGCGCCGCCACCTTGGCCAACGAGCGCTACCAGTTCCTGTTCAATGCCATGGACGAGGGCTTCTGCGTCATCGAATTCATCGATGGCCCCCATGGACCGCTGAGCGACTATGTCCATGTCGAGGCCAACCCGGCCTATACCGCCCATGCCGGCATCCCCGACGTGGTCGGCCAGAGGCTGCGCGACATGGTCGGCGACGAGGCCCAGGCCTGGCTCGATCGCTACGGCCATGTGCTGCGGACCGGCGAAGCCATCCGCTTCGAGCAGGAGCTGGTGGCCACCGGCCGCTATCTGGACGTCACCGCCTTTCGCATCGAGCCGGCCAGTCGCCGGCAGGTCGCGGTGCTGTTCCAGGACATCACCCCGCGCAAGCGGGCCGAAGCGGCCCTGCGGCAACTCAACGAGACCCTCGAAGAACGGGTACAGGCCGCCCTGGCGGCCAATCGCATCCTGGCCAACGTGGTGGATGGCGCCGCCGCCCTGATCCAGGTGCTGGATTTCGATTTCCGCTGGCTGGCGATCAACGGCTCCGGCGCCGATGTCTTCGAGCAGGAGATCGGGGTCCGGCCGCGCATCGGCGATTCCTTCAGCGAAAGCCTCAGGCAGCGGCCCGAATTGCGCGACGGCATCCTCGCCCACTGGCGCCGCGCCTTCGCCGGCGAGACCTTCAGCGAGATCATCTCGCTGGGCGAAGGGCCGGGCCGGCGCCATTACGAACTGCAATTCAGCCCGCTGCACGATGCCGAAGGACGCTCCATCGGTGCCTATCAATTCGCCTACGACGTGACCGAGCGCCTTGAAGAACAACAGCGCATCCAGGTCATGGAGGAAGCCCTGCGCCAGTCGCAGAAGATGGAGGCCGTCGGCCAGCTCACCGGGGGCATCGCCCATGACTTCAACAACCTGCTGACCGGCGTCCTCGGCTCGCTGGAGATGCTCGACCTGCGTCTGCGCCAGGGCCGGCTGCAGGACCTGGATCGCTACACCGGCACCGCCCGCAGCGCCGCCCAGCGCGCCGCCGCCCTGACCCACCGGCTGCTGGCCTTTTCCCGGCGCCAGACCCTGGATCCGCAACCGGTGGCGCTGGAACGACTGGTGATCGGTCTGGAAGACCTCATCCAGCGCAGCATCGGCCCGCAGATCGCCCTGGAGCGCGAAGCCGATCCCCAGCTGTGGCTGACCCACATCGACGCCTCCCAGTTGGAAAACGCCCTGCTCAACCTCTGCCTCAATGCCCGTGACGCCATGCCGGACGGCGGTCGCATCCGCATCGTCCTGGGCAATGAGTGTCTCGACGAAGCCCAGGCCGAGCACCAGGCGCTGCCCCCGGGCGACTTCGTGCGCCTGAGCGTGGGCGATACCGGCAGCGGCATGAGCGACGAGGTCCTCGCGCGGGTGTTCGATCCCTTCTTTACCACCAAGCCCCTCGGCCAGGGCACCGGACTGGGGCTCTCCATGGTGCATGGTTTCGTGCTGCAATCGGGGGGCGAGATCCGCATCGACTCCGCCCCCGGCGCGGGCACCTGGGTACACCTCTATCTGCCGCGCCATGGCTTGACGCCGGTGGTCAGCCCCCCGGTCCATCCCGAGCCCGAACCCAACCTGCCCGGCCAGGGCGAGACCATCCTGGTGGTCGACGACGAACCGACCATCCGTACCCTGCTGGTGGACGCCATGACCGCCCAGGGCTACCGGGTGCTGGAAGCGGCCGATGCCGTCACCGCCCTGGCGCTGCTCCCGCCCGACAGCCATCTGGATCTGCTGGTCACCGACGTCGGCCTGCCTGGCGCGCTCAACGGTCGCCAACTGGCCGATGCCTTGCGCGGCCTGCAGCCGCAGCTGCCGGTGCTGTTCATCACCGGCTATGCCGAGGCCAATGTCATAGGTGCCGGGGATCTCGAGGCGGGCATGCAGGTGCTGACCAAGCCCTTCACCCTGGATACGCTGGAGCGACGCATCCAGTTACTGCTCGACGAACGCTGAACCCAGCCTGAGCGATTACGAATGATGGCTTTTTGATATTATTCGCCATCACTTTTTTCAGTGCCCTCTGTTGTCGAGAAGCCTATGGACAAGCGCTCTCTGGTTCACCTGCTGCTGATCTTTACCCTGATCGCCTGCATGGCCCTGCTGGCCTCGTTGATTCGCTAACCACGTTAAGCCAGCCATAAGCCGGACGATGGCAAGCTCTACCTCGTGCCGAAAGGCATCGTAGAAGCTGACATCTGCGCTTTCAGCCCGGGAGGATCCCGGGCTTTTTTTCGCGCCGACAAAATGCGCAACAGTCCACGGGTCCGCGCTTTGCCACTGCAGCGACATTCGCCGGCCCTGGCATCATGAGGCTCTCGTCCAGGAGGGACAGCCATGATCACCAGGATGCCGTCAGCCACCGCCTCGTCGCTCGCCTTCGATGTCTGCCCCCTCGGCGCGGAGGCCCCGTCCCTGTCCATCGAGATGCTCTGGCAGGGTTTTCTGGCCCTGGATCATCATGGACAGCTCGACCTGAGCCGTACGATCAAGCGCCAGTTGCGCGAGCGCCTGGTTGAGCAGCTGGATGCCCAGCTGCCCAGTGTCGTAATCGACTCCCTGGACCGCTCCACCCCTCAGCCTCAGGCCGTGCCCCAGCGCCGCCTCCGCGGCGGCTGACCGCCCCGCTCAGTCCCGATAATCCGGCTCCAACCGCATGAGCTGACGCTTCACGCTGTCCAGGTGCAGGCGCGCGCTGTCGGCATTGCCCTGCAGCATCTGCTGGCAGGCGGCGTGGGCGATGGCTGGCGCCACCGGTTTGAGTGGTCGGCCGCTGGCCATGGCCTTGAGTTGCACCTCGGCGGCGCGCTCCAAATAGTAGAGATCGTCCCAGGCCTCGGCGATGCTCGGCCCCAGCACCAGGGGTCCGTGATTCTTCAGCATGACCACCGCCGCGTCACCTGCCGCCCGGGCGATGCGCTCGCCCTCGGTCGCGTCCAGCGCCAGGCCGTTGTAGTCCTCGTCCACGCTCAGGCGGTCATAGAACTTCAGCGCGGTCTGCCCAGCCCAGACGAAGGGGTCGCCTTCCAGCAGGCAGAGCGCCGTGGCGTTGGGCATATGGGTGTGGAAGGCCGCCCGGGCGCCCGGATTGAGCCGATGCAGCTGGGCGTGGATATGGAAGGCGGTGGCTTCGGGAGCCCCCTCCCCCACGACCACACCGCCCACAAAGTCGCAGATCAGCAGCGAGGAGGCGGTCACCTCGGCGAAGGCCAGCCCATAGGGATTGACCAGGAAGAGCTCGTCGTGGCCCGGCACCACGAAGGAAAAGTGATTGCAGATGCCTTCGCCCAGCCCCAGGCGGGCGGCCATGCGAAAGCAGGCGGCAAGATCGATGCGCGCCTGGCGGATGGCTGGGGTATTCAGATCAAGCTGATGGGCAGTGGCGTCGGTACTCTCGAAGGCGTGGGCCATGGGTTGCTCCTTGGGAAGAGGCCGGAACGCTGCACAAAGGATGCCGCTCCCTGCCATGGGACTATCATCATGAAGATTCAGCAGTCTCTTGTTATATATCTGCTGTCTTCGCTTCCGTAGAGAGCCCTGGCCCACCTGCTGCCCCTGGAGATCCCAGCCAAGGGGCAACTGGTCGGGTGCTCGGCGAGAGTCTGGAGGGCAACAAGCGGGTCAAGGCCAGCCACCAGGTGCGGCGTGCTGCGCCGGCGGCAAGCGGCCTGGTCGCCGGACTCAAGACCCAGAATGTCGGCAGCACCCGCTACTTCGATGCCGCCGGCTTCAAGGGACGCTCGGTCGGGCTCTGATCCGCGCCTAGAGGGTAAGGGTGCCGCGGATGCAATCCTGCACCGCGCCGCCCACCCAGATGCGGTCGGCGATGCGGGCCACCCGCACCCGACCACGGCGACCCATGGCCGTGCCCTGGCTGGCCAGGTAGCGCTCCGGGGCCAGGCCCGCCGGGATCAGCCACTGCGCCAGACTGGCGTTGAGGCTGCCGGTGACCGGGTCTTCGGCGAATTCCTCGCCCATTAGGGCGCGCACCTCGAACTGCGCCTCGGCAGCGCTGCCCGTCCAGGGTGCGATCAGGCCGACGTTGAGGCCTTCCAGCGCCGCATAGTCCGGGCGGATCGCCAGTAGTTCCTCGCGACACTCCAGCAGCACCGCGACCCAACCAGGGCCATTGTCGGCCCATTGGCTGGCCTGGATGCGTGCGGGCGAAAGGCCGGTGCCACGGGCGATGCACGCCAGCACCTCGGGCGCCACCGACCCGCTCCGCAGCAGTGGCGGCGCGGCGAAGGCCAGTTCCTCCCCGGCGGCGCGGATGGGCACCAGGCCGGCGCCGCACTCCTGGATCACCTCGATGCCCTTGGGTCGTCCGCCTTCGCGCAGCCAGACATGGCAACTGCCCAGGGTCGGATGGCCGGCGAAGGGCAGTTCGCGGACCGGGGTGAAGATGCGCACCCGGTAGTCCGCGGCCGGATCGGTGGGCTCGAGGAGAAAGGTGGTCTCCGACAGATTGGTCCAGCGCGCCAGGGCGGCCATCTGCTCGGTGGAAAGTTGATCGGCACCGCAGACCACCGCCAGGGCATTGCCCTCCAGGGGGTGCTGGGCGAAGACATCGACCTGATGGAAAACGAGGGACATGGCGGCAGGCTCTTGGGGCAAAGAGCCGATTGTCACCGGTGGAGCCCAGGCCGGACCAGCCACAGCCAAGCCGCGAAAGGTCCGTACAGATGGGTGTCGGAAGAGAAGCTGCCCGGCAGCTACTTGGCGGCGGTGAGGACGCGGAGTCGGACAGCGATCTATCGTTGGAACCTGGCCTTTCCGATCACCGAAAGGGGTACTGCCGCCTCGTTCAGGTCGCGCATTGTGTCGCGAAAAAATCCTTGCCTGTGAACCTGGCGGGGTCTAAACAATACGACCGACGGCCTGACCCATGACCATTGGCGGTCAGGCGATCCATAACAAAAGCCAGCCAAGAGGTCTCCCGCATGAGTCATGCAGGCAAACGCGTTCTGGTCACCGCCGCCGGCCAGGGGATCGGTCGGGCCACCGCCCTCGCCTTCCATCGCGCCGGTGCCGAGGTCATCGCCACCGACATCAATGCCGCCGCCCTGGACAGCCTGGATGGCCTGCAGACCCGGGTGCTCGACGTCACCGATGCCGCGGCCGTGTCGGCTCTGGTCGCCGAGCTGGGCAGCTTCGACGTCTTGTTCAACTGCGCCGGCTACGTCCATGCCGGCAGCATCCTCGATTGCGACGAAGAGGCCTGGCGCTTCTCCTTCGAACTCAACGCCACCGCCATGTACCGGATGATCCGCGCCGTGCTACCCGGCATGCTGGCCCAGGGCGGCGGCTGCATCATCAACATGGCTTCGATCGCCTCCAGCCTGAAGGGCGTGGCCAACCGTTGCGCCTATGGCGCCAGCAAGGCGGCGGTGATCGGTCTGACCAAGTCGGTGGCCGCTGACTATGTCGGCCAGGGCATCCGCTGCAACGCCATCTGCCCCGGCACCGTGGACTCTCCCTCGCTGCACCAGCGCATCGCCGACCAGGCCGCCCGTGAAGGCCGCAGCGAAGCCGAGGTGCAGGCCGCCTTCGCCGCCCGCCAGCCGATGGGTCGCGTGGGTCGGCCGGAGGAGATCGCCGCCCTCGCCCTGTATCTTGCCTCCGACGCCGCCGCCTTCGTTACCGGGACCGCCCAGGTGATCGATGGCGGCTGGAGCGTCTGACGCCGTTTTTCGTCCGCACCCTTTTCCCCTCATAGGAGCTCCGATGAAACTCTTGCGCTACGGCCCCCAGGGCCAGGAAAAACCCGGTCTGCTGGATGCCCAGGGCCGGCTTCGCGATCTCTCCGGCCAGGTGGCCGATCTCGCTGGCGAGGCGCTCGGCGCCGAGTCCCTGGCCCGGCTGCGTCAGCTGGACCCGAACAGTCTGCCGCTGGTGGACGGCGCACCGCGCCTGGGCCCCTGCGTCGGTCGGGTCGGCAAGTTCATCTGCATCGGCCTCAACTACGCCGATCACGCCGCCGAATCCGGGCTGGACGTGCCCAAGGAGCCGGTGGTGTTCAACAAGTGGACCAGCGCCATCTGCGGCCCCAACGACGCCGTGCAGATCCCCCGCGACTCGACCAAGACCGACTGGGAAGTGGAGCTGGGCGTGGTGATCGGCAAGGCCGGACGCTACATCGACGAGGCCAATGCCCTGGATCACGTGGCCGGCTATTGCGTGGTCAACGACGTCTCCGAGCGCGAGTGGCAGATCGAGCGCGGCGGTACCTGGGACAAGGGCAAGGGCTTCGACACCTTTGGTCCGCTCGGCCCCTGGCTGGTCACCGCCGACGAGGTGGCCGACCCGCAGAACCTCGACCTCTGGCTGGAGGTGGACGGCCACCGCTACCAGAACGGCAACACCCGCACCATGATCTTCACGGTGGCCCAGATCATTGCCTACCTCAGCCGCTGCATGAGCCTGCAACCGGGTGACGTCATCTCCACCGGCACCCCGCCGGGCGTGGGCATGGGCGTCAAGCCGCAGTCGGTGTACCTCAAGCCCGGCCAGAAAATGCGCCTGGGCATCCAGGGCCTGGGCGAGCAGCACCAGCGCACCGTCGCCGCCGACTGAAAGCGCCCTTCATCCGCGTTGACATCGCCGTGCCCGTTTTGAACGGGCACGGGGGGTGAGGAAATGGTCATGCCGATGAAGAGCACACGTGGAGTAATCAGAGAACCTCACTACGGGGAAAACGCTGCGCAGTTTTCCACCCTACGCCAGACTAAACGTAGGCTGGCGTTGAGCACAGCGAAGCCCAACAAAGGGTGAGCACCCTCACCCCAGCCCTCTCCCAGAGGGAGAGGGGGCGGCTCCGTGGATAGCCTTTAGGTTTGGCGATAGCCGAGAGCAGCAACGCGTGGAAAACGCCCTGCGGTTTTCCACCTTACGCCAGACTCGACGTAGGTTGGCGCTGAGCGCAGCGAAGCCCAACAAAGGGTGAGCACCCTCACTCCAACCCTCTCCCAGAGGGAGAGGGGGCGGCTCCGTGAATAGCCTTTAGGTTGGCGTTAACCGAAAGCAGCAACGCGTGGAGAACGCCCTGCGGTTTTCCACCCTACGCCAGACTCGACGTAGGTTGGCGCTGAGCGCAGCGAAGCCCAACAAGGGGCCGGCATCGTGGCGCCTCGTAGGGTGGACAACGGCGCAGCCTTGTCCACGCGCCAAACACCGAATCCCCTACCGCTTCGGACTCAAGGGACTGTCGTCCAAGTCCTCACGCTCTTCAGTGGTGGTGGTGTCCGCCGAATCCGGCACGTCGCCGTATTCGTCGTAGTCGTGGGGGGTCTGCTTGTCGTCCGCGGGTTCGGGATTCATGAGGTACTCCGATAGAAGAAGTGCCCTCGGTGGAGTCCGCCGGCCCCGGCTACGTTCCCGCTAGATCAGCGCCACCAGACGTTCGGCGACCCGGTCGAAGGGTTCGATGCTGCGCTGCGCACGGCACAGCGGAATCACCCCCTGCACCGCCGCCACCAGCAAGGTGGCCAGCCCCGTGGCCGCATCAATCGAATGCCCATGCTCGACCAGCGCCACCTGCAAGCGCGCCTCCCAACGGCGATAGATGCCCGCCGCCGCGTCCAGCTCGCGCTGGGCGATCTCGTCCACCGGCTCTTCCACCGCCACCGCCATCACCGGGCAGCCGACGCGAAAGTCCGAGTCCAGCAGGATGTCGCGCCAGAGCCGCAAAAAGCCCTGGATCCCCGCCAGGGCCCCAGCCTGCAGCTGCCGCTCCAGATCGCGACTGACCTGGGCACCGGCCAGCTCCACCGCCTCCACCACCAGCTGATGCTTGCCGCCGGGAAAGTGATGATAGGTGGACCCCAGCGGCGCCTCGGCGCGCTTGATGGTCTCGCGGATGCTGGTGGCATTGAGGCCGTGCTGCGCCAGCATGGCCGACGCGGCCACCACTACCCGTTCCCGCACCGTCGACTGCTCGGTCATTCATTCTCCTTGCTATGACAGTCGTCATAATCTACCGTCCAGGCATTATAACAACTGTCATAGGGACCACCCCATGCTCAGCGACGCCCTCGTCGAGGACTTGATCACCGCGGACGGTTATCGCCTCAGCACCAGTCGCTATCTCGCCCAGGAGCCGCTGCAGGGACGGCTGATCGTCGCCGGCGCCACCGCCGTGCCCCAGGGCTTCTACCGGCGCTTCGCCCAGCACGCCGCGGCCCGCGGCTTCGAGACCCTGACCCTGGACTATCGCGGCGTCGGTCGCTCAGCACCCGCCTCGCTCAAGGGCTTTCGCATGGACCTGCTGGACTGGGCGCGCCAGGACCTCGCCGCCGCCGTGGACGCCATGGCCCAGGGCGACGTCCCGCTCTACCTGGTCGGCCACTCCTATGGCGGCCATGCCTTCGGCCTGCTGCCCAATCACGCCAAGGTCGCCGGCTTCTACGTCTTCGGCACCAGCGCCGGCTGGCACGGCTACATGCCGCCGCTCGAACGCCTCAAGGTGCTGGGCATGTGGAAGCTGGTGCTGCCGGTGCTGACCTGGTGGAAAGGCTATTGCCCCTGGAGCGCCCTGGGCCTGGGCGAAGACCTGCCGCGCGACGTCTATCGCCAGTGGCGTCACTGGTGCAGCTACCCCCACTACTTCTTCGACGACCCGGCCATGCGAGGCATCGAGGCCGGCTATGCCGAGGTGCGCACCCCCATCGTCGCGGTCAACGCCCTGGACGACCTCTGGGCCACGCCGCGCTCGCGCGATGCCTTCATGCAGGCCTATCGCAACGTCGACCTCAAGCGCGAAGACCTCGATCCGCGCCAGCACGGCGGCGCCATTGGCCACATGGGCTATTTCCGCGTCGGCGCCCAGCCCCTGTGGGACCGCGCCCTGGACTGGTTCGCCGCCCTGCCCCGCTCACCGGGTCTGAGCTGAGTCCCAAACAGGCCGCCAACACGGCGCGCCTGTCGCTTTTCCAAAAGCTCCCCGTCGTTTCCGGACAGTCATCCCGCTGCCCCAGGTCCCATTGTGGCGGCACGAATAACAAGGAGTGACACCCGTGCTGATCGGCGTCCCGATGGAAACCGGTGCGGGGGAAACGCGCGTGGCCGCGACCCCCGAAACCCTCAAGAAACTGATCGGCCAGGGCCACCAGGTGGTGGTGCAACAGGGTGCTGGCGAGCGCGCCAGCGTGCCCGACGCGGCCTATGCCGCCATTGGCGCCCAGCTCGGCGATGCCGCCGCGGCCCTGGGCGCCGACCTGGTGCTCAAGGTCGCGGCGCCCAATGCCGCCGAGCTGGCGCTGATGAAGCCTGGCGCCGTGCTGATCGGCATGCTCAACCCCTTCGCCCAGGAGACCCTGGAGCAGTTGAACGGCCGCGGCCTCACCGCCTTCGCCCTGGAAGCGGCGCCGCGCACCTCCCGCGCCCAGAGCCTGGACGTGCTCTCCTCCCAGGCCAACATCGCCGGCTACAAGGCGGTGATGCTGGCCGCCGACCACTATCCGCGCTTCATGCCCATGCTGATGACCGCCGCCGGCACGGTGAAGGCCGCGCGGGTGCTGATTCTTGGCGCCGGAGTGGCGGGGCTGCAGGCCATCGCCACCGCCAAGCGCCTCGGCGCGGTGATCGAGGCCTCGGACGTGCGCCCGGCGGTCAAGGAGCAGATCGAATCCCTCGGCGCCAAGTTCGTCGACGTGCCTTTCGAGACCGAGGAAGAACGCCAGTGCGCCGAAGGCGTCGGTGGCTATGCCCGGCCCATGCCGGCCACCTGGATGGAGCGCCAGGCCAAGGCCGTGCACGAGCGCGCCAAGCAGGCCGACATCGTCATCACCACCGCGCTGATCCCCGGTCGCCGCGCCCCCACCCTGCTGCACGAAGCCACCGTGGCCGAGATGAAGCCCGGCTCCGTGGTCATCGACCTGGCCGCCAGCCAGGGCGGCAACTGCCCACTGACAGAGCTGGACCGGGTGGTGGTCAAGCACGGCGTCACCCTGGTGGGCTACGGCAACCTGGCCGCCCGGGTGCCGGCGGACGCCTCGGCGCTCTATGCCCGCAACCTGCTGGACTTCCTCAAGCTGGTGTTCAAGGACGGGGCCTTCCACCTCGACCTGGCCGACGACATCGTCGCCGCCTGCCTGATGTGCCACGGCGGCGAATTGCGCCGCAAGAACGCCTGAGCCCCAGCCCGGCCCCTCTGCCTTTGAAGGACTGCCCCCATGGATCTGATTTCCGACGGCCTCTACAACCTGATCATCTTCGTGCTGGCCATCTATGTCGGCTACCACGTGGTCTGGAACGTCACCCCCGCGCTGCACACCCCACTGATGGCCGTGACCAACGCCATCTCCGCCATCGTCATCGTCGGCGCCATGCTCGCCGCCGCCCTCACCGTCACCCCGCTGGGCAAGACCATGGGCACCCTGGCCGTGGCCCTGGCGGCGGTCAACGTCTTCGGTGGCTTCCTGGTCACCCGCCGCATGCTGGAAATGTTCAAGAAGAAGGCCCCCAAGGCCCCGGTGGAGAAGCCCTGACATGAGCATGAACCTCATCACCCTGCTCTACCTCGTCGCCTCGGTGTGCTTCATCCAGGCGCTCAAGGGCCTTTCCCACCCCACCACCTCGCGCCGCGGCAACGCCTTCGGCATGGCCGGCATGACCCTCGCCGTGCTCACCACCCTGGCGCTGATCCACAAGCTCGGCAGCGAGCTGGCGGTGCAGGGCATCGGCTACGTCATCGTCGGCCTGCTGGTGGGCGGCAGCGCCGGCGCCTACATGGCCAAGCGCGTGGAAATGACCAAGATGCCCGAGCTGGTCGCCTTCATGCACAGCATGATCGGCCTGGCCGCGGTGTTCATCGCCATCGCCGCGGTAGTCGAGCCGCAGTCCCTGGGCATCGTCGCCACCTTTGGCCAGCCGATCCCCAGCGGTAACCGCCTGGAGTTGTTCCTCGGCGCGGCCATCGGCGCCATCACCTTCTCCGGTTCGGTGATCGCCTTCGGCAAGCTCTCCGGCAAGTACAAATTCCGCCTGTTCCAGGGCGCCCCGGTGCGCTTCGCCGGCCAGCATCCGCTCAACCTGGTGATCGGCCTGGCCATCCTCGCCCTGGGCCTGGTCTTCACCTTCAGCGGCAACCTCGGCGCCTTCGCCGTGCTGGTGGCCCTGGCCTTTGTCATCGGCGTGCTGATCATCATTCCCATCGGCGGCGCCGACATGCCGGTGGTGGTCTCCATGCTCAACAGCTACTCCGGCTGGGCCGCCGCCGGCATCGGCTTCTCGCTCAACAACTCCATGCTGATCATCGCCGGTTCGCTGGTGGGATCAAGCGGCGCCATCCTCTCCTACATCATGTGCAAGGCGATGAACCGCTCCTTCTTCAACGTCATCCTCGGCGGCTTCGGCGGGGCGACGGAAGCCGCGGCCAGTGGTGGCAGCGGCGAGCAGCGCCCGGTCAAATCCGGCTCGGCGGACGACGCCGCCTTCCTGCTGGGCAACGCCGACAGCGTCATCATCGTCCCCGGCTACGGCCTGGCCGTCGCCCGCGCCCAGCACGCGCTCAAGGAGCTGACCGAAAAGCTGGTCCATAACGGGGTGACGGTGAAATACGCCATCCACCCGGTGGCCGGCCGCATGCCCGGCCATATGAACGTGCTGCTGGCCGAGGCCGAGGTGCCCTACGACCAGGTGTTCGAGATGGACGACATCAACTCCGAATTCGGCCAGGCCGACGTGGTGCTGGTGCTCGGCGCCAACGACGTGGTCAATCCGGCCGCCAAGAACGACCCCACCTCGCCCATCGCCGGCATGCCCATTCTCGAAGCCTTCAAGGCCAAGACGATCATCGTCAACAAGAGATCCATGGCCAGCGGCTACGCAGGTCTCGACAACGAACTCTTCTACCTGGACAAGACCCTGATGGTCTTTGGCGATGCCAAGAAGGTCATCGAGGAGATGGTCAAGGCGGTCGACTAGGAGATGTGGCTCGCCACTTGGTGGCTTGGCTCCTCAGGCGGCGACGCGGAAGCCGAGCGGGATGCGAGCCGTTTCTCTTCCAGAGAGCTCTCAACCCTCTCCGCTCTCTACTCATTGGCAAGCCAAGCCACCGCGCGTTTCACGATCCGTCCGTCATTGCCCAGTGCAGTGGCCAACCGAGCCGGGAACGCCCTCGGGTTTCGCTCGGCCCGGGTGCCCGGATTCGCTGGACCACTACACCTTGCTCAATTAGCAGTAAGCGGCATGCGGCCGCAGGATCAAAACGCTACTTGTCATAGTTCTGTACGCAAACAGCATAGGTTTGGACAACGCATGACTGGGGTTCGGATGGGAGGGTAGGCGTGAGTCCTCGGCTTTGGAAAACGAACCTCATGTACCTCAATGCGGAAGAACTTGCCTACGCTTTGCCCTGGCCGGAATTGATCGACGCCCTGGCGAACGCCTTTACCAGAACCGTCGAATCCCCCGTCCGTCATCACCACCGCATCGAGGTTCCTGGCGAACCTGATGCGATGCTGTTGCTCATGCCAGCCTGGATAGAAGGTGCCTACCTGGGTGTCAAGCAGGTCACGGTATTCCCCGGCAACAACGCGCGCGGCCAGCCAGGTCTCAGTAGCCACTACCTGCTGAGCAGTGCGGTCGACGGCCGTCCGCTGGCGCAATTCGAGGGCAACGAGCTTACGGCGCGCCGTACCGCGGCGGCCTCAGCCCTGGCCTCACGCTTTCTTTCCCGACCGGACTCGAGTCGGTTGCTCATGGTGGGTGCAGGGCGGATGAGTCGCTACCTGGTGCGCGCTCACCGGACCGTTCGCACCCTCGACAAGGTTGCCGTGTACGATCGTTCAGCGGTAGCGGCACAGGCCTATGTGCAGGAGCTGCAGCGTGAGGGTATCGAGGCACAGGCCGTCGAGCAGGACGATCTGCCCACCGCCGTCGGGACCGCTGACATCATCAGCTGTGCGACCTTGGCGACCGATCCCATCATCCAGGGTGAGTGGCTGCAACCGGGTGTGCATCTGGATCTCGTCGGCAGCTTCACGCCCCGGATGCGCGAGGCGGACGATACCGCCATCCAGCGATGCGTCCTCTTCGTCGATACCCGCAAAGGCGCCCTCGCTGAGACGGGCGACCTCATCATTCCACTCGCGGCGGGGATAATAGGACCTGAGCACATTCGGGCGGAATTGAGCGAGCTATGCGGTGGACGCCATCTCGGGCGCCCCGCCTTGACGAACCCAGACACGGCGCTGACCCTATTCAAGTCCGTAGGCGCCAGCCTGGAAGACCTGGCTGCCGCCATCCTTGCCTACCAGCGCAGTACCGGCGAGCCTACGCCATGAACCCGACCTCGACGGACGCGGTGGCGGTGATCGGTGCCGGACTCCTGGGGCTCTGTACGGCCTTGCAACTGCGTCGACACGGCCAGGACGTCGTCCTGATCGATGTCAATTCGCCGGGCTCCGGGGCGTCGTCCGGCAATGCGGGTTTTCTGGCCACGGAATCCATCGATCCCTTGTCGACCTGGACGACGCTCAAGGCAGCACCAGGGCTCCTGTTACATCCGCACGGCCCCTTGAAAGTGCCGCCCGGCAACCGGCTGGCGGCCTTGCCCTGGCTGGCACGCTTTCTCCAGGCGGCGCAGGGAGAGCGGGTGGCTGCGCACCGAGACGCTCTGGCCGCCTTGAACAGCAGGGCGGTCCAGAGCTGGATTGACTGCTTGACCTTCATCGGGTGCCAGGATCTGCTCGTGCAGTCGGGCTATCTGCTGGCGTGGGAGAAGGCCCAAGGCATGAGCGCTGCCCGCAGCGAATGCGCTCATCTGGAGCGCTGGGGGCTGGAGGTGGAGCTCGTCGAGGCTTCGGCCATCGACATGCTGGAGCCCGCCATGGCGGGGCGCTTTCACCACGGGTTGCACTTTCGCCAGGCCTGGCGGATGCGTGATCCCAGTTGGCTCTGCACGGCGTTGTTCGAGGCCTTCATTCGGCATGGCGGGACCTGGCTGCAGCAGCGGGTGGAGCGGCTGGAGCTCGGAACGGCGGCGCCACGGCTGTACCTGAATGGGCGCTGGGAGCCCTACGCTAAGGTGGTGCTCTGCGCAGGTGCCCAGAGCGCTTCGTTACTGGCACCGTTGGGCATCCACATCCCGCTGATGGCCGAACGGGGTTATCACCTGCAGTGCACGCGCAAGGGCGTCATCAATCGCCCCATCTGTCCTGTGGAGCGAAGGATCTTTCTGAGCCCCCTGGACAGTGGACTCCGCGTCGTGGGAATCAGCGAGCTGGGGGGGACGCGATTGCCCCCGCAGCCGGCGCGGCTGGATACGCTGAGACACCATGGCCAGGCCTTGCTGCCACAACTCGAGGAGGAACTGCGTGATGCCACACCCTGGATGGGCATGCGCCCTACCCTGCCGGACTCGCTGCCGGTCATCGATGTGGTGGCGGACCGACTGGGCCTCGCCTTCGGGAACCAGCACCTGGGCCTCACTCAGGCAGCGATCACGGCCGAGTTGATCGTCAGCAGGCTATTGGCAACGCCGTCAGCCGTCGATTGCCGACCGTTCCGGGTGGCACGATTCAGCGGAGCGCGCCACGGCTATTGACCTGAGGCATGGCGCGGATGACCTGGCTGACCCAGGTTGGCTATAGTGCGGTCCAGGCCTTTCGCTCTCCATGAGGTGCATCGTGCAGACCTCGCTTCACATCAACGCCATTGCCCAGACCTCGGGCGAGCACGTCCACGACTACCAGCAGCTGATGATCGGTTTGAGCGGACGGATGGATTGCGAGCTGTCCACCGCGTCAGCCCCTCTGATGCGCGGCTCCGTGGGTTTCCTGCCCCAGGGAGCGCGACATCGCTATGCAGGACGTGATGCCGACTGCCGCGTGCTGGTGCTGGATTACCACCTGGATGATCCTTTCATCAGTGCGCTGTGTCAGGCGTCCGGCGCTTCGGCTGAATGCCTGGGCCTGCGTGCCGAGGCGAATTTGTCCAGGCCATCCGCCGCCTTGATCGGCTTGCTGGACTGGAATGCCGCTCAGGGCCGCTTCGACCGGCTGCAGGTACCGGCGGTGCGCAACCAGTTGATCGCGAGTCTGCTGACCGAAATCGTCGTGGGCGATAGCCTTCCGATGAGGGAAACCCTGCAGCGTTCCAGGATCAGCCTGGAGGCGCTGCATGCCTGGGTGGATGCCCATCTAGCCGAACCTATAGGTGTCATCGATCTGGCAGCGGCGTTCTGTCTGAGCGAGAGCCATAGCTTCGTGGCCGTCAAGACGCTGGCCGGTTGCTCGCCCATGCAGTTCGTGACGCGGCGTCGAATGCGATTGGCCATCGAACTACTTCGCGGCTCGTCCCTGCGGCTCGAAGAAATCGCCCTGCGGGTGGGCTATGCCGAGCTGAGCAGCTTCAGCAAAACCTTCCGGCGTCATGTCGGCGTAGCACCTGGCTCCTATCGGAAAGAAACAGGCGCTACCGGGGTGCAGATCGCGTCCGAGTGACTCTGTAGCCCTGCAGGCCCACCAGGCGTTTCGAAAGCCTTGCCTAAGCCTCAATGGCCAGCGCCGCATACGGCTTGCCCGGCAGCGCCCAGCCCATGGATAGGCAGATCCAGCGCCACCGCCAGGTAATACCCTGACCAGCGATTGCCGTGCGTCCCTGAAGGGCATCAGCGCACACGGGAAAGAAGCGCCCTGACCACGCGCGTTGACGCTCTCATGCAGCGTCACCCAGATCCTCCGTGACGAGCGCCAGCCTTCGCGCTAACGCCGGATGCGCTGCCACTATGGCGCCGTGCCTCGGGCACAAGAGCTGGCTTCGGCTCCGCGGGGCATGGTGTCGGCCGCCTATCTCACCCAGTACAAGGCAGGGCGAGAGCTAACTCCCGTGCGTACCTCTTCTTCATTCTCCTTCAGCGAAAGCCATTGGGTTCCTAAGTCGGACGGCAGTGGTTCCTGTTTGGCTGTTTGGGATGTGCATGGCAACCGAATTCACTACGGCAGTCTTGCCAGGAACCACCGCAAGGGTTCGGTTGAGTATCAGGAGTGTAGAAAAGGGGCGAAGCAGTGGTTCAAATATGAATATATAAAATTATAAAAGCGTTAAGGAGCGGGGACTATTGAGAGAAACGCATCGCCCTGCAGCAGAGGGGTTTAGAGCAATGAATTGATTGGAGAGTCAGTCTCTGCACCCCATATCGCCAATTGCCCATATCGAAAAAAGATTAGAAAACTAGAGCCTTTTATAGACTGCAAAAAAAAATAACCAGCCAGCTAAAATAAAAACAACCAATTGATCCATAACCAGACAGAGCGAAAGTAAACCTTTAAAACCTTGCAACCCACCGCCAAAAACTCTCGATTTTAAAATCACTACTCCTACCGATTGTGCGTTTAGCCCCACCCGTTAAATTGATCCCTAAGGAATTCCTATGCTCCTCCCATTAATACGACCAACCCCTCACAAGGACCGTCCCCATGCAAACCTCCCGCTCCCTCATGGTCGCGTTGCTGCTGGCCAACACCGGCGCTGCCTGGGCCGAATCTAATACGGCAACGGTGCAGCAAGACGGTGGCTTCAACAGGGTTAACCTGAACCAAGGCAGCGAGCTGTCGGCGCGTAACAAGGCCGATATCCAGCAGAGCGGCATCTTTCTCACTACCCAGGTCACCCAGCAGGACGATGCCGATGACAGCGTGCGGGTGGTGCAGGACAGCGCCAGGAGCTATGCCGAAGTCAACCAGACCTTGGGTTCGCAGCGGCGGGTGGATATCGAGCAGCTCAATGCGGGCTACGGGCGGGTGCAGGTCGATCAGGGGCCGGGCAGTGGCAACGAGACGGTGGTGCGGCAAAGCGGTCTGCGGCTGGACACCTTTGTGCAGCAGGATGGTGGCTTTCACCGCATCGACATCGATCAGACCAGCGACCGGGCAGGTGGTAATACCCTGACGGCACGGCAGGACGGCCTCAACGGCACCCTGGAGCTGGGCCAGCATGGCGATGCGCTGGACCTGCAGGTGGTCAGCTTCGGACTGCGCAATAGCGCCTGGGTGAGCCAGAACGGCAACGACTCGACCACCCTCATCGAACAGCGCGGCAACGACAACTACATCGGCCTCAAGCAGGCCGGCGAGCGAACCGACTCCACCGTGGTGCAACAGGGTAACGGCAACGATGCCCGGGTCCGGCATTCCAGCGGCTATTCGCGGCCCAGCACCGTCGACATCGCCCAGCGCGGTGACCTCAACCGTGCGGACGTGAATTCCTATGGCGTCGGCAGCCAGCTGACCCTGGCGCAGAGCGGTAACGGCAATGGCGCCTCCGCCACCGTCTCGGGCGAGGGCAACCAGCTGGATCTGGTGTCCAATGGCGACGGCAATGGCATCACCGCCTATTACCTCGGTAACGACGGCCAGCTGAAGGTCGATCAGCAAGGCAACGACCTCGGGGTGACGGCCTTCGTGCAGGGCAACGCCTCCAGCATCACCGCCAACCAGATTGGCTACCAGCACACCGCCAATCTGACCCAGAACACGGCGGGCAATGCCATCAACATCACCCAGAGCGGGTTCTCCAACCACGCCGTCATTACCCAGTAACCTGAGATCAGCGGGGCCGGGCACCATGCGCGCTGGCAGCGTATGCGGGTTCCCTCTGCCCCGCCCGCTCTCAATCTTTGCCTCACGCGGCCGCTATCCTTGGGATGTACCTTTCAAGGATTCCGCAATGTCCAGCACGCTGTCGGTGAATGGCATCGGCCATGGCATCTTGCGCCCGGCCACGCTCACGCTGAGTGGCGCACCGGCCAAGTCCACTGCCGAAGATGAAGCGGCCAAGGCCACGCAAGCCAGCGAGACCAAGGGGATCGGCAAGCTCAACTCGCTGAACCAGATCAAGGACCAGGCCGAAGCCGACGCCACCCCTGCCAGCGAGAAGAGCAGCACCGGCAACAAGACCCTGGATACCCTGCAAAAGGCCATCGACATGGCCAAGCGGCAACTGGAGCTGGCGCAAAAGCAGTTGCGCGCGGTGGAGGCCCAGAGCAAGGGCGAGGGCAAGGCCGACGAGGCCAGCCAGGCCGCGCGCGAAGCCGCCCAGGCCAATGTGACTGCCGCTAGCGCGGCGCTGATGAACGCCTATGCCGCCTATACCGAAGCCCTGAAGAAGGCCGGCGACAGCACCGGCGGGGTCAGCGCCCGGGCGTGATGCTGGCCCCTGACCCGACCGCCTGGGCTACCCTCGGAGGCTAGTCACGATCTGGAGGGCGTGCTCGTATGGCAGCCAAACTCAGCGGCAAGACCGCCCTGATCACCGGCGCGGCCCAGGGCATAGGCGCCGCCATCGCCCGGACCTTCGTGGCGGAGGGTGCCTTCGTCTATGTCACCGACCTGAACGCTGACCTCGGCCGCGCCGTCGCCGCCGAGCTGAGGGATGGTGCCTGCTACCTGCCCCTGGACGTGCGCCTGGAAGCCGACTGGCAGCAGGTCACGCGGCAGATCCTCGCGGAGCGCGGTAGGCTGGACGTGCTGGTGAACAACGCCGGGATCACCGGCTTCGAGCAGGGCCTGGTGGCCCACGATCCGGAAAACGCCAGTCTCGAAGACTGGCACGCGGTGCATCGCACCAACCTCGACGGCGTCTTTCTCGGCTGCAAATACGCTATCCGTGCCATGCGCCCGGCAGGGGCTGGCGCCATCATCAATATCTCCTCGCGCTCCGGGCTGGTGGGCATCCCCGGCGCGGCGGCCTATGCCTCGTCCAAGGCCGCCGTGCGCAACCACAGCAAGACGGTGGCCCTCTATTGCGCGGAGCAAGGCCTCGCGATCCGCTGCAACTCCATCCACCCCGCCGCCATCCTCACGCCGATGTGGGAGCCCATGCTCGGCGCCGGACCGGACCGCGCGGCCCGCATGGCGGCGTTGGTGCGGGATACGCCACTACGGCGCTTTGGCCGGCCCGAGGAAGTCGCCGCCGTGGCATTGCTGCTGGCCTCCGACGACGCCGGCTACATGACCGGCAGCGAGCTGAATCTGGATGGCGGCCTGCTGGCCGGTTCGGCGGTGACGCCCGCGACGGCGGAAGCGCCCTAGCCGTTGAGTAGGCAAAGACCGCAGTTTGGCATTCGGCGGGCGAGCGGCCACGCCGATGTCTCAGAGCGGAGTATCTTCCTGCCGGTAGAGCCGCAACCCACGCGCCTGGTAGTTGGCCAGGGCGGCCGGGTGATCGAGGGTGCAGGTGTGCACCCAGACGCGCTCGGTGCCGGGCCAGTCCCAGGCGGAACGCAGGGCATGGCTGAGCAGCGGTCCACCGAAACCCAGGCCCATGAAGGCGCCGGCCAGACCGAAGTAGCGGATCTCGGCATTGCGGCCATCGGGGCGGTACAGCTCGTAGTAACCGGCGATGGCGCCGCGGTGGTAGGCGACCCAGGTACGGTGGCCTTCCTGCTCCACCAGTTCGCGCCATTGAGCGTCGCTCCAGCTGTCGAGATCGCTCCAGTCCCACGCCTGGCCGACCAGGGCATAGAGGAAGCGATTGAGTTCGGGTTGCGGCACCTCGCACTCGACGATCTGCAGGTCAGGCCGTGGCGGTTTCTCGCGCAATTCGGTCGGCGCGGTCATCTCCAGGTAGAAGGTGGTGTAGCTCTGCGTCATCGGCTGATTCCTCTATAACGTCAGGCTCAATTGTGACCAGAGCCAGGGGGATGCCGCCAGCCTGATTGCGACCTCTGGCACGCGGCCTAAGCACAATAGCGAGACCTTGCCCTGGAGACCTGAGGTGGTATTGGATGAGTGCCCTACCTGTCGAGGATGACCATCATGCCCCTCTCATCGCGGCTGACGCCCCTGTCCGAACAGAACACCACGGCAGAACAGCAGCGCGTGCTGGCCGAGATCCAGAGCGGTCCACGGGGCAATCTCGACGGGCCCTTCCTGGCCTGGGTCCACAGCCCGGCGCTGGCCGATCATGCTCAGCGCCTGGGCGCGTTCTGCCGCTACGGCACGCGACTGGAATTGCGCCTCACCGAACTGGCGATCCTCACCACCGCGGCCTGGTGGCGCGCCCAGGCCGAATGGCAGATCCATGAGCCCATCGCCCGTCAGGCGGGTCTCCCTGACCAGGTGATAGAGGCACTCAGGCAAGGCCGCGTGCCGGTCTTCGCGACGCCTGAAGAGGCCTGCGTGCATGCCATTGGCGTCGCGCTCTACGACACCCGGCGGGTTCCCGAGGAGCTCTATCAGCAGGGCGTGGCGCTGTTCGGTGAAGCGGGGATGGTCGAGCTGATCGGCGTCTATGGCTACTACAGCCTGGTGGCTATGACCCTCAACGCCTTCGCGGTGGATCGGGGCGGCGACGCGCCCCTGCCCTTCGCCGAATAGCGCCGGCTGCTCGTGGCTACCCGGCCACCGCCGTACCGGTCGCCCGACCGCGCCAGGCCAGAATCAGGGCCATCGCCAGACCCAGGGCGGCCATGCCGGCGCCGGCCAGAGAGATGGCCGGATAGCCGAGACCGGCGTCGATCACCGCGCCGCCCAGGGCCGCGCCAAGGGCATTGCCCAGGTTGAAGGCGCCGATGTTGACCGCCGAGGCCAGATTGGGGGCGTCCTTGGCGGCTTCCATCACGCGCATCTGCAGCGGCGGCACCAGGGCGAAGCTGGCGATACCCCAGACGAGGATGGCCACAGCGGCCGCCAGCGGCCAGCGCATCAGCACGCTGAAGGCCAGCAGCACCAGGATGAGCACGCCCAGGGAGGCGATCAGAGTACGGTCGATGGATTTGTCCGCGGCCTTGCCGCCCCAGAGATTGCCCAGGGTCAGGCCGACGCCGAACAGCACCAGCATGGCGGTGATGAAGGCCGTGGAGCCATGGGTCTCACGGGCGAGGATGGGCGCGATATAGGTGAAGACGGTGAACATGGCGCCCGAGCCGACCACGGTCAGCCCGAGGGCGGCCAGTACCGGCGGACGACCCAGCACGCGGATCTCGGCCAGCACGCCGTCGCTCGGTGGCAGTGCCACGTTGGGCAGGGCGAACCAGAGCGCGGCCATGGTCAGCAGGCCGAGACCGGCGATGCCCCAGAAGGCCTGACGCCAGCCGAGCAATTCGCCGAACCAGGTGGCCAGGGGCACGCCGCCGATGGTGGCCAGGGTCAGCCCCATGAACATGGCGGCGACCGCCCCGGCGCGCTTGTCCGGTGCCACCACGCTGGCCGCCACCAGGGCACCGATGCCAAAGAAGGCGCCATGGTTGAGGGAGGTCACCACCCGGGCGGTCAGCAGGCTGGTGTAGTCGGTGGCCAGGGCCGACATCAGGTTGCCCAGGGTGAAGATGGCCATCAGGCCGATCAGCAGATGACGGCGCGGAATGCGGCCGGTGGTCAGGGTCATCAGCGGCGCGCCGATCAGCACGCCCAGGGCATAAGCGCTGATCAGCAGGCCCGCCGCCGGGATGGAGACGCCAAGATCGGCGGCGATGCCGGGCAACATGCCCATGGGCGCGAATTCGGTGACGCCGATGCCGAAGGCGCCGGTGGCCAGGGCCAGCAGGGGTGGATTGATACGCATGGGAAAGGCTCCTTATCTATGCGGTGAATGCTAAGCTCCAGCTTCAAGTGCCGGTAGACGGCGGTTTTGGCATGCACCTTTGCTCTGGAGTCACAAGTGGATCTGACTGGTCGCTCGGGCGAGATGGCGGTGTTCGCCCAGGTGGTCGAGGCTGGCAGCCTCTCGGCAGCGGCCAGAGCCCTGCGCCTGACGCCTTCGGCGGTGAGTCGCTCCATCGCCCGCACCGAACAGCGCCTCGGCACGCGGCTGCTGTTGCGCACCACCCGGGCCATCACCCTCACGGCCGAGGGCGCGGCCTATCTGCGCGCGGCACGGCGCATCCTGGCGGACCTGGCCGAGGTGGAAGACGCCATCGCCGACCAGGGCGTGCCCAGAGGGCGACTGAGGGTCAGCGCCGCCCTCGGTCATGGCCGCATGACCCTGGTGCCGCTGGTGGCGGCCTTCAGCGCGCGCTATCCGGATATCGTGGTGGACCTGGCGCTGGGTGACGAGGTGGTGGACATCCTCGCCGGCCAGGCCGATGTGGCGATCCGCTTCGGTCATCTGGCCGACAGCCCCCTGAGTGCCCGCCCCATCGGCGTCACCGGGCAGGTGGTGGTAGCCTCGCCCGCCTACCTCGCCCGCCACGGCACGCCTCAGGTGCCGGAGGACCTGCTCGAACACAACTGCCTGAGATTCAACTTTCGCCGCGCCCTGCCCGACTGGCCCTTCGTCCGCGATGGCCAGGCCTTCGCCCTGAAGATCAGCGGCAACATCGAGTGCAACAGCGGTGAGGCCCTGGCGCTGCTGGCCCGGGAAGGCGCCGGCATCGCCCGTATCGGGGAATTTAGCGTGGCCGACGACCTGCGCAGCGGCGCCCTGGTGCCGCTGCTGGAGGCCTGGAATCCGGGGGATCTGGAACCCATCCATGCGGTGTTCGTCGGCGGCTCGACCATGCCGGCGCGGGTGCGGGTGTTCGTGGATTTCCTGGTGGAACGACTGGGCCGCTGACGCGCCCTTCGACCGGCGTCGCCCTGGTATGGGCAGGCGCTTTGCCGCCTGCGTCATTCGCCAAGCCGGTCCGCTTGTAATAGTCTGAGCAATCAACACGCTTAGATCGGGTCCGCGTCGCGGCGTCATCGCCCACGGCAAGGCCGCTCGCTGCCCGTTGCGGCGGCCCCTCCTGCCTGTCGCTGTCGCTGCCGACGGCGGTACGTCCCAGGCCCTCTTTCCTCACCCCGCAGGAGCTCTCTTGTCCAACCTTCCCTCGCCGCTGGCCTTTCTCGACGTCCCCGGTGAAATGGCCGCGCTGATGCGCCAGAAGGACTGGTCCCAGACGCCCTTCGGCCCCCTGGAGACCTGGTCGACGGCGCTGCGTTCGGCGGTCAGCATCTGCCTCGGCTCGCGCTTCCCCATCGTGCTCTACTGGGGCGAGACCCGCGCCCTGATCTACAACGACGCCTGGAGTCCGGTGCCGGGGCGCAAGCATCCCTGGGCGCTGGGGCGCGCCGGCTGGGAGGTCTGGGCGGAGATCTGGGACATCATCGGACCGATGTTCGATCACGTAATGGCCACCGGCGAGGCGACCTGGTCGGAAGACCAGTTGCTGCCGCTGAACAGATTCGGCTACGTGGAGGAGTGCTACTTCTACTACAGCTACAGCCCGGTGCGCGGCGAGACCGGCGCGGTGGAGGGCATCTTCACCGCGGTGACCGAGACCACCTACCGGGTGCTGACGGAACGGCGCGAGCGATTGCTGCGCAACGTCTCCGAAGCCACCTCGGCGACCCGCGCGGCGGTGGACGCCTGTCGCGAAGGGGTGCGCTGCCTGCATGAGGTGTCGGAGGAAGCGCCCTTCTGCCTGGCCTATCTGCGTGACGCCGCCACCGGCGCCCTGAGGCGCGTGGCCCTGGCCGGGCTGGCCGCAGACGATCCCCTCGCGCCACTGGAGGTCACGGCGGACAGCGACGCCCTGCCCTGGTCCTTTGCCGCGGCCCGCCAGGCGCCAGCGCTGATCGGCGGGCTGGCCGAACGCCTTGGGGGCCGCCTGATCGGCACGCCCTGGCCGGAGCCGCTGGAAGAGGCCCTGGTGGTGCCCATCCCCGGCCCGCCGGGCGAGGAGCCCCATGGCTATCTGGTCGCGGGCATCAGTCCACGACGGCGGGTGGATGCCGACTACCGGAATCTCTTCGTCCGCGCCGCCGGGCACCTGGGCACCGCCATCGCCAATGCCCAGCGCTACGAGGAAGAACGCCGCCGCGCCGAGCAGCTGGCCGAACTGGACCGCGCCAAGACGGCGTTCTTTTCCAACGCCAGCCATGAATTCCGTACGCCGCTGACACTGATGCTCGGCCCCCTGGAAGACATGCTGGCACGCCCGGACCGCACCGCGGGCGAACCCCGGGTCGGTCGCCAGGAGCTGGAACTCATCCAGCGCAACGGCCAGCGCCTGCTGCGCCTGGTGAATTCGCTGCTGGACTTCTCGCGCATGGAAGCCGGCCGGATGCGCGCGAGCTTCGCGCCCCTGGACCTGGCGCTCTATACCGCGGAACTCGCCAGCAGCTTTCGCTCGGCCATGGCCCGCGCCGGCCTGGCCTTCGGCATCGACTGCGGCCCCCTCGACGAACCGGTCTGGGTGGATCGCGACCTCTGGGAAAAGATCGTCCTGAATCTGGTCTCCAACGCCTTCAAGTACACCCTGGCGGGCGAGGTGCGGGTCAGCCTGCGGCGCCAGGATGGCTATGCCGTGCTGGCGGTCGCCGACAGCGGCGTCGGCATCCCGCAGAGCGAACTGGGCAAGGTGTTCGACCGCTTCCACCGCATCGAAGGCCAGATCGGCCGGACCCACGAGGGCACCGGCATCGGCCTGGCGCTGGTCAAGGATCTCACCGAGCTGCATGGCGGCGAGGTGCGGGTCTCCAGCCAGATCGGCGTGGGCACCACCTTCGAGGTGTGGCTGCCGTTCGGCCACGCCCATCTGCCCGAGGCCAACCGGGTCAGCGCGACCCAGGTGTCTACCGCCACCCGCGCCGACACCTTTGTCGCCGAGGCCCTGCGCTGGCTGCCGGACGAGCCGCTCCCCAGCGCCCCCATGACGCGCGACGAACAGGTCGGGGGTGGCCAGGGGCGCGGCGAGCGCATCGTCCTGGCCGACGACAACGCCGACATGCGCGGCTATGTCGAACGGTTGCTCAAGGAGTCCGGCTACCAGGTGGAAGCCGTGGCCGACGGCCGCGCCGCGGTCGAGGCGGTGCAGCGGCAACTGCCGGCGCTGGTGCTGTCCGACGTCATGATGCCGGTGTTGGACGGCTTCGGTGTGCTGCGCGCCCTGCGCAGCGACGAGGGCACCGGCCAGGTGCCCATCATCCTGCTGTCGGCACGGGCCGGCGAAGAGGCCTCCATCGAAGGCATCGCCGCCGGCGCCGACGACTACCTGGTCAAGCCCTTCAGCGCCCGCGAGCTGATCGCCCGGGTGGAAGGCGCCATGCGCCTGGCGCGACTCAGACGCGAGACCGCCGATGCCCTGCGCCAGGCCAACGAGGTCCTGGAAATCCGCGTCCGCGAACGCACTCGCGAGCGTGACCAGCTCTGGGCCTACAGCCACGACCTCATCGGCATCGCCGACAGCCGTGGCATCTGGGTCAGCATCAACCCGGCCTGGACCCGTACCCTAGGCTGGACGGTGGACGAGATCATCGGCAAGACCTCGGAATGGCTGGAGCATCCCGAGGATCGCCAGCGCACCCGCCAGGAGATCGCCCAACTGGCGGCGGGCGCCGCCAGCTTCAATTTCGAGAATCGCTTTCGCACCCGCAGCGACAGCTACCGCACCCTGTCCTGGACCGCCGTGCCCGAAGGCGGCCTGCTCTATTGCGTGGCCCGTGACGTCACCGTCGAGCGCGAACGGGCGCTGGAGCTGGAACAGGCGCGGGACGCCCTGCGCCAGAGCCAGAAGATGGAAGCCATCGGCCAGCTCACCGGCGGCATCGCCCATGACTTCAACAACCTGCTCACGGCGATCACCGGCTCGCTGGAATTGCTGCAGCGCCATTTGAACGGCGAACAGCCCCGCGCCGAGCGCTACATCGGCATCGCCATCGCCTCGGCGCAGCGGGCCGCCGCTCTCACCCAGCGCCTGCTCAGCTTTGGTCGGCGCCAAGCGCTGGATCTGCAGCCGGTGGACGTGAATCGGCTGGTCACCGGCATGGAGACCCTGATTCAACGCACCCTCAACGAGAACATCCGCCTGCAACTGCAGCTCGATGCGGCCACCTGGTCCACCTGCAGCGATGCCAACCAGCTGGAAAACGCCCTGCTCAATCTCTGCATCAATGCCCGGGACGCCATGATCCAGGGCGGCCAGCTGGTGATCACCACGCGCAACCTGCGTGACCCCCGATTGCTGATGCTGCCCGAGCGCCTGAGCGGCGACTATGTCGAGCTGGCGGTAGAGGATACCGGCAGCGGCATCCCGGCCGCCGTGCTGGAAAGGGTCTTCGAGCCCTTCTTCACCACCAAGCCGCAGGGCAAGGGCACGGGGCTGGGCCTGTCGATGGTCTATGGCTTCATCAAGCAGAGCGGTGGCTACATCGACCTCCACAGCGAGGAAGGCCGCGGCACCCGGGTCAGCCTGCTGTTCCCGCGCCATCAGGGTGTCGCCAGCGAAGCCGTGCCGGAGGAAGTGGCGCTGCAACCGGGTCGCGGCGAGCGGGTGCTGGTGGTGGAAGACGAACCCGGAGTGCGCCTGCTGATCGTCGAGGTGCTCAAGGACCTGGGCTATACCGCCCTCCAAGCCGAGGATGCGCCCACCGCCCTGGCGCTGCTGGAGCGCGAGCCGCAACTGGACCTGGTGGTCTCCGACGTGGGCCTGCCGGGGCTGAACGGCCGCGAGCTGGTGGAAGAGATCCGTCGCCAGCGCCCCGGCATCGCCGTGCTGCTGGTGACCGGCTACGCCGAAGAGGCCATGGACGTGCAGCGCTTCCTCGGCCAGGGCATGCAGCTGCTGCAGAAGCCCTTCGCCATCGAGGTGCTCAGCGAGCGCATCCAGGGCCTGTTGCAGGACCGTCGCGAGCACCCCTGACCAGGGTTTGCGCCCTGGGCGGGAAATCCTGGGGCTGACGCCTGTCCTATCCAGCCAGGTCGGACCGACCGCCTTCCGTCGCCAGCGGCGCGGGGGCGGTGCGACCTGGCTTACCCCTCAGGTTTTCAGGATACCCGCGTTCCCTATGTCTTCCTCCCGCTCCACCGCTCCCGCCGCCGACCCTGATCAGAAGGCCTCCGCCCGGCGACTGATCTTTATCACCGTCCTGGTCGCCACCATGGGCGCCCTGGCCTTTGGTTACGACACCGGCATCATCGCCGGCGCCCTGCCCTTCATGACCCTGCCCGCCGACCAGGGCGGCCTGGGCCTCAACGCCTACACCGAAGGCCTGGTCACCGCCGCCCTGATCGTCGGCGCGGCCTTCGGCTCGCTGGCGGCGGGCTATCTCGCCGACCGCCATGGCCGGCGCACCACCCTGCGCCTGCTGTCGATCCTCTTCGTCGTCGGTGCCCTGGGTACCGCGGTGGCGCCCTCGGTGGAGCTGATGGTGGTCGCGCGCTTCGTGCTCGGCCTGGCGGTGGGCGGCGGTTCGGCCACGGTGCCGGTGTTCATCGCCGAGATTGCCGGGCCCAAGCGGCGTGGCCGGCTAGTGAGCCGCAACGAGCTGATGATCGTCAGCGGCCAGCTGCTGGCCTATGTGCTCAGCGCGCTGCTCGCCTGGCTGGTGCACGACAACGGCATCTGGCGCTATATGCTGGCCATCGCCATGGTGCCGGGCATCCTGCTGTTCGCCGGCACCTTCCTGCTGCCCACCTCGCCGCGCTGGCTGGCGGCCAAGGGCCGGATCGAAGAAGCCGAAGCCGTGCTGGAACGCCTGCGCGACACCCCCGAGGAGGTCGAGCGCGAGGTCCAGGAGATGCGCGAGAGCGAGGAGCAGGCCAAGCATCGCCCACCCCTGCGCGAACTGCTCGGCCAGGGCTGGGTGGTCAAGTTGCTGCTGCTGGGCATCGGCCTGGGCTTCGTCGCCCAGTTCACCGGGGTCAACGCCTTCATGTACTACACCCCGATCATCCTCAAGAGCACCGGCATGGGCACCAGCGCGGCCCTCACCGCCACCATCGGCAATGGCGTGGTCTCGGTGATCGCCACCCTGCTCGGCATCTGGGCCATCGGCCGCGCCGGGCGCCGCACCCTGCTGCTGGTCGGCCTGGTGATCGTGGTGCTGGCGCAACTGGCGCTGGGCAGCGTGCTGCTGTGGCTGCCGCAGAACCTCACCCAGAGCTACCTGGCGCTGGCCTGCATCCTGGTGTTCCTGCTGTTCATGCAGATGTGCATCGCGCCGGTGTACTGGCTGCTGATGTCCGAGCTGTTTCCCAACCAGGTCCGTGGTCTGCTGACCGGGGTGGCGGTGGCCGTGCAGTGGCTGTGCAACGCCACCGTGGCCTTCAGCTTTCCGGTGGCTCTGGAAGCCATCGGCAACTACACCTTCTATGTTTTCGCCGCCATCAATGTGGGGTCACTTCTGTTCGTCTATTTCTGCTTGCCGGAGACCCGGGGCAAGTCGTTGGAAGAAATCGAACGCCATCTGAAGAAAGAGTTGTAGCGGGTCGTTAGCTGACCGATCGACGATTTTCCGGCTTGCTGCGGACCAAATGGAATAATTTTTCTTGCCGTATCAAGTCGGAATTATCCAGGCCGATGCAGAGTGAAGGCATGCTGCCGTCACTCTTCGCGCCAGGGCGCGACCGGGGCTTTCGATGAACATCAAACAAAAACTCACATCGCTTTTCGCGGTAACCGCCTGCCTCCCGGTGATCCTGGTGGCGGGCGTGGTCATCATGAACGTGCGCAGCCAGGCCACCGGGGACTTCCTCGACGGTAGCGGGCGCGAAATCCGTCAGATTGATCGCAACATCCAGCAGTTCTTTGCCGGCATCCAGCAGAACGTCGACTACCTGGCCAAGGAGCCGAGCATCCTGGCCCTGGATGGCCTGAAGAACTACCAGGGCGCGGATGCCGCCCAGCAGCCGCAGACCGAAGCCGGCCAGCAAGCGGTGAGCTATTTCACCCGCTTCGCCAAGACCCACCCCACCACGGCCTATCTGTCGATCGGCCTGACCGATGGCAGCTACGCCAGTTGGCCGGACGACGCCAAGCTGGCCAACTACGACCCGCGCGTGCGCCCTTGGTACCAGGCGGCCATGAACAATCCGGGCAAGGTGGTGCGTACCCCGGCCTACTACTGGGCGACCGACGACGTCTCGCTGATGGGCATCGTCCGGACCATGGAAGACGCCAGCGGCAAGGTCCGCGGTGTGGTGGGCCTGGATATCTCGCTCAAGCAGCTCACCGATCTGGTCAAGAGCATCACCCTGGGCCAGAGCGGCTACCTGATGCTGGTGGAAGAGAATGGCAACGTGCTGGTCGACCCGCGCGATCCCAAGCACAACTTCAAGCAGCTCAAGGAGCTGGGCGACGCCTACCAGACCCTCAGCGGCATCCAGAGCGGCCTGGGCGAGGTCACCCTCAATGGCACCGACTACATGGTCAACGTCTATCAGGCCAAGGACCTCGGCTGGAAATTCATCGGCCTGATCGAGCGTAACGAGGTGATGGGCAAGGCCACCGCCCTGACCTGGCAGATCGCCGGCATCACCGCCGTACTGGCGCTGTTGTTCGCCGTGCTCGGTGCGGCCTTTGCCGGCATGATCGTGCGACCGATCCGTGGCGTCTCCGCCGGTCTCGAATCCATCGCCCAGGGCGAAGGCGATCTGACCAAGAGCCTCAACGTCCAGGGCAAGGATGAAACCGCCGCCCTGGCCGGCTGGTTCAACCAGTTCCTCGCCAGCATCCGCCAACTGGTGCAGCGTATCGGCCAGGCCTCCACCGACCTGCAGCAGGCGTCGCAGACCACCACCCAGGCCGCCGCCAGCATGAACGAGGTGGCCGGGCGCCAGCGCGAGGCCGTGGAAATGGTCTCCACCGCCTTCAACGAGATGGTCGCCACCTCCAACGAAGTGGCGCGTTCCTGCAGCCACGCCGCGGCCTCCGCCGACGCCGGTCACCACCGGGTGCAGGAAGGCTACGGCCAGATCGAGAAGGCCACCGGCAACGTCAATCGCCTCAGCAGCAGCCTGGCCGAGTCGGCCCAGGCCATGGCGGTGCTGGAGCAAGACAGTCACAACATCAACACCATCCTCGACACCATCCGCGGCATCGCCGAACAGACCAACCTGCTGGCGCTCAACGCCGCCATCGAAGCGGCCCGTGCCGGTGAACAAGGTCGTGGCTTCGCGGTGGTGGCCGACGAGGTCCGCGCCCTGGCCAAGCGCACCGCCGATTCCACCGGCGAGATCGACGGCCTGCTCGGCAACCTGGCGCGCAAGACCCAGGAGGTCACCCGCCAGATCGAGACCAGCCTGGAGCTGTCGCAGACCAGCGTGGCCTCCATCAGCGAGGCGCGTGGCAGTTTCGAAGGCATCCGCCAGTCGGTGGACGAGATCCGCGATCAGGCGCTGCAGATCGCCGCGGCAGCCGAGGAGCAGCACCAGGTGGCCGAAGACATCAACCGCCACATCGCCCAGATCCAGGACGATGCCCAGCAGGTGGAAGGCCTGGCCCAATCCACCACCCGCGACTCCTCGCGCCTGTCGCAGCTGTCGGGCGAGCTGGATGGACTGGTGAGACGCTTCAAGGCCTGATGGCTGGTTGAGCGAGCGAAAGCCCCGCGGGTGATCCCGACGGGGCTTTTTTGTGTGGCCGAATGGGGCAGAACGTACCGTTGGGCTTCGCTGCGCTCAGCGCCAACCTACGGTGCTGCACCCGTAGGTTGGGTTGAGACGGCCCTATCGTCGAAGCCCAACCCCCCTCACCTCAAGCCCCGGACGGCGAACCCTGGTCGCGATCGCCGCGCAGGCTGCTGTGGGCCGCCTGGCAGATCTCGCGCAGGCCGCTCTTGAGGCCCTCTTCGAGGGTGGGGTGATAGAAGGGCATGTCGAGCAGCGAACTGGCGGTCTCGCCATGGATCAGCGCCAGCACCAGCAGGTGGCCGATATGGTCCATGCCCGGCCCGACCATGGCGGCGCCGGTGAGCTTGCCGGTGCCTGGCTCGGCATAGAAACGGGCGATGCCCTGGTTGCGCGCCTCGACCCGGGCGCGGCCCTGGTCATGGTAGGAAGAGGTGCCGATCAGGCTGTCCTCATCGGGCGGACTGCCCAATACGGCCACCGGCGGATCGGTGAAGATCAGCGAAAACAGCGGCGATCTCGGTGTGGGCCGTACCTCAGGATAGCAGGCGGCATTGTGCCCGGCGATGGCGCCCTCGTCGGAGGCCTCATGGAGGATCGGCCGGTCATGGTCGGCATCGCCAGCGATGAAGATCGACGAGGACCCGCACTGCAACGTCTTGGGGTCGTAGACCGGCGTGCCATGGTCGTCCAGCTCGATGCCGGTGGTTTCCAGGCCCAGGCCCTTGAGTCGCGGCGGACGGCCGGCGGCCACCAGCACATAATCGAAGTCGCCCTCGCCAGTCGCGGCACCGGACCAGGACAGCCGCACGCCCGCGCCCTCACGGCGGGCATCCACCTCAACATTCAGGTACAGGGTCAGATCCTGCGCCAGGATCTTGCGCAGCTCGGCCTTGACCTCGGTGTCCTGGAGCGCACCCAGGCCATCATCCTGACCGAACAGGGTGACGGCCACGCCCAGGCGGGCCATGGCCTGGGCCAGTTCCAGGCCTACAGGACCGGTGCCTATCACCGCCAGGGAACGAGGCAGGTCGGGCAGCTCGAAGATCGTTTCGTTGGTCAGGGCGCGGTCGCCCAAGGCGTCGAAGGGCGCGGGCACCAGCGGATAGGAGCCCGTGGCGATGATGATACTTTTGGCCTGAATAGTTTTACCATTATTCAGTTGCAGTCGATCTGGCGCGATGAAGCAGGCGGTGGCGCGTTGGGCCACACCCTCGGGTAATTTCTCGAAACCCTGCTTGGTCGCCGCAACGAAGTGATCGCGTTCGCGGCGCACCCGCGCCATGACGGCGGCGCCATTGACGTGGACATCGCCCACCTCGATGCCAAAGGTCGCGGCGCGCTGGACGGCATGATGGGCCTCCCCTGCGACGAT
Organism: Pseudomonas sp. Snoq117.2; assembly: GCF_900110545.1. Lineage (NCBI taxonomy): Bacteria > Pseudomonadati > Pseudomonadota > Gammaproteobacteria > Pseudomonadales > Pseudomonadaceae > Pseudomonas > Pseudomonas sp. Snoq117.2. The sequence continues at coordinate 28,891 of NZ_FOED01000007.1, read as the reverse complement.
CAGCAACTTGGAAGGCATGCAACCCACCGAGGCACAGGTAGTACCGGCCCAGTGGTCATCGATCAACAGGGTGCTGGCGCCCTGGCGCCGGGCGGCGCGTTCGGCGGCGAGGCCCGCGGTTCCGGCGCCGATCACGGCGACGTCGCACTGCAGATCGGCGGGGGTCGAAGCGGCTACAGGGTCACTCATCTCATCACCTGAGGTTACGGAGGGTCACCCGACTCGCGCCAGGACTCCAGCTAGTGACCCCAAGCGCAGCGTTGAGGTTGCATCCTCAAGGCGTGACCCACTTCGACAAAAAACCGACAATTCTTGTCAGGACCGTCAAATTCTATGCCACTCGTCACCTTATACTGGCGATCTGGAACCATTGAGGCTTCATATCCTCAATTAGCCAACTTATATGGACGCAGGCATTCACATGGAACGTGACATCAGCAAGATTCCGCTCATCAACGATTGGTCCTACCTGATCGCTCTGGAAACCGGTCTGTTTACCCGTGGTGAACTCAGCGGTACGGTGCTCAAGGCGCTCAACGACCAGGCCCGCCTGCTCTCCCGTCGCTACCTGGTGCAGAAGTCCAAGCTGGACGTACGCAAGCTGTCGCCGGCCGAGACCGAGATCCTCGATACCCTCAGCGACACCGCCGCCAGTCTGAGACGCCGCCAGCGGCTGCCGCACAACATCGTCAAGAGTCTCAGAGCCGGCGGCCTGATCGCCGCCGTCGAGCGCAGCGTCTGCGCCTCGGGCATCCTGCAGTGCCACAACGGCTTCTATGAAGACGGCCTGGAGCCGGGCGCCTTCGAACGGATCGTCATGCGCCACCCACAGGAATTCGGCGATCACGCCCGCCAGAGCGCCGCCCTCTATTTCGCCCAGGAGCCCTTCGCCCTGGAACAAGCGCAAGAAGCGCACGACCAGCCGCTGCAGGCCAGCGCCTGATGCACGAGGCGCGCGCAGCGCAAGGGGCGGCCGGGAGGCCCCAGACCCCGTTCGCCTGCGCGCGTCTCGTCGTCCCCGTCGCCTCTCGCGGTACCGCTCTCCCGGAGTCCTGGCGCATGACGCCCGCTTTCGCGCCGCTCAGCCCCCCATAGCCCCTGCCCTCGCCGGCTGGCCGATCTCGCTGATCGCGTCGGCTGTCGCCCTTTCGTTGCCGGTATAGCCGGCAGCGGCCTTTGCCTGCGTCCGTCGCGCTGACGGGCGTTCCCGCCGATGCCGTGTGCGTCGCCGTCCGCCTGGAGTCCGCTCCCGGGCGGCGGCCGCGGCATGGGCCACGGCTGCGAGGAGCAGACATGACCACCGCCCACGTCCCCCAGGGACGCAACAACTTCGATTTCCTGAGATTCGCCGCGGCCTCCACCGTGGTGATCGGCCACGGCTTCTGGCTCTCGGGTCACATCGGCGCCGAGCCGATCCTCAACTTCACCGGTTTCACCGACGCGGCCAACATCGCCGTATATGTGTTCTTCGTGATCAGCGGCTTCCTGATCACGGCGTCCTTCCAGCGCAGCCGCAATCCGCTGGATTTTCTCGCCAAGCGCGCCCTGCGGATCTTTCCAGCCTTGATCGTTTCGGTGCTCTTCTCGGTGCTGGTGGTGGGCTGGCTCGCCACCAGTCGCGAGACGAGCGCCTACTTCAGCGATCGCCAGACCCTGGGCTTCTTCAAGAACATCCTCTTGATGACGCGCTTCGAACTGCCCGGCGTCTTCACCGGCAATCCCTTTCCCGACACGGTGAACGGCAGCTACTGGACCCTGCCCTACGAGGTCTTCATGTACCTGTCGCTGCTGATCATCGGGGTGCTGGGGCTGCTGACCCGCTCGGTGGTCATGGCCACCCTGGTGGTGCTGGTGGTGGGCAACTTCCTGCTGCTGCCGCAGATGGGCATCGCCAGCTTCGTGCTGCACAAGGTGTTCAGCCTGGGCATGTTCTTTTTCGCCGGTGCCCTGCTGCAACTGGCCGGGCCGCGCATCCCCTGGCGTCTGGACCTGGCCCTGGCGCTCTGTCTGCTGTCGCTGGCAGCCATCGTCTGGCACGTGCTGCCGGTGATCCACCTGGTGTCACTGGCCTATGTGATCATCTACCTGGCCCAGGTACAGGTGCCGGTGCTACACGGCTTCGGCCGCTTCGGCGACTACTCCTACGGCCTCTACCTGTTCAACTTCCCGGTCCAGCAGTTGCTCATGCACTGGTTTCCCGACAGCTTCTCGCTGCCCGGTTTCCTGGTGGTGAGCTACGTCCTGACCCTGGGCCTTGCGGTGCTGTCCTGGCACCTGATAGAGGCGCCGGCATTGAAATTCAAGCCGCGGCGCCAGGCCCCCACCGCGCCGGTGGCCCCCGCCTGACGGGCAACGGCCGGTCGACTCAGCCGAGGCGACCGGCCAGGGCGAACCCGGCCAGGGTCAGCAGCAGCGATCCCAGCACATGGGCGGTGATGGTGAGCGCCGCCCAGCCCAGGCGACCGCTCTGCAGCAGCGTCACCACCTCGGCGGAAAAGGTCGAGAAGGTGGTGAAGCCGCCGCAGAAGCCGGTCACCAGGAGCAGTTTCCATTGCACGTCCAGCCCCGGATAGCGAGCGAACAGCCCCAGCGCCAGACCGATGACGAAGCCGCCGACCAGGTTCACCAGCAGGGTGCCCATCGGCAGCAGCGGGAACAGTGCATTCAGCCGCAGACCGACCCACCAGCGGCAGGCGCTCCCCAGGGCACCACCGAACATCACCGCGAACAGCGCATAGGGCATCTCGAACTCCTCTCAACGACGACGGGCGGCGACCAGCAGCACGGCAATGCCGGCCAGGGCTGACAGCAGCGAGCCCAGCAGCACCCCGATCTTGACCTCGTCGACCAGGAAGGGCGCACCCGGAAAGGCCAGGGCACCAATGAACAGGCTCATGGTAAAGCCAATCCCGCAAAGCAGGGCCACGCCATAGAGCTGCAGCCAGCTGGCACCCTCCGGCAGCCGCGCCAGGCCACTGCGGATAGCCAGCAGCGCCATCAGCGAGATGCCCACCTGCTTGCCGAGAAACAGCCCCAAGGCGACGCCCAGCGGCACCGGGTCCAGCAGATTGCCAAGGGAAATGCCGGCCAGGGAGACCCCGGCATTGGCGAAACCGAACACGGGCACGATGAGGAAGGCCACCCAGGGGTGCAGCACGGATTCCAGCCGGAGCAGCGGCGAGGCGTCGTCGGCCGCGCTATCGCCCAGGGGAATGAACAACGCCAGGATCACCCCGGCCAGGGTCGCATGGATGCCCGAGCGCAGCATGCAGAACCACAGCAGCGCCCCGACCAGCAGATAGGGCAGCAGGGCGGTGACCTTGAGGCGGTTGAGCACGAACAGCACCGCCACCAGCCCTGCCGCGGCCAGCAGCATGCTGGCGGAGAGATCGCTGGTATAGAACAGGGCGATGATCAGCACCGCGCCGAGGTCGTCGAGGATGGCCAGCGCCGAAAGGAAGACCTTGAGCGATACCGGCACCCGCGACCCCAGCAGCGACAGCACGCCGAGGGCGAAGGCGATGTCGGTGGCGGCGGGAATCGCCCAACCTGAGAGGGTCTGGGGATCGTGGCGATTGACCAGGGCATAGAGCAGCGCCGGCACCAGCATGCCGCCCAGGGCCGCGAGGCCCGGCAGGGCGCGATCGCCCCAGCTGGCGAGTTGGCCGACCGCCATCTCGCGCTTGATCTCCAGGCCCACCAGCAGAAAGAAGAGGGCCATCAGGCCGTCGTTGATCCAGTGACCGACGGAGAGCCCACCGACGTACCAATGCAGGCTGGCGAAGTAGCCCTCGGCCAGCGGCGAGTTGGCGACGATGAGGGCGATGGCCGCGGCGACCATCAATACGATGCCGCCGGCGGCCTCGGCGGCGCAGAAGCGCTGAACGAAGGCCAGGGCCTTGGTGGGGGAAGGTAGGGATGACATGGGCAGCAGGACTCCTGCGCGGCGGCCCGACCTGCGCTCGATTCAACCTGTCCTACCGCGCGACTGCGGCGACACCCAGCCGATAATCCTACTACGGCGGACGGCCCCTCGCAGTAGAAAATCCACCTGGGGCGGCAGCCGCTCTGGAGCGCTGCCTGACCGCTGGAAGAGGCGGCACAGGGGCCGGTTCGGTCTTGCCAGGGCGGCGTACAGGGAGGACCATCAGCGCCCTCGTTCTGCCTAGCAGCTGCTTTCCCATGTCCCAGGAACCCCTTACGCCGTCCCCCTCGCCCTCCCTTTCCGCGCGCCTGGTCCAGGGCCTGCGGGCCTTCTGGCCCGCGCCGCTACCCATCGACGGGCGCGAGCGACTACGCGCCAGCCTGGGCGCCGGCCTCGGCATCCTGCTCGCGGCGCTGCTGGCGGCCTGGTGGCTGGAAGGCCAGCCGGTGCATCAGCACGGCGCCCTGGCACTGGCCCTGGTGGCGCCGCTGGGCGCCAGCGCCGTGCTGGTGTTCGCCCTGCCCTCCAGTCCCCTGGCGCAGCCCTGGTCGGTGGTGGGTGGCAATACCCTGGCGGCGCTGATCGGCATCGCCTGCGCGCGGTGGATTCCCGAAGCCAATCTGGCCGCCGCCGTGGCGGTCGCCCTGGCCATCGCCGCCATGTTCACCCTGCGCTGCCTGCACCCTCCGGGCGGCGCCTCGGCGCTGCTGATGGTGCTCATCGGCGCCCAGGACTTCAGCTATGCCTGGAGTCCGGTGGCGCTGGACTCGCTGCTGCTGGTGAGCGCCGGTCTGCTCTACAACAACCTGACCCGGCGCCCCTGGCCCCATGTGCCACGCCCGGCCGAGCCGAGCAGCGAAACGCGCCTGCAGCGCGCCGACCTGGACGCCGTGCTGGCGCGCTACAACCAGGTGCTGGACATCAGCCGCGACGACCTCGCCGAATTGCTCGAACAGGTCGAGGCGCGCGCCTACCAGCGCAAGATGGGCGAACTGCGCTGCGCCGACGTCATGAGCCAGGAACCGGTGACGGCCCGCGCCGAGATGCCGCTGCAGGAAGCCTGGGCGCTGATGCGCGCCCGGCGCATCAAGGCGCTGCCGGTGGTGGATCGCCAGGGCTATCTGCTGGGCATCGTCACCGTCGCCGATTTCATGCGGCAGATCGACCTGGACGTGCACGAGGGCCTCGGCTGGCGCCTGCGCTCCCTGGTCCGGCCGAAGGCGCGCCAGGACGAACACAGCGTCGGCCGCATCATGACCCGCACCGTGCGGGTGGCCAGCGCCGACCGCTTGTTGATCGATCTGGTACCGGTGTTTTCCGAGAACGGCCACCGCCACATCCCCATCATCGACGGCTCGCGCCGCTTGGTGGGCATCATCACCCAGTCGGATCTGATCCGGGCGCTGTACCAGGCGGTGCGCGTCTAACGATTCAGACCTGGAAGCGGTTCACCAGCCCCTGCAGATCCACCGCCAGCCGGGACAATTCCTGGCTGGCGGCACTGGTCTGGCGCGCACCGTCGGCGGACTGGGTGGAGAGATCGCGGATGTTGACCAGGTTGCGATCCACTTCGCGGGCCACCTGGGCCTGCTCTTCGGCCGCGCTGGCGATCACCAGGTTGCGCTCGTACATCTCGCCGATGCGGCTGTTGATCTCGTCCAGCGCCACCCCGGCGGTTTCCGCCAGGGCCCGCGTGGCCTGGGCGCGCTGACTGCTGCTGTGCATGGAACCCAGGGCCTGACTGGCGCCGCTGCGCATGCCCGAGACCATCTGCTCGATCTCCAGGGTGGACTGCTGGGTACGACTGGCCAGGGCGCGCACCTCGTCGGCCACCACGGCGAAACCACGTCCGGCCTCACCGGCCCGCGCCGCCTCGATGGCGGCATTGAGCGCCAGCAGGTTGGTCTGCTCGGCGATGGCGCGAATGACGTCGAGCACCTTGCCGATGTCCTGGGACTGCTCGGCCAGGCGCTGGACCACCGTTCCGGTGGCCGCGACCTCGTCGGACAAGGCGGCGATGGCGCCCAGGGTGTCGGCGACCCGCGTCTGGCCCTGCTGTGCGGCCTGGCTGGAGGCCCGCGAGGCTTCGGAGGTGGAGACGGCGTTGCGCGCCACCTCGTCCACCGCGGTGCTCATCTCGGTGACGGCGGTAGCGGCCTGTTCGATCTCCTGGTTCTGCTGCTGCAGGCCCTGGCCCGCGGCCTCGGTGACCGCATTGAGCTCTTCGGCGGCGGTGGCCAACTGGGTGGAGGAGCCGGCGATGCGCGAGAGGGTCTCACGCAACTGCCCCTGCATCTGCTGCAAGGCGCGCTGCAATTCGCTCACCTCGTCACGCCCCTGCACCGCCAGGGTCTGGGTCAGGTCGCCCTGGGCGACACGGCGGGCGGCCAGCAGCGCTTCGCGTAGCGGTCCGACGATGCTGCGGGTCAGCAGCCAGGCCATGAGCACCGTGGCCAGGGCGGCCAGGACGATCACCGCGATGACGATCAGCCGTGAAGCCTCATAGCGATCCGCCGAGACCTTGCCATCGCGTTCGATACCCTCGGCATAGAGGTCGCCCAACTCGCCCAGCTGCTTGCCGGTGCCGTCCACCACCGGTTTCATGTCCACCAGGGTCAGTTTGTTGAGCGCGACGGTATCGCCCCGCCGCGCCAGGGCGAAGGACTCGGTCATGCCCTGCTGATAGGTGGCGAAATCGCGCTTGAACAGGTCCCAGCGCTGGTGCTCCTCGGGGGTGTCGACAAAGACCTCATAGGCCTTGATGCCCTCCATGAGCACCTTGTTGCGCGCCTCGTACTGGCTGACATAGGTGTCGATGTTGCGCGGTTCCGGGTCCAGCGCCAGCCGCAAGGAGATGGTGCGGATGCGCAGCATGTTCTCGCGGATGGCGTCCACCGCGCGGATGCTCGGCACCCAGTCGCGCTCCGTCACCACCTGGCGTTCGCGGATACCCGCCATCTGCGCCAGGGAAAACAGGCCGAGAAAAGCCACCATCAGGGCGATCAGGCCGAAGCCCAGCGCGGCGCGGGGCGCGATATTGCAGTTGCGTAACAGCATGGAATCTCCGTGGCCGCTGGCCCTGTTGTTGTCTGACAACATATATCGGCCAGGACACCCTGCCCTTTAGCGCAGCGGTTGCAGCGAACCTCGCCGCGTTTTCGTCGTCTCACAGGCACTGTCGCCCATTCCGGGCGACCTGCCAGGAATGTTCGGATGAAAACCGGTCCCTCTCGCGCCTCCCCGTTCTCCGCGCCTCGTGCGCTGCTCGCCAGCCTGGTCCTGGGTGGCGGTCTGCTCCTCGCGGGCTGCGCCGGCAATCCGCCGACCGCGCAGATGGCCGTGACCCAATCGGCCGTCAACGAAGCCGTGAGCGGCGGCGGCAACCAGTTCGCCCCGATTGAGACCAAGTCGGCCCAGGACAAGTGGACCCAGGCCCAGGCGGCGCTTTCCAACGAGAAATACGACGACGCCAAGCGCCTGGCCGAGCAGGCCGAGTGGGATGCCCGCCTGGCGACTCGCAAGACCCAGGCCGCCAAGGCCGCAGCGGCGCTGCAGGATGCCCAGAACAGCATCCAGCAGATCCGCGAGGAAGGTCAGATCAACCTCCAGCTGCAACAGAATCTACAGAAAAAGGTGCAGCAGTAAGGCTGCCCGCTCTCTTGAAGGACGAAACCCATGCGTAAACGTTTTCTGCTTCCGGTACTGTCGGCCCTGACCCTCACCCTGGCCGCCTGCGCCACCCCGCCCAACCCCAACCTGGAAAAGGCGCGCAACGACTACGCCGCCCTCGAATCCCAGCCCCAGGCCACCCAGCTGGCGGCGCTGGAAACCAAGGATGCCGGCACCTGGCTGGCCAAGACCGACAAGGCCTACAAGGACGGTGAGAACGAGCGCACCGTCGACCAGCTGGCCTACCTGACTCAGCAACGCATCCAGACCGCCATGCAGACCATCAAGCTGCGCATGGCCGAGGCCGAGCTGAAGAAGGTCGATGCCCAGCGCGGCGAAACCCGCCTGAACACCCGCACCGAGCAGCTGCAGCAACTGCAGAAGGCGATCAAGTAAGGCCATGGGCGCAGGACTCCTTCGGGAATCCTGCGCCCGGCACCGTGGTCCTCTACAGACCCGCGAGCGTCTTGCTCGCCATAGTCCGGAGGATCTTTCATGCACGCCATACGCCTACGCAAACCCGGTGGTCTGGATCAGCTGGAACACTGTGAACTGCCCGATCCCGGTCAGCCCGGAGCCGGCGAGATCCGCGTGCGGATCAAGGCCAGCTCGCTGAATTTCCATGATCTGGGCGTGGTGCTCGGCAAGATGCCGACCACCGATGGGCGCATTCCCATGTCCGATGGCGCCGGGGTGGTCGAGGCCGTGGGCGCAGGCGTCAGCGAATTCGCCGTGGGCGATCAGGTGGTCTCGACCTTCTTTCCCCAGTGGCTGGACGGCGAGCCGACAATCGACGATTTCTCCACCACGCCCGGCGATGGCATCGACGGCATCGCCTGCGAGGTAGTGGTGCGCCCGGCCACGGCCTTTACCCGCGCGCCCAAGGGCTACAGCCATGCCGAGGCGGCGACCCTGACCACCGCCGGGCTCACCGCCTGGCGTGCCCTGGTGGTGGACGGCAATCTCAAGGCCGGTGACAGCGTGCTGGTCATGGGCACCGGTGGGGTGTCCATCTTCGCCCTGCAGCTGGCCAAGGCCATGGGCGCCACGGTGATCGCCACCTCTTCGTCGGACGAGAAGCTGCAGCGTGCCTATGCCTTGGGCGCCGATCACCTGATCAATTACCGCGACGAGCCGGAATGGGGCGCCAAGGTACAGGCCATCACCGGGGGGCGCGGCGTCGACATCGTGGTGGAAGTGGGCGGCCCGGCGACGCTGGCGCAATCCATCCAGGCCGCGCGTATCCATGGTCATCTGGCGCTGATCGGCGTGCTCACCGGCGTCGAGGGCCAGGTCCCCACCGCCAATCTGATGCGTCGGCACCAACGACTGCAGGGGTTGATCGTCGGCAGTCGCCGCCATCAGCAGGAGATGATCCAGGCGCTGGAGAGTAACGGGATCAAGCCGGTCATCGATCGCGGCTATCCCCTGGCCGAGATCGCCGAGGCCTTCGCCTTCCAGAAGGACGGCAGCCATTTCGGCAAGATCGTCTTGGAGATCTGACAATGGTCAGACGAAAGCCAGACTGAGACCGACAGGGCTCTGCTAGACTTCCGGAATTGCCTCATCGCGTTCCGGATGTCCCGATGACTTCGTCTACCGCCCTGCCCTATGCCGTCGTCATCGAAGACAACAGTCTGCTCGCCGAGCTGCTGGGCAATCATCTCGAAGAACAATTGCAGTGGGCCTGTACCCGCTTCGACAATGCCGACGATGCCCTGGTGCATCTGCTGCAATGCCAGGAAGCGCCGGCCCTGGTCGTTACCGATCACCTGATGCCCGGCCAGTTGCGCGGCGGCGAGCTGGCGCAGATGCTGCTGCAGCGCTGGCCCGAGTTGCCCATGGTGATCACTTCCGGCTACGGCTACGAAATCACCACCACGTTGCCCCCTCAGGTGATCTTCCTGCAGAAGCCCTGGACGCTGGATGAGGTGGATTCGGCGGTACGCCTGGCGCGAGCGCGTCAGGCAGGCGACTAGACGCCCAGCTGCCCGCAGGCCTTCAGCAACTGGTCGATGGTCCAGGGCTTGGGCAGGAACAGCGCCCGGTCTTCGCGTTCGGCATATTGCTGGCCGGTGTATCCAGAGGACACCAGGATGGGCAACTGTGGAAACCGTTGGCGGACCTGTTTGGCCAGGGCGAGCCCGTCCAACCGACCGGGCATGCGCACATCGGTGAACAGCAGATCGGGCGGCAATGGATCGGCTTCGAACCAGCACCAGGCGGCATCGGCGGTGTCGAACGACTGGACGGCGTAGCCTTCCATTTCGAACACCTCCGTCGCCAGCGAGCGCAGTACGGGATCGTCTTCGACGACCAGCACAGTGGTAACGGCTGCGGAAGAAACTACATCGGTCATGGCAACGCTACTTCATTAGTACGACTAAATAGACCGAAATTACTCGAATTGGATCACAACCCTCGGATGGACGGCTGGCCGGTTGGTACTGGCACTTGTCTGATGCCGCAGCGGCTACTTAATTCCCTGTCTGTCGGAAAAAGGTGCCGGCAGATCGCTGGCCGGCGCCCGACTCTCTTACTCTAAGGCTCTCGCTGGACGTCACCGCCGTCTGCTTTCGCTGCCCACCTGTTCGAAAGATCCCATGGCTGAATCCGCTCTCTCTCACGCTGAACTCCAGGCCGAAGTACGCCGCCTGCGCGCCGCGCTCGACCAGTGCACCGCGCTGCCGCCCCAGGACGCCCAACGACGCCTGGCAATCTTCGATGGCGCCATCGATTTCGCCATGATCGTGCTCGATCCGGCCGGAGTGATCGCCGACTGGAACAGCGGCGCCGAGCGCCTGCTGGGCTGGACCGCCGCGGAGATTCGCGGTGCACCGGCGGAGCGCTTCTTCACCCCGGAAGACAACCAGAGCGGCCGCGCCTCGCTGGAAATGCGGCTGGCCCTGCAGGACGGCCGTGCCGAGGACGAGCGCTGGCACCTGCGCCGCGATGGCACTCGCTTCTGGGCCAGTGGCGAGATGCATCCGCTGCACGACGACGCCGGTACCCATACCGGCTTCGTCAAGATCCTCCGCGACCGCACGTCCCAGCACCTGGCCGGCGAGGCCCTGCGCGACAGCCAGCGCTACGTGGGCGAGGTACAGCAGCAGCTGGCGGAGAGCGAGCGCTACTGGCGTGGCCTGTTCGAGCAACTGGACGAGGGCTTCATCCTCGGCACCATCCTGCGCGATGACCAGGGCCGCGGCCGGGATTGGCGCTATGACCAGGTCAACCGGGCCTGGTGCACGCACTTCGGCTTGAGTGCGCAACAGGCGGTCGGCCAGACCGCGCGCAGCCTGTTTCCCGATCTCGAAGACCTCTGGGTGGAAGACTTCACCCGGGTGGTGGATACCGGCCAGTCGTTCAGCTACGTGCGGCAATTCCAGCACAACGGGCGCTGGTACGAAGGCCATGCGCACAAGGCCGGTCCCGACAGCTTTCTGGTGCTGTTCCTGGATGTCACCGAGCGCGAGCAGGCCGCCCAGGCGACCCGCGACGAAGAGCGCTATCGCAGGGCCCTGGCCGAACTCGGTGAAGGCTTCAGCCAGCTGGGCGACATCGAAGCCGTCACCGACCTCGCCTGCGCCACCCTGGGTACCAGCCTGGATGCCCACCTGGTGGGCTATGGCCTGGTGGACGCCGAGGCCGAGACCATCACCGTGGGGCGCGACTGGACGATCCCGGGCGCCCGCAGCCTGATGGGCACCCTGAATTTCCACGACTACGGCAGCTACAGCGAGTCTTTCAAGCGCGGCGAAACCGTGGTGATCGAGGATGTGCACGCGGACCCGCGCGCCCGTGACAACCTCGCGGCGCTGCAACGCCTGGAGACCCGTGCCCTGGTCAACTTGCCGCTGTTCGAGCACGGCAACCTGGTGGCCCTGCTCTATGTCGGTTCCAGTCAGCCGCGGCGCTGGACGCCGGCCGAGCTGCAATTCATCCGCGAGGTCGCCAATCGCACCCGCTCGGCGACGGCGCGGCTGACCGCGGAACGTGCCCTGCGCGACAGCGAACTCAATCTGCGCCTGGTGGCCGACACCCTGCCCTGCCTGATCGCCTTCGTTGATCGCGACCTGATCTATCGCTTCGCCAACGTCGAGGCGCCCAAGTGGTTCAAGGATGCGCCGCAGAGCATCCTCGGTCGCAGCATGGCCGAGGTCTTCGCGCCGGAGCTGTTCGCTGCCCGCCGCCCGGCCATCCAGGCCGCCCTGGACGGCACCCCGGCGCGGCTGGATCTGCCCTGGGCCTGGCCGGACGGCCGGCGACGCATCGCCGACATCCACTATCGGCCGCGGCGGGATGGGCGCGGCGCGGTGGATGGCTTCTATGTCTTCGCCCAGGACGTCACCGTCCAGCGCGACGCCCAGGCGCTAATCCAGGCGCAGAATCTCAGCCTCAGCCAGGAAGTCCAGGCGCGCACCGCCGAACGCGACCGGCTTTGGGCGCTCAGCGAGGACCTGCTGCTCACCGCCGACTTCGCCGGGCAGCTGCTGCGGGTGAGTCCATCCTGGTCGCGCGGCCTGGGCTATTCCGAGGCCGAGTTGCTCAGCCGCCCCTACACCGAACTCATTCACCCCGACGATCTACCGGGGGTGCTGGTAGCGCTGGACGACCTGCGCCGCAGCGGCCTGCCGACCCGGGTGGAGAATCGTGTCCAGGCGGCGAATGGCAGCTGGCGCTGGCTGTCCTGGACGCTGTCGCTAGATACCGATCAGGAGCACGTCACCGGTGCCGGGCGCGATATCACCCGCGAGAAGGACGCCGCGGAGACCCAGGCGCTGCTGGAAGAACAGCTGCGCCAATCACAGAAGATGGAAGCGGTCGGCCAACTCACCGGCGGCCTGGCCCACGACTTCAACAACCTGCTCGCCGGCATCGTCGGCAGTCTGGACCTGCTCACGGTGCGCATCGGCCAGGGTAGGCTGAACAACCTTGAACGCTACACCACCGCCGCCCAGGGCGCCGCCATCCGCGCCGCCGCCCTGACCCACCGGCTGCTGGCCTTTTCCCGCCGGCAGACGCTGGATCCCAAGCCCACCGACGTCAATCGCCTGGTGGCCGGCATGGAAGACCTGATCCGCCGCACGGTGGGTCCGGCGATCCAGATCGAGGTGGTGGCCAGCAGCGAACTCTGGTCGACTCTGGTCGATCCGCCGCAGCTGGAAAATGCCCTGCTCAACCTCTGCATCAATGCCCGCGATGCCATGCCCGAGGGTGGCCGCATCTTCATCGAGACCGCCAATCGGGCGCTGGATGCGCGCATGGCCCGGGTCCGCGACCTGGAGCCGGGCGAATACATCGCCCTCTCGGTGACCGATAACGGCTGCGGCATGCCGCCCGAGGTGATCGCCAAGGCATTCGATCCCTTCTTCACCACCAAGCCGATCGGCGTGGGCACCGGGCTCGGCCTGTCGATGATCTACGGCTTCGTGCGCCAGTCCGGCGGCCAGGCGCGCATCCATTCCCAGGTCGATGAGGGCACCAGCGTCACCCTGTTCCTGCCGCGCCACCGCGAAACGGCGGCGGGTGTGGACCTCATCGCCAGCCAACCGGCGCTGCCACGCCAGGGTCACGGCGAGACGGTGCTGGTGGTGGATGACGAACCCACGGTACGGATGCTGGTGGTGGAGGTGCTGGAAGAACTGGGCTACGCCGCCCTGGAAGCGGCGGATGCCAGCTCCGGGTTGCGACTGCTGGAATCCGATGTGCGCATCGACCTGCTGATCAGCGACGTCGGCCTGCCCGGCGGCATGAACGGCCGGCAGATGGCCGACGCCGCCCGCCAGCGCCGCCCGGGCCTCAAGGTACTGTTCATCACCGGCTACGCGGAGAACGCGGTGGTCGGCAACGGCCATCTGGAGTCCGGCATGCACGTGATGACCAAGCCCTTCGCCATGGACGCCCTGGCGGTGCGCATCCGCGATCTGATCGAAGGGACCTGACTCCGTAGGTTGGCGCTACGCGCAGCGAGGCCCAACGGTGCCGAGGTGCAGCCCGGGCCCTGTTGGGCTTCGACGATGACGCCGTCTCAGCCCAACCTACGTCAGCAACCACCGCAGTTCGACCTCTCATATAGGTTGGCGCTGAGCGCAGCGAAGCCCAACGGTGCCGAGGTTCAGCCGGGGGCCTGTTGGGCTTCGACGATGACGCCGTCTCAGCCCAACCTACGTCGGTAGCCACCACGGTCCGGCCTCTCGCGTAGGTTGGCGCTGAGCGCAGCGAAGCCCAACGGGGCCGAGGCTCAGCCGGGGGCCTGTTGGGCTTCGACGATGACGCAGTCTCAGCCCAACCTACGTCGGTAGCCACCATGGTCCGGCCTCTCGCGTAGGTTGGCGCTGAGCGCAGCGAAGCCCAACGGTGCCTCCCGCCCAACCAGTCGCGACGGGCTAACGCCTCCTTGTCCAGCGTTTCGGGTTGGCCCCGCCCGTGGAAAACGCTACGGCATGGGATCCCGGCACCCGGGATAGCCCAGAGCGCTCAGGCCAGGTAACGCCCGAACCAGTCCAGGGTGCGCTGCCAGGCCAGCTGGGCAGCCGCCTCGTCGTAGCGCGGGGTGGAGTCGTTGTGGAAGCCGTGGTTGGTGCCGGCATAGCGCTGCACCTCGTAGGTCTTGCCGGCCGCCTTGAGCGCCGCTTCGTAGGCGGCGGCGCCCTCGTTGATGCGCGGATCGTTTTCGGCGTAGTGGATCAGCAGCGGCGCCTTGATCGCCGCCACCTCCTCGGCGCGCGGTTGACGTCCATAGAAGGGCACCGCCGCGGCCAGCTCGGGATAGGCCACGGCGGCCGCGTTGGCCACGCCACCGCCATAGCAGAAGCCGGTGATACCGACCTTGCCGGTGCTGAATTCGTGGCTCATCAGGGTTTCCACGGCGGCGAAGAAGTCGTTCATCAGCTTGGCCGGATCGACCTGCTGCTGCAACTCACGGCCCTTGTCGTCGTTGCCGGGATAGCCGCCCATGGACGTCAGGCCGTCCGGTGCCAGCGCCAGATAGCCCGCTTTGGCCAGACGCCGGGCCACGTCTTCGATATAGGGATTGAGGCCACGATTCTCGTGGGCCACCACCACTGCCGGCACCTTGCCGCTGGCCTTGGCCGGCCGCACCAGATAGCCACGCACCCGCCCATGGCCCTTGGGCGAGGGGTAATAGACGTACTCGGCGATGATGTCCGGGTCGGTGAATTCCACCTGGCTGGCCAGGGCATAGTTGGGGCTCAGCGCCGCCAGCACGCCGGTGGCCGACAGCCCCAGCACCGCGGCACAGGCCCCGGCGCGGTCGAGGAAGTCGCGGCGGCTGATGCGACCGTGGACATAGAAGTCATAGAGTTCGAGCAGTTCGGGCGAGAAATCCTGGGCGGTGAGGCGGGTCATCGCAGCGCTCCTCTGGCGGGAAAGGGGACCGCCAGCCCAGCTGGGTAGGCGCCCCGGTGGCCCCCGAGTGTGCCGCGAATCGTCTGACTATGCCATGGCCTCGCGCGGGTGCCGCGCTGGGCGTGCAGCTCGGCGATCAACGCTTCGAAACGACCGCCCTGTTCAGAACAACCCCATCTGCCGATCCAGCAACCGGTCGAAGCGGTCGCCGACGAAGGGCAGGATGGCGTCGGCCACCGGGGCCAACTGGCGCTGTACATAGTGATCGTATTCGGGTGGTGCATGGGGCAGCTCGACCGGCTCGGCGCCGGCGGTGGTGATCAGGTAGCTGATCCAGCCGCCACGGCGAAAGCGGCTGCGGCGTCCCAGCCGGGCGTTTTCCGCCTCCAGCAGGCGCGCCGCGCGTACCTGGGGCGAGAGATTGCTCTGGTACTCCTCCAGCGGTCGGCGCAGGCGCTTGCGATAGACCAGCAGGTCGTCGAGGTCGCCGGCGCGGGTGCGGGCGACGAAGTCGCGCACATAGTCCTCATGGGGCTCACCGGTGAAGATCAACAGGTACAGCTCGCGCTGGAAGCGCTGGGCCAGCGGCGACCAGTCGCTGCGTACCGTTTCCAGGCCCTTGAACACAAGCTCGGGCTGGCCGTCGGCTCCGGGTCTGAGCCCGGCGTACCGCTTCTTGCTGCCCTCCTCCGCGCCGCGAATGGTAGGCATGAGAAAGCGGCTGAAGTGGGTCTCGTACTGCAGCTCCAGATGGCTTTCCAGCCCCAGCTCCGCCTGTAGCCACTCGCGCCAGTGGGCGTTGACCGCCGCCACCAGCTCGCGACCGATACGCTCGGCCTCGGCCTCCTCATGGGCAGCCCCGAGCCAGACGAAGGTGGAGTCGGTGTCGCCATAGATCACTCGATGACCACGCGCCTCGATCAGCTCGCGGGTCTGGTGCATCACCGCGTGGCCACGCAGGGTGATGGACGAGGCCAGGCGGTGATCGAAGAAACGGCAGTGCGGCGTGCCCAGCACGCCATAGAAGCTGTTCATGATGATCTTCAGCGCCTGAGCCAGGGGCGCGTTGCCCGCGCGCTTGGCGGCATCGCGCCCCTCCCAGACCCGCGCCACCATCTCCGGCAGGCAGTGCCGGGTGCGGTGGAAGCGCGCGCCACGAAAGCCCGGCACCGTCTCGTCCTCGGGCAATGCCAGGCCCTCCACCAGCCCCACCGGATCGATGAGAAAGGTGCGGATCAGCGAGGGATAGAGACTCTTGTAGTCCAGCACCAGCACCGAGTCGTAGAGCCCGGGCCGGGAATCCATGACGAAGCCACCGGGGCTGGCCTCGGGTGGCTGGGCACCGAGATTGGGCGCGACGAAGCCCTGGCGGTGCATCAACGGCAGATAGAGATGGTAGAAGGCGGCGATGGAGGCGCCATGGCGCTCCAGCGGCAGGCCGGTGACGCTGGCCCGTTCCAGGAGGAAGCGCAGCAGCTCGGTCTTGGCGAAGATGCGGGTGACCAGTTCGCAATCCACCAGGTTGTAGCGCGCCAGGGCGCTCTTTTCGCCCGCGAACATGCGATTGATCGAGGCCATGCGGTCGTGGGGATTGTCGATGGCCTTGCCTTCGCCCAGCAGGGTACGGCTGACGTTCTCCAGGCTGTAGGAGGGAAATACCCAGGTCGCCGACTTGAGTGCCTCCACCCCGTCGATGATCGGCCGCCCGGCCAGCAGCGCCTGGAAGGGCCGGCCCTGGCCGCCGGGTTCGTAGCGATCGTCCTCCAGTGCACCACGCCCCAGGTGCAGGGGCACGCCCAGTTTGCGCGCGTGTTCGTGGAGCACGCGGATGTCGAACTGCAGCACGCTCCAACCGATGATGACGTCGGGATCATGGCGCGCCATCCAGGCGTTGAGACGCTGGAGCAGGGTGGCGCGGTCGGCGACGTATTCCAGGTCGAAGTCCACCGCCGCATCCTCCCCGGTGGGCGGGCCGAGCATGTACACCTGGCGCTGGCCGCAGCCATGCAGGCCGATGCTGTAGAGCTCGCCGCGCTCGCTGGTCTCGATGTCCAGCGACAGGGTGCGCAGCGAGGGGCGATAGTCGGGATCGGGCCGCAGTGGCCCGCCGTCTGCCGTGGGCAGCGTCACCGGCGCGGTGATGAAGCGCTCCATGAGAAAGCGATCCGCCGGGGCGATGTCCGTCTCGTAGACCTCGATGCCGGCGGCGGGGAGGCGCTGCTCCAGTTCGCGCAGGGTGCGATAGCGCGGCGCATAGAGCCCCAGGACGGGGCGCCGCTGGAAGTCCTGCAGCGCCAATTCGCGGATCTCCACCCCGGCCGGCAGCAGGCGCTCGATGTCCGCCCGTCGCGCGGCCGGGGCGAAGGCCACGGCCTGTTGCGCCGGCACCCGCAGCTGGCGCGGACCGCTGTCGGTGGCGAACCAGAACACCAGCTCCATCCCGGTGGAAGTCTCGCGCCAGAGGCGTGTCAGCAAGAAACCCTGGACGGCGGCCAAAGCAGCAGCGCTCCTCGACATGGATGAAGGCCCATTCTCGCAAGGCCAGACCGCGCCGGCGACCCCGGCGCGCCGGGTGGTCCGCTCGTCGCTCCCGCCGAACGGCCTGTGTCCTGTGGCGATGATCTTGCATCGAATGCCCACACCCGTCGTAGAGCCGATTCCCCAGCTCTTGGGCGCACCCTTGGTTTCAGCTGTCAGGCCGTGTCATGAATTCCTTGTCGTCGTCTTTTTCCACCGCTGCCGTCACCGGCTACAACGCCCAGCAAATGCGGGTGCGCGAGCAGGCGCGTCGCTGGCTGGAGCAGGACGTGCTGGTGCTGGATACCGAGGCGACCGGTCTGGGGGAAGAGGCCCAGCTGATTGAAGTGGCGGTGATGACCCTCGGAGGCCGGGTGCTGCTCGATACCCTGGTGCGCCCCAGCATCGCCGTGCCGCGCGAGGCGACCCTGATCCACGGCCTGACCGATGCCCACCTGAGCCAGGCGCCTTCCTTTCCCGAGGTGTTCGCCCAGCTCTGGCCGCTGCTGCAGGGCCGCACCGTGCTGGCCTATGGCATGGCCTTCGACTATCGCCTGCTCGGGCACGATGCCCAGCTCCACGGTCTGGCGCTGCCGCCGGAACTGGAGCGGGAGACGCCGCCGGTGCAACTGGTGGATGGCACCCGCCTGCACTGCCTGATGCAGCTCTATGCCCAGTTCTGGCAGGAGCCGAGTCTGGACAGCCGCAGCCAGGACGGCTGGCGGCGCAAGTCCCTGGCCATGGCCGCTCGCCAGCAGGGCGTCGCCGTGCAGGAAACCCACCGCGCCCTGCCCGATTGCCGCCTCAAGGCCGCCCTGGTGCAGGCGCTGGGCGAGGACGCGCCGGCTACCTGGAGCGGGCTGCAGGCCCTGGCAGGCTAGCCGAGCGGCAGTCCGCCGGCCGCACCGGCAAGCAGACAGGCTAGATTCGCGCGGCTTGCCATACTGGAGGTCTCATCCCACCCGAGGCCCCGCTATGAAAGCCGTCGTCTACGAAGCCTTTTCCGCGCCACCCTGCCTGTGCACGGTGCCGGACCCTACCCCCGAGCCGCACGGCGTGGTGCTCAAGGTCATGGCCACCGGCGTCTGCCGTAGCGACTGGCACGGCTGGGTCGGCCATGACACCGACATCGAACTGCCCCATGTGCCGGGCCACGAACTGGCCGGGGTGGTCGAGGCGGTAGGCAAGGACGTCAGGAGGTGGCGGGTCGGCGACCGGGTGACGGCGCCCTTCGTCGGTGGCTGCGGCGCCTGCCCGCAGTGCCATGCCGGCCACCAGCAGGTCTGCGACCATCAGTTCCAGCCCGGCTTCACCCACTGGGGCTCCTTCGCCCAGTACGTCGGCATCCACCAGGCCGATCTCAACCTGGTCGGCCTGCCCGAGCAGCTGGACTTCGCCACGGCGGCGAGCCTGGGCTGTCGCTTCGTGACGTCCTTTCGCGCCGTGGTCGACCAGGGCAAGGTCAGCGCCGGCCAGTGGGTAGCGGTGCACGGCTGCGGTGGCGTCGGGCTCTCGGCGATCATGATCGCCAGCGCCCTGGGCGCCCAGGTGGTGGCCATCGACATCACCGCCGACAAGCTGGCCCTGGCCCGCAGCCTCGGGGCCGTGGCCACCCTCGATGCTACCCAGGTGGCCAGCGTGCCCGAGGCGGTGCAGGAACTCACCGGCGGCGGTGCCCACGTCTCTCTCGACGCCCTGGGCCACCCCACCACCTGCTTCAATTCCATCGCCAGCCTGCGCAAGCGCGGCAAGCACGTTCAGGTCGGGTTGCTGCTGGGCGACCAGGCGACGCCGGCGCTGCCGATGAATCTGGTGATCGCCAAGGAGCTGGAAATCCTCGGCAGCCACGGCATGCAGGCCCATCGCTACGACGTGCTGATGGCCATGCTGCGCCAGGGCACCCTGGCACCGGAGCGGTTGATCGGCCGCGAGATCAGCCTGGCCGAGTCCAGCGAGGCCCTGATGCACATGGACAGGTTCGAAGGTACCGGGGTGACCGTCATCACCCGCTTCGACTAGCCCGCTAGCCGGACTCCGCCGCCTGCAACACCCAGCGCAGCCCCTGCAGGTCCTCGGCGGACAGGGTTGCGCGCAGGCGGCAGAGGCGATAATTGACCCGGGTATTCATGGCCACCCATTCCAGGTCCTGGCGGCTGGGCTGGCCGATGAAATACTCGCCGTAGCGCTCGTCCAGCCCGGCCATGCGGTACTGGCCCTTGAGTGGCAGGTAGAGCTGGCCGTTCATTTCCCAGCGACTGGCACTGCAGCCGTGGAAGCGCACCTTGTCGCCAAAGGTAGACAGCTGGGTGCGGAAATCGGTGGTGGCGTTGCCGGCGCTGGTCTTGAACTGGCTGGCGATTACGCTGAAGACGATCCCGTCGGACGAGGGTGCCCCACGCCATTCGATGACCCGACGATTGAGCGCCGTGTCGAACTTGTCGGTGAAGATGCCGGCGGCCTGCGCCGTGAGCGTTGGCAGGGTCAGGGCACCCAGCAACGCCATTATTGTTTTCAAAACAGACTCCTGGTGGCGACCCGCACACCCAGCCTGAAGCAACAGGCAGAGGCGGCAAAGGGCCAGCTTCAGTCTTTGGAGACCCGATTGGCTGAAAGGTGCCCCCAGAGGTCCGGATAAGCGGTATCTTTCACAGTCTAGGCTCTGTACGAAAAGTGCCTGCGCTCGGTAATGCTGCGTTAAAAATCAGCTCGGAATGCTCATTTACCACTCGTAAACTCCGCTTCCTCGCTGATTTTTGCCTTGCCTGACCTTCGCTCGGCGACTTTTCATACAGAACCTAGCGACGAGCCCGCCTCGTCCACCCCTTTTAACCGTCGCCAGTGAGGCGTACGGCCCGACCACGAAACGACCGGCCAAACCGCCGGAGAGCACTGCGAGGATCTATGAGCGCTGCGGACATCGATTGGAAGACCCTCGGTTTCGACTACATCAAGACCGACTTCCGCTATATCGCCACCTATCGCAACGGCAGCTGGGGACCCGGCGAGCTGACTCGCGACAACCAGTTGCACATCAGCGAAGGCTCCACGGCCATCCACTACGGCCAGCAGTGCTTCGAAGGCCTCAAGGCCTATCGCTGCCAGGACGGCTCCATCAACCTGTTCCGCCCCGACCGCAACGCCGCGCGCATGCACAAGAGCTGCGCCCGCCTGCTGATGCCGCCGGTCCCCACCGAGATGTTCATCGATGCCTGCCAGCAGGTGGTCAAGGCCAACGAGGCCTGGATCCCGCCCCACGGCACCGGCGGCGCCTTCTACCTGCGGCCCTTCGTCATCGGCGTGGGTGACAACATCGGCGTGCGCACCGCCCCCGAGTTCCACTTCGTGGTATTCGGCATCCCGGTCGGCGCCTACTTCAAGGGCGGCATGACCCCGCACAACTTCGTGATCTCCGGCTATGACCGCGCCGCGCCCCAGGGCACCGGTGCCGCCAAGGTCGGCGGCAACTACGCCGCCAGCCTGATGCCCGGCGCCCAGGCCAAGGCCGAAGGCTTCGCCGACTGCATCTACCTGGATCCCCTGACCCATCGCAAGATCGAGGAAGTCGGTTCGGCCAACTTCTTCGCCATCACCGGCGACGGCAAGTTCGTCACTCCGCGCTCCGAATCCGTGCTGCCGGGCGTGACCCGCATGTCGCTGATGGAGCTGGCCCGCGAGCGGCTGAACCTGGACGTGGTCGAGGGCGACGTCTTTATCGACCAGCTCGACCAGTTCGTCGAAGCCGGCGCCTGCGGCACCGCGGCGGTCATCACCCCCATTGGCGGCATCCAGTACGGCGAGAAGCTGCACGTCTTCCACAGCCTGACCGACGTCGGCCCGGTGACGCGCAAGCTGTACGAGGAACTGACCGGCATCCAGACCGGCGACAAGCCGGCTCCGGAGGGTTGGATCGTCAAGGTCTGACTTGGGTTGGTTTAGTGTGAAAAAGCCGCCTCAGGGCGCCTTTTTCGTTTGGGTAAATCAGATTGATGCCATTGCCGCCGCCCTGGCTGTTTATCGAGCGATCTGCCGAAACTCGTTTCGCCTCGCTGGCGACTCACCTATCGCGGCCATGGGCCGCTCCTACAGGATGACCAGCTGCCGTAGGAGCGGCCCATGGCCGCGATTCCAGCGAGGTTCAGGTCTACGCACCGTTGGGCTTCGCTCCGCTCAACCCAAACTACAAAGCCCCCTACACCCCCTCCCGCCGCCGCAACACGGCGCGGGCGCCGATGAACAGCACCACCACGCAGATCGCCGCCGCGATCAACCAGTGCGTCGACACATGATGCTCGGCGAAGAAGTCCCGCAGGATCTCCCCAACCGCATAACCGATGCCGGTCATGACGAAGCCCCACAGCAGGGCGCCGATGATGTTGAAGAACAGGAACCGCCGCGGCCGCACGCCGCTGGCGCCGATCAGCAGCGGGCCGATCAGGCGGAAGCCATAGGCGAAGCGGATGCCGATGATCCACAGGGCCTCGTGGCGATGAATGCGGCTGCGCAACCAGTCGATGCGCGCTTGCTGGCGTTTGAAGCGGCCGAGGATGCGGTCGCCGTAGCGGCGACCCAGGTAGAACAGCGTCTGATCGCCGATGAAGCCGCCCAGGGCCACGCACAGCGCCGTGAGCGGAAACAGCAGGTAGCCGTGGCGCGCGGCGATGCCGGCCAGGATGGCGACGCCGTCGCCTTCCACCAGAGCACCCAAAACCGCCGCGCCGTAGCCGTAGTTGCTGATGACCTCGCTGTCGATCATGGCACCGCCCTAGAGACCGAGGATGGTCAGCATGATGAAGGTACCGAACAGCACGAAGTGGGTCATGCCCTCAATGGCGTTGGTCTCGCCATCGTTGAGGTTGATGGCGGCGACGATCAGGGTCACGGCCATCATCACCGTCTGCACCGGCGTCATGGCCATCTGGATCGGCTGGCCGTTGTACAGGGCGATGGCCTCCACCACCGGTACGGTGAGGATCACCGTGGACAGGCTGGCGCCCAGGGCGATGTTGATAACCGACTGCATGCGATTGGCCATGGCCGCGCGCAGGGCGGTGAGGATCTCGGGGCTGGCGGAGATCACCGCCACCACCAGCGCCGGGACCAGGGCCGGTACGGCCAGGCCTTCCAGCCCAGTATCCAGCGACTTGGACATCACCTCGGCCAGGGCTCCGGTGGCGACGATGCCGACGATCAGCATGGCGATGGACAGGGTGGCGCTGCTTTCACCATGGCCGGCGGTGGCGGCTTCGCCCTCGGCCGCCGGGCGCTTGCGCTTCTTGTCCGGGTAGTTGTAGCTGAAGAAATAGCTGTGCGGGCCGGTCTGCATGCGCAGGAACAGGGTATAGAGCAGCGCCATGGCGCCGATGGTGAAGAAGGAATAGACGTGCCACTGGGCCGAGGGAATGAATTCCGGTACCAGCATGGAGATGCTCACCGCGGTGATGATCATCACCCCGTAGCTGCGGCTGGAGTCATCGTTGTAGGCCTGCTCGCCGTGCTTGAGGCCCCCGAGCAGCGCAGTCAGGCCGATGATGCCGTTCATGTCCAGCATCACTGCGGCATAGATGGTGTCGCGGGCCAGGGTCGGCGAGTGGTCGTGGCTCATCATGATCGCCAGGATGATCACCTCCACCAGCACGGCGGAGAGCGTCAGGATCATGGTGCCATAGGGATCGCCGACCTTTTCCGCCAGCAGTTCGGCGTGATGGGCCACGCGCATGGCCGCGCAGATGATGGCAGCGATCAACCCGCCGGCGGCGATCAGCGCCAGGGTCTGGCCACCGCCGAGCAGGGCGTGTTCGAACACATAGGCCAGCACCGTGGCACCGATGGCGACCAGCAGCAGGGTTTCGTCTTTGAGGGCGGCGAGCATGGAAAGGAGCGTCCTTGGTTGAGCAATGCCTTGTTACGACCGCCCTGGAGGGCAAAAGGCTCGCATCCTGTTACACCCCGGCGCTGGCCACCCAGGCTACCGCCGCCTGACAGGCCGCTCAGCCAACCCGAGCACGCGGTGCCAGGCGCTTCCACACGGCCTTGGTGCCGGTCGCGCAGGCCTGGCGATAGCCCAGGGCATGGCGTTCCACCAGGAACCAGGACACCACCGCCAGCGGCAGGGTGATGCCGATGGAAAGCAGCACCATGGTCCAGGCCTCGATGCCGGGGATCACCGCCGCCAGGGTCTGCTGCACGGGAAAGGAGTAGATGTAGAGGCCGTAGGAGTAGTCACCCACTTCGTTGAAGGCACGGATGCGGCCGGCCGGCACGAAGGCGAGATAGAGCAGCACATAGCCCAGCGTCAGGTTGTAGACCAGGTAGAAGCTGTCGCGGTCGGGCATCGCCACCGCCAGCAGCGCCACGGCGACGACGAAGGCCGCCCGTGACAGGGGGATGTAGCCACGCAGCACATAGAAGGCACCGCCCAGGAA
Source organism: Pseudomonas sp. Snoq117.2 (assembly GCF_900110545.1). Taxonomy (NCBI): domain Bacteria; kingdom Pseudomonadati; phylum Pseudomonadota; class Gammaproteobacteria; order Pseudomonadales; family Pseudomonadaceae; genus Pseudomonas; species Pseudomonas sp. Snoq117.2. The sequence continues at coordinate 4,987 of NZ_FOED01000007.1, read as the reverse complement.
GAACATCTGGAACAGCCGCAGCAGGTGCGATTCGCTGGCGAAGAAATAGTAGGCGAACAGCTTGAACAGCGCCGCGCCCACGGCGAACAGCAGGATGGCGCGCTGGAAGTGGCGACTGTCCAGCCGCAGCCAGAGCACGAACAACCAGAGCAGCGCCAGGGCGCCGTACATGCCCACCTCGAAAGGCAGCGTCCACAGCGAGCCATTGACGATGGTCTGCAAGGGATTGCCCTCGAACAGCCCGGGCAGGTCGAATTCGGCGCCAGCGATCAGGCCGGTGTTCTTGAACAGATAGAACCAGGTCTGGGGATCGCTCAGGTAATCCTGCAAGGGTGCCCGGGTCAGCCAGGCACCCAGGCCCAGCACCGTCAGCACCAGCATCACCAATAGGCCCGGTACCACGCGCAGGGCGCGGCCCCAGACGAAGTCGATGATGTCGGCGCGGCTGAGCAGACTCTTGGTGACCAGAAAGCCGCTGGTGATGAAGAAGATGTCGACCGCAATGTCGCCCAGGGTCATGCCCAGGCTCTCGCGTCCCGGTTCCGCCGTGGCCGTGCCACTGGAGATAGCGAAGCTGTGACTGAAGACCACGGCGAGCGCCGCGATCATGCGAATCAGATTGAGATTGTTGTTCTTGCCGCCAACGTAATCCTGAACGGTCTGCACGGATACCTCACGCCTGGTGTTTGGAGCCATGCGTCCCGATTGTAGTCAGATCCAGACCCAATGCAGGCGTTATGGCCCTTTGCTGGCCCAAAGCGTGGAACGCTGGGAATTTCTGACCGCCCAAACCACCGTACATCGGTCAGCGGGAACCCGGATGCCTGCGGAAAACCCGGCAAAGCGTGCGACAATCGTCCATCTTTTTCTGATTCAAGCTATCCCGAGGCTCCCATGTACGACTGGCTCAATGCCCTGCCCAAGGCCGAACTGCACCTGCACCTGGAAGGCACCCTGGAGCCCGAGTTGCTGTTCAAGCTGGCCGAGCGCCATGGCGTCGCCCTACCCTGGGGTGATGTCGAAGCCCTGCGCGCCGCCTACAACTTCGGCAACCTGCAGGAATTCCTCGACCTCTACTACGCCGGCGCCGACGTGCTGCGCACCGAGCAGGACTTCTACGACCTGACCTGGGCCTATCTGCAGAAGTGCAAGGAACAGAACGTCATCCACACCGAGCCCTTCTTCGATCCCCAGACCCACACCGATCGCGGCATTCCCTTCGAAGTGGTGGTACGTGGCATCACCCAGGCGCTGAGCGACGGCGAGCGGCAGCTGGGCGTGACCAGCGGGCTGATCCTGAGCTTCCTGCGTCACCTCTCCGAAGACGCCGCCCAGGCCACCCTGGACCAGGCGCTGCCGTTTCGCGACCACTTCGTCGCCGTCGGCCTGGACAGCTCGGAAAAGGGTCATCCGCCGAGCAAGTTCAAGCGCGTCTTCGCCCGTGCCCGCGCTGAGGGTTTCCCGGCCGTGGCCCACGCCGGCGAGGAAGGCCCGCCGGAGTACATCTGGGAAGCCCTGGACCAGCTCGGCGTGGTGCGGATCGACCATGGCGTGCGCGCCTTCGAGGACGAGCGCCTGATGGATCGCCTGGTCGACCAGCAGATCCCGCTCACCGTGTGTCCGCTGTCCAACACCAAGCTCTGCGTGTTCGACGACATGAGCCAGCACACCATCCTCAAGATGCTCGACCGCGGCCTCAAGGTCACCGTCAACTCGGACGATCCAGCCTACTTCGGTGGCTACGTCACCGAGAACTTCATGGCCCTGCACGAAGGCCTGGGCATGACCCAGGCACAGGCCCAGCGCCTGGCACAGAACAGCCTCGACGCCCGCCTGGTGAAATGAGCATGAGCCTGACCGCTGCCGAGATCTCCTACTACGAACGCTTCGCCGAGCGCCTGGCCGATGCCGCCGCCGTGGCCATCCAGCCCTACTTCCGCGCCCAGCTAGCAGTGGACGACAAGGGCGATGCTGCCATCGCCGGCCGCCGCTACGACCCAGTGACCATCGCCGACAAGGCCGCCGAACGGGCCATGCGTGAACTCATCCAGGCCGAGCACCCGGATCACGGCATCCTCGGCGAGGAAGAAGAGAACGTCGCCGGCAGCAGTCCCCTGAGCTGGGTGCTGGATCCCATCGACGGCACTCGTGCCTTCATTACCGGCCTGCCGCTATGGGGCACCCTGGTGGCGCTCAACGACGGCAGCCGCCCGGTGATCGGGGTGATGAACCAGCCCTTCACCGGCGAACGCTACCTGGGCACCCCGGCCGGCGCCTGGCGCAACGGCGCGGCCCTGCGCACCCGCGCCTGCGCCAGCCTGGCCCAGGCCCGGCTGATGTGCACCAGCCGCGACATCTTCGACACCCCCGAGCGTCTGGCGGCCTTCGACGCCGTGGCCGCCGAGGTGCAGCTGGCCCGCTTCGGCGGTGACTGCTACGCCTACTGCATGCTGGCCTCGGGCTTCGTCGACGTCATCATCGAGGCGGGCCTGCAGCCCTACGATGTCCAGGCGCTGATCCCCATCATCGAAGGCGCCGGCGGCCGCATGACCGCCTGGGACGGCGGCGATGCCCAGCAGGGTGGTGCCATCCTCGCCTGCGGTGATCCGGCGCTGCATGCGCAGTTGGTGGAAAGGCTCAAGCACCTGGCCTAGGACGCCCACTTTCGTAGGTTGGCGCTGAGCGCAGCGAAGCCCAACATTACAGTTCGTCCAGCCTGGCTTATCGGCGCTCTGGCTGCTTATCGAGGTTTGGGGGAGAGGCTGTTCGAGACAAGAACCACCAGCAGCCCTCTGTAACCCGCCAGGGCCCTATAGCTAACCCTCAGCAATCGCGGCCATGGGCCGCTCCTACAGGTTCGACTAGACCTGTAGGAGCGGCCCATGGCCGCGATTGGCAGTGCTCCGTTTTCCGTAGGAACAGCAATATCGGCGGAGAATCAGTCAGCCCCGCCGTACCCATGCACGTTGCCTCGGGCAACCTCTTAAGCCCCCTCTAAGCCAACTCCCGTATACCGGCAGGATTCCGCCAAGAGTCTCTGCCGTGCTCCCCTCTTCTTCCCCTGCCTCCCCAAGAGCCGCACAGCTGGAGCGGGCCTTGCTGCTCGGCTGCCTGGCCGCCTACCTGCTCGCCGGACTGTTCGGCCGTGGACTGTGGAAGGCCGACGAGCCCTATTCCTTCGGCATGGTGTGGAATTTTCTCACCACCCCGGACTGGCTGACTCCTCGCGTCGGTACCGCGCCCTTCATGGAAAAGCCGCCGCTGATGTACTGGACCGGCGCCCTGGCCGCGCGGTTGTCCGCGCCCTGGTTGAGCGCGCCCGACGGTGCACGGCTGGCGGTACTGGGCTGGATGCTGGTGACCCTGGCCGCTCTTGCCTGGCTGACCGGACGACTGCTGCCCGGCCGCCAGCGCGAGGCGGTGCTCGCCCTGCTGGGCATGCTCGGGGTGGTGCAGCACAGTCATCTGCTGATCGCCGACGTGCCTCAGCTGGCCGGCGCCACCCTGGGCCTCGCCGGGCTGGCCGCGCACCTGCACGACAACCGCCACCCCTGGCGCCAGGGCCTGCTGTTCGGCAGCGGCCTGGGTATCGCCTTCATGAGCAAGGGCCTGCTGGTGCCCGGGGTGCTGGGCCTCACCGGACTGCTCTGCGCGCTCTGCTGGCCGCGGCGGCTGGTCGAGCCGGAAGGGCGTCGCTGGCTGCTCGCCGCCAGCCTGGCCGCCCTGCCCTGGCTGCTGGTCTGGCCGGCGCTGCTCTGGCACCGGGCGCCGGAGCTGTTCCATACCTGGCTGTGGATCAACAACATCGGCCGCTTCTTCGGCCTGGAGGTGCGCAACAGCGATACCGATGGCCTGGCTTCCAGCCTGGCGGATCTGCTGGCGCTGTCCTTTCCTACCGGGTTGATCCTGCTCGGCGCCACGCTCTGGCAGCTGTATCGCAGTGGCGGCAGCCCGCTGAAGCGCCTGGGTCGGCATCCAGGACTGGCTACGGTGGTGCTCTATGCCATCGTCTGCCTGGCGGTGCTGCTCAAGTCGGCGGTGTTCCGCAGCCTCTATCTGCTGCCGCTGTTTCCGGCCCTGGCGCTGCTTGCCGCGCGCCTGCAGCCTCCGCCCGTACTCGCCGCCCTTGGGCGCACCCTCGGGCTGGCCTTCTGGACGCCGATCATCGCCTTGCTGGCCCTGGGCGGTTTCGGCCTGGCGCTGGGCTGGCCGCTGCCCTGGCCAGCGCTGGTCCGGGACCATCTGCCGCTCACTGAACGGCTGCCGGTAGGCCTGCTGGCCTGGATCCTCGCCGCGCTGGCGCTGCTCGGCTGGGGACTGGCGCTAGGGCTGCACAGACGCCTGGCACCCAGCAGTCTCTGGTTCGTCGGCCTCACCGTGAGCTGGAGTCTGGCCAACAGCCTCTGGCTACCCTGGGTCGACCTGGGCAACGGCTATGCCCGGCCGTTCACCGCGCTGCAGCGGGTGCTGCCACGGACGGATTGCGTGGCCAGCTACGGCCTGGGCGAATCGGAGCGCTCCATGCTGCACGTCTACGCCGGCTATCCCCCGGTGGAGCTGACCGCGCTGCGCCAGGTGCCCTGCCAGGTGCTGGTGGTGCAGGACGAATGGCACGAAGCCGTGGCGGTACCACCAGGCTGGCAGCTGCTCTGGCAGGGCGCACGGCCCGGCAATCTCAAGGAGCGCTTCCGCGCCTTCATGGTGTCGCCGAGGGTGCCTTGAGACGTTGGGCTTCGCTGACGCTCAACCCAACCTACGGTAGCTTCAGCTCCCACGTAGGTTGGGTTGAGACGGCTCCATCGTCGAAGCCCAACATGCGGGATCTGGCCCTGGGCACCGTTGGGCTTCGCTGCGCTCAGCGCCAACCTACAAGAACCCATTCCCCTTGTAGGTTGGGTTGAGACAGCTCCATCGTCGAAGCCCAACACGCGGGGGCTGGCCTTGGGCACCGTTGGGCTTCGCTGCGCTCAGCGCCAACCTACAAGAA